>MGMG01000017.1 GCA_001796355.1 Chloroflexi bacterium GWB2_54_36 | reverse complement strand
GCACGAAGCAATCTGAGCCGGGGCAACAGTATGGCTGGCAGGGGGAAAAGGAATGCTTCGCGCCGCACGTTATACGAGCATTAATAAATCACCGTGCAACGCCTGGATAACAGAGAAAGCTGCTGCCGAAATGGCGTATTGTTAGATTGTCGTGGATTGCTTCGTGCCTCGTAATGACAGAAAGAAGCGATGGGGTAGAGGACTTCGTTCCTTGCCATGACAACCGTCACTTTTAATCTTAACAAAATTGGCTTGCCCAAAAATTTTAAGACCGGTTCCGTCTGGCAGCCGGTTTAGACATGCTATAATCATTTCAACCTGACATTGCCCTGTCCGGTATTTATTTAACATTGACTGCCTTATGACTTTCGCCCACCTGCATGTTCACACCCAGTACTCGCTGCTAGACGGCTTCTCCAATATTAAGAAGCTGATCCAACGCGTGAAAGACATGAACATGCCCGCGGTTGCCATCACCGACCACGGCACCATGTTTGGGGTAATCGAGTTCTTCAACACCGCCAGGGCCGCCGGCGTGAAACCGATTATCGGGCTGGAAGCTTACATGGCAGCGCGCGGCATGCAAGACCGTGATGGGAAGCTGGATAAAACCTCGTCGCATTTGCTGCTGCTGGCAGAAAATGACACCGGTTATCGCAATTTGCTCAAAATTGCCAGCGCGGCCCAGTTGGACGGTTTTTACTACTTCCCGCGCATCGACCACGACTTCCTGGCAACCCACGCAGAAGGATTAATCGCCACTTCGGGCTGCATGGCGGCTGAAATTCCGCGTACTATCAAGGAAAAAGGCCCCGATGCCGCTCGCCAGAAGCTGGACTGGTACTACGACATTTTCGGACCGGACAACTTCTTCCTCGAACTTCAACAGCACAACATTCCCGAATTGCAGACCATCAACAAGGCGCTGTTGAGCCTTGGTCCGCGCTACCAGGCGCGTTATGTCGCCACCAATGATGTGCACTACATTAATCCGGAAGATTGGCGCTACCAGGATATTCTGTTGGCAATCCAGACCGGTTCATTGATCACCGAACCGAACCGCTTCCGCATGTCGGATGATACCTACTACCTGCGGACACCGGACGAGATGGCGCAGTTGTTTGCTGAAGTGCCTGAGGCGCTTTCCAACACAGTGTTGATTGCAGAACGCGCCAATGTTGATCTTTCCAGCCAGGGATACCACCTGCCGCTATTCGAAGTCCCGCAGGGCCATACTTCACAGACCTATTTGCGCGAATTATGCGAACGAGGCCTTCTGGAACGCTACGGCTCGCACGCTGCAGACCCGGAAATCCGCACCCGGCTGGAATATGAGCTGCAGGTCATTCATGAGATGGGCTTCGACGCCTACTTCCTGATTGTGTGGGATTTGTGCCAACATGCCCGCGCCAACGGTATCTGGTACAACGCACGCGGGTCAGCCGCTGGATCGATGGTGGCGTATACACTGGATATCACCATCGTTGAACCGGTCAGCCACGGCCTTATTTTTGAACGTTTCCTCAACCCTGGGCGCATTTCGATGCCGGATATCGACCTGGACTTCCAGGATGATATGCGTGCGCACATGATGGAATACACCGCGCAGAAATACGGCAACGACCGGGTGGCACAGATCATCACCTTTGGCACGATGGGCGCCCGCGGTGCCATTCGCGATGTCGGCCGGGTGATGGATATTCCGCTCAACGAAGTGGACCGCGTCAGTAAGCTGGTGCCGAACATCCCCAGCAAGCCCATGACCATTGCCGAGGCGGTGGAAGCGACGCCGGAATTAAAGAATATCTATAATTCGACGCCGTATTTGAAAGAGCTGATCGACACCGCCGGGCACATGGAAGGCGCGGTACGCAGCGCCGGGACGCACGCTGCGGGCGTGATCATTACCGACCGGCCGATCCTGGATTACATCCCACTGCACCGGCCAACCAGCGGCTCGGAAGAGTCGCCGATTAAAACGGTCACCCAGTTCGAAATGTCGATCATCGAGTCGCTGGGCCTGCTCAAGGTTGATTTCCTGGGCCTGGCAACCCTGACGATCATGCAGCGCGCCTGCGACTTGATCGAAAAGCGTCGCGGGGTGAAGCTGAACCTGGATAACATCCCGATTGATGACCCTGAAACCTTCGAATTCCTGGGATCGGGGCACACCGCCGGCGTCTTTCAATTGGAAGGCACGGGCATGACACGTTACCTCATGCAAATGAAGCCTAACAACCTGGCGAACGTCATCGCCATGGTGGCGCTTTACCGGCCCGGGCCGCTGGCTTTTATCCCGCAGTACATCAAACGCATGCACGGCGAGGAAAAGGTCAGCTACCGCACGCCGGCAATGGAACCGATTTTCAAAGAGACCTTCGGCATCCCCATCTACCAGGAGCAATTAATGCGCGCCGCGGTGGAGCTGGGCGGCTACACCCTGCCGGAATCGGATGAACTGCGCAAGGTCATTTCCAAGAAACAGAAAGACAAACTGGAAAAGCACCGTAAAAAATTCATAGCCGGCGCGGCTGAAAAAGGTATCTCACACGAAACCGCCTCAGCCATTTTTGCCGACTGGGAAGAGTTCGCCAACTACGGTTTTAACAAATCGCATGCCGCCGATTACGGCGTCATTGCCGTACAGACCGCCTACCTGAAGACGCATTACCCCGTTGAGTATATGACCGCGCTGCTTTCTGCCTCGAAAAATGAAATCGAGAAAGTGGCCTTTTATGTAGCCGACAGCCGCAGCATGGGTATCGAGGTTTTACCGCCGGACGTAAACTCCAGCCAGTATGACTTCTCGATCGAAGATCGGGACGGACAGCCGCCCGCCATCCGCTTTGGGTTGGGGGCGGTCAAGAATGTCGGGCAAGCGCCGGTGGACATCATCCTCGAAGCCCGCAAAGACGGCCCCTTTACCGATCTGAAAGATCTGGCTTTCCGCGCTGATTTGCAAAAACTTGGCAAGCGCTCCCTGGAATGCATGGTGCGCGTTGGCGCGCTGGATCGTTTTGGACCCCGCAAAGCCATCCTGGAAGGGCTTGACCAGTTTATTTCAGTCAGCGCCAGCCATTTCCGTGCGCTCAACAGCGGTCAATTGAGCTTCTTCGGCACCATTGCCGGGGTGGAAGAGGAATTCCGCCTGCCCATTACACCGTCGCTCGACCGGCGCGAGCAGTTGGAATGGGAACGTGAGTTAATCGGCTTATACGTTTCGGATCACCCGCTGACTGCATACATGCCGACCCTGCAGCGGCGGGTGACGCACTTTTCGAGCGCGCTGCCAGAACTGGCGCATAAGGAGAAAGTGACCGTTGCCGGTATGGTGACACGCTTCCGCAGTCATCAAACGAAAAAGGGCGACATGATGGGTTTCGTCACCCTGGAGGATGTTCAGGGCGTGGTTGAGCTGGTGGTTTTCCCGCGCGCCTGGGCGCAGTATGCCGGTCTGGTAGTGATGGACCGGGTGCTCCAGGCCGACGGCTCACTTGATAATGAATCCGGCGACCCCAAAGTCCTGGTGGACCGGCTGACCGAGGTGTTCCTCGATGCGGAAGGGCAAACAACCGGCCGCGAGGTCGATCCTTACTTGAGCTACCTGCCGGACGAGGAAAACAACCTGCCTGCGGATGAATTAGATCTCGCTATTCAAAACCATGCACCGGAGATTTCCCGACCGTCTGAACGACACGAACCGGCCAAACGGATGGAATGGGATGATATGCCGCCGCCCCCCGAATTTCCGGATGACTGGCACCTGCTGAGTGCTGGCGCATTTGATTCGGGTTCAATTCAACCGGACCAGGCTGAGCATATGGTCGTCCAACCAGTTGCACCCGTAACCGAAGAAGCTGCCCCGGCAATGCCACAACCTGTGTCTGAAAAGTCTGCGGCTGTGACCGAGGCGGCAACGCTCCCGATCAAGCCGCCCCCGGTGAAGATCTCCGAGCCGCTGGTGCATTATCCGCCGATGAATTATCTGGTGGCTCCGGTACTTAGCAGCGAAGTGTCGCCAGGTGAAATCCGAATGGTCAAAGTGATTTTACGGTCAACCGGTGATAAACATCGGGATGTGCTGCGGGTGCGCCGGGTGCACGGTGTGTTGCGATCCGCGCCGGGGCGCGACAAATTTGCGCTGATGGTTTTTGAAGGCGGCAGCCGTTACCTGATGGAATTTCCAAACGAGACCACCGGCATCAGCACCGAGCTGCTGCGCACTTTGACGGCCATGGTGGGCGAGGGCAGCGTGCTGGTCGAAACCATCAAACTACTTTAGAAAAGTTGAGCATACATATCGATGGCTGAAAGCCGTTCCATTAAGACGATTGGCTTGTTAACTTCAGGTGGCGACGCGCCGGGGATGAATCCATGTATCCGGGCAGTTGTGCGGGCTGGCCTGGCGCGCGGTTTGCAGGTGATTGGGGTTGAGGACGGGTTTGAAGGCCTGATCAACGGACGCTTCCACCCGATGGGCCCACGCGACGTTGGTGGGATCCTGCAGCGCGGCGGAACCATCCTACGGACCGCACGCTGCAAAGATTTCATGGACCAGAAATACCAGCGGGAATCGATCCGCTCGATCAATGACGCAGCCATCGACGGGCTGGTGGTGATTGGCGGTGACGGCAGTATGCATGGGGCTCAACAACTGGTGGATCGCGGCATCGCGGTGGTCGGCGTGCCCGCCAGCATCGACAACGATATTTTTGGCACCGATATGTGCATCGGGGTGGATACTGCCTTGAACACCATCGTGGATGCCATCGACAAACTGCGTGATACCGCCTCCTCGCACAACCGCGCCTTTCTGGTTGAGACCATGGGGCGTGAATCAGGTTACCTGGCGATGCAAGCCGGCATTGTCACCGGCGCTGAACTGGTGTTGGTGCCGGAGGTGGAAACGGATGTTGAACAGGTTGGCCAGGTGATGGAGGCCGCATACCGCCGCGGCAAGAGTCACTGCATTGTGGTGGTTGCCGAAGGCGTCAAACCGCCTATCAGCGAACTGGCTGAGAGGATCAATTCGATGGAAATGGGATTCTCCACCCGGGTGACCATTTTAGGACACATTCAACGCGGCGGTAAGCCATCGGCGTTTGACCGGTTGCTGGCCTCGCGGTTTGGCACCAAAGCCGTTGAGTACCTGGTGGAAGGCAAGACCGGGGTAATGACCGGGTTAAATGGCGGCTCGGTTGAAGCGGTGCCATTCAGCCATGTGTTCTCAAAACGCAAATCGCTGCCCATGGACCAATACGAAATGGCCAAAACCCTGGCGCGGTGAAGTTCATCGTTCGGGGTTGACAGGGGGAGGGCGAGAACAAAGTCATCCCAGACCGGCGAGAATGCCATAGCCTCGCCCTACAGCTAAGCCGGCAGCGATTACGGGTCGGCATGGAAACCACCCCCGCTGAAGAATGCTAGACGCCTGCAACCAGGCGTGTGGACCTTTATTGGATTGGCGCAGGATAAAGATCCCAACTCTGCACCAATACCATTCGAAACTACTTAAAGAATTCATCACAAAGTAACCAAATCTAAATAAAAACTAAATACCGCCCTGCTATCCTAAGGAAGATCCAAACGGGATCAAACTTACTCAAACAAACAAGGAGAACATTTATGAGTAAAAAAGTATGGCTTTCCCTCCTGGCTGCAGGAGTACTGGTGGCAGGCGTTTTCTTCGGCATCAGCGCGATCAAGACCGTTAGCGCCGATACGACCCCGGTCACTGGCATGTATGGCATGATGGAACGCGGACGCGGTGGTTACGGCGTCACGCAAGAGAGTCTGGCGGAAGCGTTGGGCGTCAGCGTGGACGAGTTGCAGGCCGCCTATCAAACTGCTACCGATAAGGCGTTGGAACAGGCCGTGGCAGCAGATTTGATCACCCAGACCCAGGCCGATCTCATAAAAGAGCGCGGAACAGGATTCTTTGGCATGCACCTGGGCGGGTTTATGAGCGCCGGCGATATCGACTTCCAGGCTTTGTTGGCGGAAGCTCTGGGCATCAGCACCGATAAACTCCAGGCTGCAACCACCACGGCGCGCACGACCGCCATCGCGGATGCTGTGGCAGCCGGCGACCTGACGCAGGAACAGGCTGACCTGATCCTGGGACAACAGGCGCTGCGCAACTCGGATGCCTTCAAAACCGGCATGACCGCAGCTTATGAACAGGCCATCAACGATGCCCTGAAAGCTGGCACCATCACCCAGGCTCAGGCAGATGCCTTGCTGGCCAACCTTGAAACCAACGGCTTCATGGGCGGACGCGGCTTCGGCATGGGCGGCGGGATGCGCGGCGGTCACGGCGGCATGCGCGGCGGGATGGGCGGCGGTATGGGCGGTAATTGGTAAGCCTACCCTACCGATAACCCTGACAACCTTACCCTAAACGATCAGGAGGATTGCCGATTAGGCAATGAATTCAAGAACGATAACCTCTGCAGTGTTTAGGATGCGATAAAAAAGGACAAAGGGCGAGAGATTCTCGCCCTTTGATCATTTAAAAGAGTACAGCTGCTGACCTAGTAGGCAGCCAGTTTGCGGCGGGCGCGGTTGGTGGTGATGTATTTACCTAATTCAGCTGCCAAAGAGGGGATAATTAATAAGGGGATGATAAAGCGCCACTCGATCCAGGTGAGCGGCACGGTGCTGAAGATGGGGTTCAAGAATGGCACGTACACCACCAACATCAACAACACCAGCGAGAAAAGCACCGCCAGGTTCATCCATTTATTGGTGAACAGGCCAATTTTTAAGATCGGGTAATGCTCAGAGCGCGCGGTGAAAGCCCGCAGCAATTCTGAAAGCGACAGCGTCAGGAAAGCCATGGTTTCGGCGTAAATTTCGTTGTGCAGCAGGCCGATGGCATACGCAGTGAGCGTCACGGCCGTAATGGCGACGGTCTGGATGGCGACACCCAGCCGCATGGACTTATTGATAATCGGTTCTTTGGGCGGACGCGGCTGCTGCTCCATCGTATCCGGGTCGCCTTTTTCGGTGCCCAGAGCCAGCGCCGGAGCGCCGTCCGTGATCAAGTTGAGCCACAACAGTTGAATGGGCGCCAGCGGTGAAAGCACTGCCCGTTCGGCATTCGGGAAGAGCAGGCGGCCAAAGGCGGTCGGCAGGAAGATGATCAGGATCTCTGCCAGGTTGCAGGAGATCAGGTAATAGACAAATTTGCGAATGTTGGCGTAGATGATGCGGCCCTGCTCCACCGCCGAGACGATGCTGGCGTAATTATCATCGGTCAACACCATGTCAGCGGTACCTTTGGCCACATCAGTACCGGTGATGCCCATGGCCACGCCAATATCCGCGCGTTTAATCGCCGGTGCGTCGTTTACGCCATCGCCGGTCATGGCAACCACCTCGCCGTTGGCCTTGAGTGCATCGACGATGCGCATTTTATGCTCTGGCGAGACCCGGGCGAAGACGTCGGTGTGCTGCACCGCTTCCTGCAAGGCTGGATCATCCAATTCATCCAGTTGTGCGCCTGCCAGCACCTGGTGACCCGGTTGCAAAAGATGAATGCTCTCCGCGATAGCCCGGGCGGTGTTGGGATAATCGCCGGTGATCATAATGGTGCGGATACCTGCCCGGGCAGCTTTATCCAACGCGGGCTGCACTTCAGGCCTGGCCGGGTCGATCATGCCGACCAAACCAACAAAGATAAGATTCTCCTCCAATTGCGCCTGGTCGAGCTTTTCGGGCATTTCAGGCAGCACGCGATAGGCCATGCCCAGCACGCGCAAAGCACCTTGCGTCAGGACTTCATTGGCTGAGATAATTTTGCTGCGCTGAACATCATCCAGCGGAGCAGGCCTATCTGCAGTGGTCTGGTAGCTGGAACATAATTTGAGCACCACATCCGGCGCGCCCTTGACCACCACCGTGAATTCCGGATGGTTGCCGTCGCTGAAGGGCGATAAGTCTTCCAGGCGCGGGTCTTTGACGCCGTGCACTGTGACCATGCGCTTGCGATCCGAATCGAAGGGGATTTCGCGTTCGCGCGGGTAAGCCTGGTTGAGTTCTTCCGGGAGCGCCCCGGCTTTGGCTGCCGCAATCAGGATGGACCCTTCGGTTGGGTCACCGATGATGCGGAAACTGGAGCGGCCGTTTTCACCTTCGATGCGTTCCAGCTCGGCGTCGTTATTCAGCGTGCCGACCCACAGAGCAGTGCGGGCAGCCGGGAATTGATCCAGGTCGATTCGCTTCCCGTCCAGACGGAAATCGCCGTCGGCGGAGTACCCCGTGCCGGATATCTCAATGTCTTGCCCATCCACCCACAGTCGGGTGACCGTCATCACATTCTGGGTCAGCGTCCCGGTTTTATCTGAGCAAATGACGGTTGCCGAGCCGAGCGTTTCCACTGAGGATAGCCGCCGGATGAGCGCGTGGCGTTTTACCATCTCGCGCATTCCCAGCGCCAGGCTGATGGTTACGATGGCGGGCAAACCCTCGGGTACGGCAGCGATCGCCAGACTGACTGCGACCATAAACATCTGCAAAATCGGCCCGCCCTGGAGGATGCCGGCGACGAAAACCAACCCGCAGATGATCAGAGCTGCCCAACCCAATGTTTTTCCCAATTGCTGGAGCCGACGTTGCAATGGCGTTTCTTCCATTTCAACGGATTGCAGCATGGTGGCGATCATGCCAAGCTGTGTGCGCATCCCGGTAGCTACCACTGCGCCGCGTCCGCGGCCGTAGGATGCCAGTGTGCCCATAAAGGCTGTGTTTTTACGATCGCCAAGGGAACTCTCTGCATCCACAATGGCAACAGCGTTTTTCTCCACCGGCATCGACTCGCCCGTCAGGGCAGCTTCTTCCACCCGCAGGTTTACCGCTTCCATCAGGCGCAAATCGGCCGGAATGAAATTGCCGGCTTCGAGGAAAACGATATCACCAGGTACCAGTTCGTGCGCCGGAATCGAGATACGGCGCCCGTCCCGCAGCACCTGGGCGTCGGGCGCAGCCAGTTTTTTGAGCGCTGCCAACGCCTGTTCAGCCCGGCTCTCCTGAATTACTCCGAGCACCGCGTTCAACACAACGATCGCCAGAATGGCGATCGACTCGATATAGGGCTCGTGTTCGACGGCTGAGACGATAGTGGAAATAACCGCGGCGACGATGAGCAGCAGCACCACGAAGTCGTTCAACTGCCGCAAAACCATTTGCAGGAAAGTGGTGTGCGGAGGTTCGGTTAACGCATTGGGTCCGTACTTCTCCAGGCGACGGGCAGCTTCCGCCGCGGTCAAGCCGCGGTTTTGTTCCGACTCCAGTTGGTTGAGAACATCCTGCGCGCTCAAAGAATGCCAGGTGACGGAAATGCTCGGGTTGTCGGCGGGCTTGTTCAACGGAGGATTTTGATTAATCATTCGATCTCCAGATGCATAGGAATGCCGGTTCAGGGTACTGGTTAAGGTAGCTGCAGGGAAGTTAATGCGCCTGTCTACTCACATAGATTGTAAAACCGCGGGAAACGCCTTGTTTCAGCTGCCTTCTGGGCCAATTACAGTTCCATCCGGGATAACGGTATTTTTAGCGATTACCACAATCCCATCCCGCACCACGCACAATGGCAGGTCTAACTCGGTTCCGCGCGGGTAGGGTTGGATGATGACATTCTCGCCAATTTGCACATTTTTATCCAGTATGGCTCCGCCTATTTGCGAATTCTTGCCAATGCCTAAAGGAATAAAACCCGGTTCGGGAGAAATCGTGTCGCTGCCGGCTTTTTTGACATAATAATCAGCGCCCATCATCACCGTATCGGTAATTTTCACCCCGCTCTGGATGATACTGCGCAGTCCGATGATGGAATGCCGAATCTCTGCCAGATTGATCCGGCAGCCTTCCGCCAACAGGACATTTTCCAACAGCGAATTTTGTACAATCGAGCCGGGCAGGTAGCGTCCATGCGAATAAATCGGCCGGGTTGAATCATACATATTGAAGGGTGAATCCGGCATGGTCAAAGCCAGGTTGGTGTCATAGAACGAGCGGATCGTTCCGATGTCCTCCCAATAGCCCTCAAAATCATAACCAAAAACATTCGCATTTTGTATGGCATGCGGAATCACATCGCCGCCAAAATCATCGAAACCAAGATTTGACTCCAGCATTTCCACCAGAGTTTTCGTGTTGAACAGGTAAATTCCCATGGAGCCAAGGAACGGCTTTTGCGGATCTTCGCTTGACATCATTTCTGCCAGAACCTGAGGATCTTTCGGCTTTTCGGCAAAATTGGTCAGGCGACGGTCTGAATTACGTTTGAGGATGCCAAAACGCCCGGCATCGGAGCGCGCCACTGGTTGAACCGCCACGGTGATATCCGCTTTGTTTTGAATGTGAAAATCGAACATGGGTTTGAAATCCATGGTGTACAAGTGGTCGCCGGCCAGGATCAGCACATACGGGGCGCGAGTCGAGCGGATTTCAAACAACTGCTTGCGGACCGCGTCGGCGGTGCCCTGATACCAGGCAGCGCTGGAGATAGTCTGTTCGGCTGCCCAGATTTGCACCCAGCCGGTATGAAAGGAGTCAAAAACGTAGGTGTTGGTGATATGGCGGTGCAAGGAAACCGAGTTGAACTGGGTCAATACGGCAATGCGAAAGATGCCGGAGTTGATGCAGTTGCTGATGGGGATATCGATCAACCGGTATTTGCCGGCAATGGGCACCGCGGGCTTGGAGCGCACTGCTGTCAGCGGGTAAAGGCGAGTGCCGCGCCCGCCCCCCAGGACAATTGCGAGCACATCGTTGGTTGATGCCATATCCGAACTCCTTTCGATCACGCAGTACGTTTCCCCAGGCCGGTTGTCTTAGCGAAATTGTTCCGCTAGTGTAAGGTTTATGGAATTGTACATACAAAGGAAGGTGTTGCTGAAATTGATAACCAGCTATTAACCTTCCAAGGTAGGCAGAATGATCCAGATGATTATACAACCAGCGACGGCGGCTACGGGTAGGGGCTCCAAAGCCCAACAATACCATCTCTCGATGACAAACCACCCAAAATCATGTTGGATTTCGGGCTGCGATTTACCATTTCCCGCTAGCAGCAGATGATCGCCCTCAATACAACCTACGAAAACTGCGCGAAGTAAGCAGGATTTTGGTTGACCAACGCAGATTGCTTCGACCACTTCGAGGTCTGGCAATGACAGCCTATCTTGCCACCGCCCGTATGCGGCGGTTGAGGCTGGTAGCGATCCAAACCATCGCGAATACCGCAGTACAGGTCAGTACGATGGCGGCGCCGGAAGCCACATTGAAATAATACGACAAATACAGCCCGATCACTGCCGACACTGCCGCGATGGCTGCGGCCAACGCCATCATTTTCCATAGCCGGCGGGTGAGCAGATACGCAGTCGCTGCCGGCGTTACCAGCATGGCTACCATCAACGCCACCCCCACGGTCTGCAGTGAAACCACTATGGCCACCGCGATCAGCACGATCAAAATATTATCCAATAGGCGCGCTGGCAGGCGTAGCGTAGCCGCCAGCACCGGGTCGAATGCCAGGATCATAAATTCTTTGTAAAACAAGAAAACCACTACCAGAACGAGTCCGCCGAAAACCGCGGTCAGCAGTAAATCCTGCGTGCTGACCCCCAACACGTCGCCAAACAGAAAATGAGCCAGATCGACGGTGTAACTGCGTACTGACGAGATTAACGCAATGCCCAGCGCAAACATCCCGGCGAAGATGATGCCGATGGCCGTATCCTCTTTGATGCGGGCGGTTCGGCTGACCGCGCCAATGCCGAGGGAACTGACCACGGCGGTGCCCATGGCCCACCAGAAGAGCGGTTCGCGCGCTCCGCCGCCCACCAGGTAACCGACTGCCAGTCCGGGCAGGATGGCATGCGCCAGTGCGTCGCCAAAGAAGGCCATGCCGCGCAGCACGACATACGCGCCAAGCACGGCGCATACGATGCCGACTAATACTGCCGCTGCCATGCCGCGCAGCATGAAGGGATATTGCAGTGGTTGTAAAAGGACCTCAAGCATGGTCGTGTTCTCCATCGTCGCAGCAGGAGTCGCCCAGCGCCAGGGTGCCGTCAACCCCGGGCAGTAAGCGCAAGTGACTGCCGTAGGCATCCACCAGTTGGACCGGGTTAAGTACAGTTTCAGCCAATCCGATCCCGACCAGGTGGCGATTGAGCAGCATAACCCGGTCGAAACGCTCGCCAGCGATCTTCAGGTCGTGCAAAGCGACCATCACGGTTACACCCTGGCTGTGCAGTAGTTCCAGGACGCTGAAAAGTTCTTCCTGGGCGCGCGAGTCCAGGCCCGTGAGCGGTTCGTCCATCAGGATCAACTCAGCTTCCTGGGCCAGGGCGCGGGCAATAAACATACGCTGCTGCTGCCCGCCCGAAAGCTGTTGAATCTGCCGGTCGGCCAGGTCAAGCAGTCGGACGGTGTCCAATGCCTGTTTTACCAGCTGCCAGTCGTGGTGTGTGGGCCAGCGCAGCAGCCCCAGTTTGCCAGTGCGGCCCATCATGACCACATCGGCAACCGTGGCAGGGAAGCTCCAGTCAACCTGGGTGCGCTGCGGCACATAGGCGATGCAGATATGCCCGCCTGGTTCGTGACCGGCAACCTCTACCAGCCCGCGACTGGGACGCAGCACGCCGGCGATCACCTTGAACAGCGTTGATTTTCCGGCGCCATTTGGGCCGACGACGGCCAGCCGTTCGCCGCGCTGCAATTCGAACGTCAGATTATCCAGCGCTGCCCCGGAATCGTATTCAACGGTCAACCCCTCCACCTTTAAAATCGGTTTGTCTGGGGAATGCGGGTGCGGGTGTGCCAGAAAGGTTAGGTTGGGATTGCGAAATCGATCAAGAAATGCCATTTTTTTACCTTCACCTGCTTGCCTAGGGTTTCAAGGCAGCGACCATTGCGCTAACGTTATAGTGAACCATGTCCAGGTAGGTGGCGGCGGGGCCGCCGGGTTCAGAGAACGATTCATGATACAGGCGCACCAGTTGTACTCCCGTGTCGTCTGATACGCGCTGCGCCAGGGTTGAAGTAACCGCATCACTGATAAAGATCGCCCGTACATTATGTCCCCGGATGGCTTGCTCAATTTTCGCGAGGTCCTGTGCCGAGGGTGAGGAGCTAGTGCTGAAGCCGGGGATGATGGCGCCAATCTGCTCAAAGCCATAGCCCGCGGCAAAATAGCCGTAAACCAGATGATCCGTGACCAGAGTACGGTTGGCAGCCGGGATAAGCGCAACCTGCTCTACCACCCAGCTATCCAACTCTTTTAGACTGGCTGTGTAGCGCTCTGCGTTAGCCTGGTAGATTGCGGCATTCGCCGGGTCAAGCTCGACCAGCGCCACGCGGATATTTTCGACCCACACCATGACGTTGTTGGGATCGACCCAGGTATGCGGGTCGCCAGTATGCGCATCTTCGCCATCCGCTTCACCCGCTGGGGCTTCCAGCAACTGAATCCCATCCGAGACTTCGATCACGCGGGCTTTAGCGCCGGCGTTTTCGATAAGCGGTTGCAGAAATTCTTCCAGGCCAGCGCCGTTGGCAAAAATGATGCTGGCATTCGCCACCATGGCCATATCGCGCGGCGAGGGCTGGAAGTTGTGCGGTTCGGCATTGGGCGGCAGCAGGGTCGAAACAGCGAAGGCGTCGCCGCCGATTTGCTGGACGACATCGGCGACGATGCTGGTAGTGGCAATAACTTTTAAGTCGCCGGCAGGTGTTGCAGCGATGGGTTGGCAAGCGATTAGCAGTGCCAGCAACATTACTGGTAGAAGGGAGGTTCGGCGGCGCATTGTGCTATGACTCCGAGAGGGTTGAAATGGGCTTGCGGCAGTCCGGGCAGGTGCCGAAAAACTGCAGCCAGTGTTCGTTGATGGCAAAACCCGTGTCGCTGGCGACCTTGCCGGTCAGCGGGTCAAGATCGTCCCCGGCAAAGGTTTGCACCAGTCCGCAGGTGGTGCACAGCAGCAAATGCTGGTGACCGTCAGCGGTGCGCAGGTAGCGGTGGCAGCCGTCAGGGAGATGCACCCGCTCGATGAGGCCTAATTCTTCCAGTTTTTCGAGCGTGCGATACACGGTGACCAAGCCCAGACCAGGGTGTTCAGCGCGGCCGAGGTCGAAGACCTCGATCGGCCCTAGGGCGCGGGATGTGCCGACCATCAGCTCGACAATGGCGCGCCGGGGTGCGGTCACCCTGCAGCCGGCGGATTGTAGCAGGTCAAGCCAGCGAGAGACGGTTATTGTTGGGGTCATGAGTGTTATTGTAATTGAAAATCATTTTCAATACAAGGGCTATCGTTTTTCTGTCCGCACTCATAGAGCACCTTTCGGGTGGGGCACTTTGTGAGTGCGGGCGAGAAAAAGATGTACTTCTAATCTCAAAGCTTGCAGCTCTCAACCCAACAACGCCAGATCGGAATCAAAAAGTTGGGTTTCGGGGCAATTCTATTGACCTAAGAACCAGCATACTTAGCCCCTCGACCCAACCTACGCTATTCGTTTGGCTAATTTGTCGTGTTACCACCAGGACAGCACCTCATTGACCGAGCAGGAGACCCTTCACTTCGTTCACTCACAGAGTGCCCTGCGGGCAGGGTGACAACAACAGACCTGGGAAAAGGAAGATCAATATATAATTTATCCATTCCCTATCACCAGGAAAAGGTGCCCATGAACCGCCGCAGTTTTACAGGTTTTACGCTCGACCCCGATCAACTTATCCTGGGCGGTATCGGACTGTTATTCGTCCTGGTTGGCATTGGTTTGTTGTTCATCTTCGGCACCAAGGTCACACTGGAATGCGACCGCAGCCGGCCGCCGGCCGGCATGTGCACCTTACGAACGACAAGCATGTTCAGCAGCCGTGAGTATGATTTCGCTATCGCGGAATTACAGCGCGCCGTGGTCGATGTCAGCTACGGAGAGGATGGCGACACTTATCGCGTGGTGCTGGTCACCAACAGCGGAAACGTCGCCCTGACCGGCTATTATTCCAGCGGTTCGAGCGCGAAGGAAAAAGCCGCGGATCAGATCAATGCCTTCCTCAAATATGATAGCCAGCAAACCGTCTTCGTCAGCCTGGACGACCGCATCTTTAGTTCAATTATGGCCGGTTTATTCAGCGGCATTGGCGCGCTTATGCTGTTCTTTGCCGTCCTTAAAACTATTCAATTCAACCAAAACCGCGAGGTCGAAGCTGTGGATTAACGGCAGCGATTAATCCCGCGTCAGGCGCCGGTAGGTGATGCGGTGCGGCTGGTCAGCGGAAATGCCCAGGCGAGCGCGGCGGTCAGCCTCGTACTGGGTGTAATTCCCATCGTAGAAGACCACCTTACTGTCGCCCTCGAACGCCATGATATGCGTGGCAATCCGGTCGAGGAACCAGCGGTCATGGCTGATAATCAGCGCACAGCCGCCAAAATTTTCCAGTGCTTCTTCCAGGGCGCGCATGGTATTCACGTCCAGATCGTTGGTTGGTTCATCCAGCAGCAGTACATTGGCGCCTTCTTTGAGGATGCGCGCCAGATGCACGCGGTTGCGCTCGCCGCCGGAGAGCATGCCCACCAGTTTCTGCTGGTCGCTGCCGGTGAAGTTGAATCGCGAGACATAAGCGCGCGAATTAACCTCGCGCGCGCCTAACTGCAACTGGTCCTGCCCGCCGGATATCATCTGCCAGACCGTTTGCTCTGGGTCCAGCACGTCACGGCTCTGGTCAACATACGCCAGTTTGACTGTATCGCCCACCCGCAAGATGCCTGCGTCCGGTTGTTCCTGCCCGGTAATCATGCGAAAGAGAGTCGTTTTACCGGCGCCGTTCGGGCCAATGATGCCGATGATGCCGCCGGGCGGCAGGGCGAAGATCATATCTTCCACCAGCAGATTGCTGCCGTATCCCTTGCGCACCTTGTCAGCTTCGATGACCACATTGCCAAGGCGCGGGCCGGGTGGGATAAAAATTTCCAGGTCGCGGGCAACTTTTTCGTTCTCCTGGCCTAAAAGCCGCTCGTAGGCATTGATGCGCGCCTTGGATTTGGCATGCCGGGCGCGCGGAGCCATGCGAATCCATTCCAGTTCGCGCTCCAGGGTCTTGATGCGCTCGCTTTCACCCTTTTCCTCGGACGCCAGCCGCGCCTGCTTTTGCTCCAGCCAGGAAGAATAGTTGCCTTTATACGGCACACCCACCCCGCGGTCCAGTTCGAGGATCCAGCCGGCGACATTATCGAGAAAGTAGCGGTCGTGGGTGACGGCAATCACCGTGCCGGCGTACTGCTGCAAATGCTTTTCCAGCCAGGCCACGGTTTCAGCGTCGAGATGGTTGGTGGGCTCATCCAGCAGCAGAATGTCGGGCTTTTGCAGCAGCAGGCGGCACAACGCCACGCGGCGGCGCTCGCCGCCGGAAAGAATTTTGACCCGGGTTTCAGGTGGCGGGCAGCGCAGCGCGTCCATCGCCATTTCCAGGCGTGCATCGATGTCCCAGGCATCCAGGTGATCGATTTTTTCCTGCACCTCGCCCTGCTTCTCGATCAGCGCGGTCATCTCGTCGTCGCTCATCGGCTCTGCGAAGCGCTCGCTGATGGCGTTAAACTCCGTCAACAGCCTGATGGCCTCCTGCGCGCCTTCTTCGACAATTTCACGCACGGTTTTGGCGTCATTCAGCCGCGGTTCCTGTTCGAGCAGCCCGACCGAATAGCCGGGAGCCAGTACCGTCTCGCCGTTATAGTCGCGGTCCAGGCCGGCAAAGATGCGCAGCAGCGAGCTTTTGCCCGAGCCGTTCAGGCCAATCACGCCAATTTTGGCGCCGTAGAAATAAGAGATGTAAATATCTTTGAGAACCGGCTTTTTATCGTAATACTTGCTAACGCCGATCATGGAGTAAATGACTTTGTTGGGATCGATGGGCATGGTTTCCTCGGAATGATTGTACCCGCGAATGGCCAGAGGTCAACGGTAGTTTGGCTTCTTGTGAATCTTTAAAACAGGGTAGAATCACGCGGAATGGATGAGAAGTCGCTGGTCACGCTGGAATATCCCAAGGTGTTGGAACGCCTGGCAGCTTTCGCCGATTTTTCGGCGTCAGCAGCGTTGGCGCGTCGCATGCGCCCGACCGCCGACCTGACTGAAGCTCTGGAGCGGCAGGCGATCACCAGCGAGGCAACCCGTCTGCTGTCGGTTAAATCGGAGGCGGGCATTGGCGGCGCGTTGGACGTGCGGGTGCTGATCGAGCGCGCCAAACGCAGCGCGGTGCTCACCCCCAGCGAACTGCTGGAAGTGAAAACTACGTTAATTTCCGCGCGGGAACTTTCGCGCACTTTCGAACATAAACAGGCGGAATATCCGCATCTGGCGTTAATTGCCGAAAAGTTGCCCCCGCCGCCGGGGTTGATCGAAACCATCTCCCGCACCATTTCGGATCGGGCGGAAATTTTGGATTCGGCGTCCGCCAAATTGGCTGCCATCCGGGCTGAAATCAGGATTGCGCACGAGCGCCTGATGAGCAAGCTGACGCACCTGATCAATGACCCTAAAAACCAACCGCATCTGCAGGAAGCGATCATCACCCAGCGCAACGGGCGTTATGTGGTGCCGCTTCGGGCTGAGTCGCGCGGGCGCATTCGCTCCATCGTACATGACCAATCCTCCTCCGGCGCGACGGTGTTTGTCGAGCCGCTGGTGGTGGTGGAGTTGAATAACCAATGGCACGAAGCGCAGCTGGCTGAACGCGACGAGGAGCGCCGCATCCTGACCGATTTGACCGATCAGGTCGGGGCGTTTGCTGAGGTGATCGTGCAGTTGGTGGAAGCGCTGGCGCAAATGGATTTGGCGTTCATGTGCGCCAAATACGCCGAGGAATTACACGCCACTGAACCGGTGTTGACCACCTTCCGCAAGGTTGAGCGCGAAAAACATCCGGGCAGCGTCATTCTGCTGTATCATGCCCGCCACCCGCTGCTCGACCCTGCCAGCGTGGTGCCAATCGATGTTAATTTGGATGAGCAGACGTACTCGTTGGTAATTACCGGCCCCAATACTGGCGGGAAGACGGTTTCGCTTAAAACTGTTGGGCTGCTGGTGCTGATGGCGCAGTCCGGGCTGCATATCCCGGCGCAGTCAGGCTCCACCCTGAGCATCTTCCAAAATGTCTACGCCGATATTGGCGACGAGCAGTCGATCGAACAGTCCCTGTCAACCTTCTCGGGTCATATCACCAACATGGTGCGCATCCTCAATCGAGCCGATGCCCATTCGCTGGTGCTGTTCGACGAATTGGGCGCCGGGACCGACCCGCAGGAAGGTTCAGCGTTGGCGCGAGCGCTGCTGGCTTATCTGATCGAAAAGCGCATTACCAATCTGGTGGCCACGCATTACCCCGAATTGAAGGCTTTTGCACATGCCACGCCGGGGGTGGTGAATGCCAGCATGGAATTTGACCTGAAAACGCTGCGGCCGACCTACAACCTGATCATTGGACTGCCCGGGCGCTCCAATGCACTGGCGATTGCCGAACGGCTGGGATTGTCGAAGGACATCATCCAGTCGGCGCGCGGGCTGCTCGACCCCACCAATTTGCAGGCTGACGATCTGCTGGATGAAATTAACCAGCAGCGTACCATTGCGCGCAAAGCGCGCGGAGCAGCCGACCGCGCGCGCTTTGAGGTGGACCAAATCCGCAAGGATTTAGCGCAGCGGTTGGAAAAGGTCGAGGACGAGCGTCAAGCGATATTAGAGCAGGCACGCACTCAGCAGGAAAAAGAAGTCGAAGCATTAACCGCTGAAGTGGAATCGCTGCGCAAGGCATTGGCGCGCGCCCATCAACCGCTGGAAGCGCTAAAAGCGGTGCAGGAGCGGGTGGAAGAGCTGCGCATGAATGTAGAGCAACCGGTCATACGCCGGGTGGTACAGAGCGCTCCGCCGCGCGCCTTAAAATTGGGCGATAAGGTTCGTCTGCGCACGCTGAACATGGACGGGGTGGTGTCGGCTCTAGGCGAAGAGGATATTGAGGTGCTGCTTGGCAACCTGAAAGTGCGCACCCGGATAAGTGATGTAGTGCGTGCCGGGCAGCCGGAAACGGCGTTGCAAACGGTGCAGGCTGCCAGCCAGCCCCGGCCCGCTGCGCCTGACCGTGAACTGTCACCCGTGCCCTTTGCCCCTTCGCCCGGGGTGGAATTGGATCTGCGCGGGCAGCGCGCCGAGGATGCCCTGGAGGCGTTGGAACGCTACCTGGAGTCCGCCTACCTCTCCGGAATGCCGTATGTGCGCGTGATCCACGGTAAAGGTACCGGGCGGCTGCGGCAGGTGATCCGCGAGGCGCTGGCGCAGTCCGAGTTCGTCACGACTTGGGAGTCTGGCGGCGAAACCGAGGGCGGCGACGGCGTGACGGTGGCAAGGATCGCGAAATAGTAAGTCAGCCGTAGGGTGCTGTTCGGTTTATGAACGTACCACAAATTCTAATCGGTGCGTTCAACCCATCTCAATTGAAATTAGAGTGTCGTATTCTGGAAGCCGCGTGGTCTTTTCGGGTTGAACGGCACCCTACGAGTGCTATGGAGAAATCGTCCCTGGAAAGGGCACGGGGTTGACCGTTAGCATGGACACGTTGATGAACCCCGTGCCCCTACGGATGATTTAAGGGGTGCAGGCATAGGGTGCGTTCCGCTTGTGAACGCACCATAATCGTGTTCGGTACGCTCCGCCCACAAGTTGCTCTGTGAATGGATTTAAAAGCACTAAAAAATTACCTTGATGGTGCGCTCGACCCATTCCTTTTTACAATTAGCTCGGTTTGTTCCTTAGCACCACTTATCACTCCGGTCGAACAGCACCCTACCGGTTATTGCTTCGCACCCAACTCTGTGATGCGCTGCTGCGCGGTTGCCAGCGTCTCGCGGGCGGAGTTCAGCTTGGCCTCGGTCACGGCGCCGAGCATCTGTGCTAACTCTAATTGGCGCGCGTCGTCGGCCAGCACCTCCACCCGGGTGGTGGTGCGTCCCCCATCCACCTCTTTACGCACGCTGTAATGCTGGTCGCCGAAAGCTGCTAACTGCGGCAGGTGCGTGACACACAATACCTGGTGATCGCGTCCCAACTGCCATAATTTTTCACCGACCACCGAGCCGACCCGTCCGCCGATGCCCTGATCGATTTCGTCAAACACCAGCGTGGGGATCGAATCGGCCTGGGTCAATACCCGCTTCAAGGCCAGCATCAAGCGCGAAGTTTCACCGCCCGAGGCAATCTTGACCAGCGGCTTGAGACCTTCGCCTGGATTGGGGGCAATCAGGAATTCGATTTTGTCGGCACCGGTCTCGTCAAAGGCGACGGTGTTGCCATTTTGCAAGCGGAGGCCGTTTTCAACCTGTACCTGCTGCGTATCAACCGCAAACTGCGCGCCGGCCATGCTTAAATCGTCCAACTCGGCTTCGACTGCAGCAGCGAGCGCCCCGGCAGCCTGGCTGCGCAGCGCGGACAGGCGCTCGGCTTGCCCGGCCAATGTCTGCCGCAGCTCCAATTCCTGCTGTTCAAGATCGGCAATGCGTTCCGTGGCGTGAGCAATGTTATCCAGATCGCTACGGGCTTTGCGCGCAAATTCCAACACTGATTCGATTGTGCCGCCGTATTTTCGTTTGAGGCGGTTGATCGTATCCAGTCGTTCTTCCACCTGTTCCAGCCGCCGCGGGTTAAATTCAATGCCTTCCCTGTAGCCGCGTAACGCGCGACTGATATCGCTGAGGGTCTCGCTCAGGGTCTGCGCCTGTTCAGCCAGGGCATGTTGCTGCGGGTCGATGCGCGCCAGTGAATCGAGCGCCTGCACCATTTGGCCGACCAGGTCAGTGAGGGCGGGTGTTTCCGGCAACCCATCGTCCAATAAGGCCAGGGTTTGCTCGCAAAGTGAGTTTAACCCCTCGGCGTTAGCCAGACGGATGCGCTCGCTGCGGAGTTCATCTTCTTCGGCAGCGATCAGATGTTCTCCCTCGATTTCACCGGCCTGAAACTCGAGCAAATCGATGCGGTTGGCGGCATCTTGTTCGGCCTGACGCAGTATGACCAGGTCTTTTTGCACCCGCCGCAGCTCGCGATAAGTGCCGCGGTAAGTCTCTAGCGCTTCCTGTGAGTTCGCAAATCGGTCCAGCAGGTGAATGTGCTGGCGCACATTGAGCAGTGACAGATGCTCGGATTGCCCGTGAATATCCACCAGATACTGCCCCAGATCGCGCAGCAGGGGCAACCCGACGCTGCGTCCGTTGATGCGCGCCACGCTGCGTCCGTTTTGCCGCATTTCGCGCCCGACCGAAACAGATTGAGAGTCGTCCAGTAATTCTTCCGGTTCGAGCAGCGCGCGCACCGCCTCCTGACTGGCAAGCGGGATGGTAAAACTGCCCTCTACGCTGGCCCGGTCGGCGCCGGAGCGGATCAGTGTGGCATCTGCTTTGCCGCCAAGAAGAGCCATCAGCGCATCCAGGATAATAGATTTACCCGCGCCTGTTTCGCCGGTGAAGGTGGTCAGGCCAGGTTGAAAGGAAAGCTCCAACTCCTGAATAATGGCAAAATTTTCGATGCGCAGATCGGTAAGCATGCCGCCCTGATTAGCGAATTTGTATGCCTGTCAGACGGTAAAAGACCGTCGATGTGACCAAAATAGCGTACGCAGCGCCCCACACCAGCTGCCAGATGCCAAAGCCACCGCCTACGAGCATCGTGATCAGGCTGGCCAACGGAAGCCCAACTCCGCCGGCAGCGGCAGCGATGGTAGCCGCGCGGTACAGCCAGCGCGAACGGCGTCTTTTGACTGCCCAGCGCACCGCTTCGGCGATGATCACGCCCGCTACCGGGGCAATGAAAATTGTAAAAAAGCCCATAATGGAAGCTAGTCCGCCGCCGAGATAGCTCAATACCCCGGCGATGAGGATCGCCGCCGGGTAATCGATCCAGCGTGCGGTATCGTAATTCTTCTGCAGCCCGCGCACACATTCTTTGCAGCGGTACCCGGTGGGGGTTAGCACGGCGCATTCCGTACATATCGGACGCTCGCAGCGATTGCAGCGCAGCAGGGTCTCACGGTTGGGATGGTTATAGCAATATTGGGCTGTAGTGGTTGGTTCGATCATTCAGTTTCACCGGCAGTAGGATTTTGTTCCATATAATTCGTGATGTTACGGTAGAAATAGCCGCGGTCGCCAAAACGCACAAAACAGGCGGTATTATGATTGGCTTCGACGCGCACCTCGTCTCCGTCCGCCATGCTGACCGGCGGCTGTCCATCTACGCTAAAGACCGCCTGGTGGGTAGTGTGTACGGTCACATTGACCACCGACCCTTCGGACAGGATGATGGCGCGGTCCACTGAAAGGTGCGGCGCGACGGCTACAATCAGAATGTTGCGCAAGTCCGGTGGCATGATTGGCCCGCCAACAGCTAATGCGTAAGCGGTGGAACCGGTGGGGGTGGAAACAATCAATCCGTCAGCTATGTAGGTCGCCAGCGGGTAACCGTCCACCTGGGCGCGCAGCGTCACTGGCCGGACAAACTGTCCGCGGCAGATAACCACCTCGTTGAGCACGCTCCAACTGCCCAGCGCATTTCCCTCACGCAAATGGGTGGCCTGCAGCATCATGCGTCCTTCCAGCCAGTAGCGCCCTTCCATCAGCAGCGGCAGCATGTCCCGCCATTCAGTCCGCTTGACCTCCGTCAGGAAGCCAAAGCGGCCCAGATTGATGCCTAAGATGGGAATATGCAGCGGAGCGCATAGATGCCCGGCGCGCAGAATGGTGCCGTCGCCGCCAAGGGCGATGCACAGATCGGTATCGCTTTCCAATTTCTGACGGAAAGATGGATCATGCATCCTTCCCCAATACGCCTCCACGCCGCGCTCATGGAGAAAATGCGCAATGCCTTCGGCTTCTTCGGCCGCCGCGGGCATTTGCGGGTGCACGCCAATCGCGATTCGACGGGGGATTGTCTGGGTGCAGTCCATATCGAATTATTATACCAGCGCGATGGAAATGGGCGCGCTCACAAGTAGGGGCACGGGGCAAGCCGGAAAGCCTGGAATTCTTGATAAAACCCCGTGCCGCTACGGTTTTACAATTATCTGAGCAAAAGGGATTTTTATTGGTCTTCTATTGCCAATCCAATTTCCGGACCATTCGGTAAAATATCCCTTGATGAAAATGCAAATTCACAATTTTTGGTCGCAGATCGAGCGATAGCCGCAATGAGCGCAGCGGCTGCGGTCTTCATGCGAACGGTTCAGTTCTTTGTGACGGGCGGCGGCGTGCATCTCCTCCAGTAGTGACCTGAGTTCACGTTCGGCATCGGGGGTGAAATCGATGCTGAAGGAGCGGTTGCGGTAGCGCAGAATGCCGTACGGCGGGCGTTTGCCTTGGGTTTTTTCCACCAGCAGGCAGTATGCCAACAACTGGTAGATGTGCCCCAGGTGCGGCTCGGGCGGCGCCCAGCCGCTTTTGACCTCCACCGGAATAACCACGCCGTGCTCTTCGACCAGGTAATCCGGTTTGCCGGTGAGATGCGTGTCCGGGTCATATAACGGACGCTCCGGGGCGCCAATGACCTTGGGATCGCTATATAGCACGCGCCCGGCGGGAAGTCCGGCTGACCTCTGCTGACGCCGGCTCAGCCAGAGCAGCGCCAGGGCGGCTGCAGCCAGGAGGAGTGCGAGAATCCAGGGCATGGCTCAGGGGAGGAACTGCAGCGTGGCAGTCACAGCCGCCACCACCAGCGCTGCCAGCAGCAGAATCCAACCGGCAGCCCGCAGCAGAGTTGCGCTTAACACGCGCCGGCCGTGGCGGCGATGAAAACCGCTGCCGGATGCAAGTTCTTGTTGGTTTTCGGAGGTGATCCCTTGCAGGTGATACCACCAGGCGCGGTGGCAGTACAGGTAAGCACCGATCTCGGACGCGCGAATGACCCGCATTACTCTGGCAGGCGTTTGATTGCCTGCTCCAGCGCCTGCTGGAGGCGTTCCTCGCGCAGGCTGATCGTCAGGTCGCCGCGGGTGCGTTCGACGATGCCGCGTACCAGGTCCGTCTGGCGGCGCAAGCCGTTGGTCAGTGCATCCGGGTAATCGACTGTGACCAGCAGGTTATAAATCTCGTCCATCCAGCTCAACAGGCGTTCGGCTTCCGGGGAATAGCCCTGCCGCAAAATATCCAGAGTGCGGCGGCGCAGTTCTCCAGTGACCTCGGCTAAACCGTTTAAATAGGTGTTGATTTCAACATCCAACACCTCCGGTTTGGGCAGGCGCTGGTTTTCGATGATGGCGCAGGTGAGAGTCGCCTCGACATATTCTTTGAGCGCGTCCTGGGTGTAACCGGCAAAGAAAAGTTGCGGGAATCCGGCCAGAGATTTCTTCAATTCGGCCGCGATTTTGCCGGCTTCAACCAGATTTTTGTGGGCAGCATCGTTTTCACCGCGGTGTATGGCGCGAATGGTATTGGCTGAAAGGCGGGTCAATTGACGCGCCTGTACCAGCGCGTTGTCGCGCGCCTGGTTTAAGGTTTCGAAGGCTTGATGAACGATTTCAGTGAATTGCGAAAAATCTTCCAAAGATTATTCTTTCGGGGGGGTAGGCTCGTCTGAAGGAGGTTCGGCGGGAGGGGCATCCGGCGGTTGAACGCGCCGGAAAAGGTCGGTTGCCAACCCCGTGTCGCCTTTGGGAAGCGTGATCTCGCCAAAAATAGACTCATAGCGAGCAATATTTTCGGTCAACGCCCGCTGGAACAGTTTGACCCCGGCCGGCGACATGA
The DNA here is from genome assembly GCA_001796355.1 of Chloroflexi bacterium GWB2_54_36. Taxonomy (GTDB): domain Bacteria; phylum Chloroflexota; class Anaerolineae; order Anaerolineales; family Anaerolineaceae; genus Bellilinea. The sequence goes on along the minus strand of MGMG01000017.1, from coordinate 59,346 downwards.
TGACGCGGGACAAAATTTCAGTGTGCGGTTTACCCGGCAGCGCCTGCGAGAAGTCCATCACAAAATCAAACGGCGTGTGACTGATACGGGCAACGTTGCTGTACACAGCCAGCAGGTCATCCGGCATCTCCATGTTAAAACCAGGAGTAGGGGGTTTGGATTGGCCGTTCATGGCAGTCGATCCTTAGAACGGGATCTCGTCGCCAGCATCCCCTTCGGGGAATTCGCTGCCACCGCCGCCTTCACCTTCACCCTCAGCGCGGGTGGACATGAAGCGAACGTTGCTGGCAGTGATTTCGAAGGAAGAGCCGGATGTGCCATCCTGGCGGGTGAAGACGCGCGGCCCCCCGGTGGATGGATCCGGGGTAAGGCGGCCTTCCACCAGCACTTTACTGCCCTTGCGCAGGTACTGGTTGCAGGTCTCGGCTTGTTTACCCCAGGCGGACACTCGGAACCAGATCGTTTCTTTGACTTTTTGGCCGTTTTGACCGGTGTACTGCCGGCTGGTGGCAACGGAGAAGCTGGTTACCGCCTGACCGCTGGGCGTGTAGCGCATTTCCGGATCCTTACCCAGATTGCCGACGATGATAATGGTATGGTACATGGCGACTCCTGTGTGTCAAAGCAAATATCGATTATTCACGACTACAAACTTTATTGTACACGAGAAAAGAAGAAAATATTTAATGGCAGGGATAGCAGTAAGGGGCATACAAACAACGGGCAAACAAGAAAAACGGTTTCTACCTGTAGGGTTGGTAGAGGCAACTCGCGAGCCGCCCGAACTTGATTCCTCTCCCCAAATTTTTTGGCTGGGGAGAGGTTAGGTGAGGGGCTATTCACAAAATTCTTCGCATTATTCACAATTTAATATTGAGTGCCCTTTGGACCAACAATCGCTGCGCTTGCTGCTTTGCCTGGAAAATGACTATACTATGACTATATGGTTCCCCTGCGCAACCTGACCTTGGAGGTACTATGAGCTTCTGGGATGATTTTATTAATTGGCTGCGGTCGTTGGGTGGCTCGAGCAGCCCGAGCGAAGTGATTGGGTTAACGCCTAACCCGGTGACCCGTAAAGTATCCCTGATCATTTTTGATCCGCCGGTTCCGTCGCAGGGCGACAAACCGCTCTCCCGCGTGTTAGGCTGGGCTGACACTGCTGCGCTGGTGGATGGTTACGTCGCCGATTTGAAAACCAGCAGCCACGGCTATTTGAATTATGAAATGGTCGAGACCATCCAATCGCCGACCTTTCCCGTAAAAGCGGACGGTTTCTTATACGACGCAGATGCCTACCTGCAATCCTGGCAATCCGGCAGCGGTTTTCATATGCCAGATATGGTTGATTACCTCCGTATTCTAGTGGACTTTGACCTGGTCGCCAAAATCAACGCCGCGACGATTGATGAGGTCTGGTTGGTGGCCATGCCTTACGGCGGTTTTTACGAGTCGATCATGGCCGGGCCGGGCGCATTTTTCTGCAACGCGCCGCCATTGACTGGCATCGCTGCCAACCGGCGTTTCATCATCATGGGCTTTACCTACCAGCGCAGCGTGGGAGAGATGTTGGAAAGCTTTGGCCACCGCTCCGAGTCGATTATGCGGCAGGTATTCCGTGCAACGAGCGGTGCGAGAAACCTGTGGGCGCGGTTTATCCGCTACGATCAGTCCTCTCCCGGAATGGCCGAGTGCGGTACGGTGCATTTTGCGCCCAACAGCACTCGCGATTACGAATGGGGTAATCCCACGCCAGTGCTGTGCCGCAGCCGCAACTGGGAGCATTTTCCGCAACTGGACGGCGCACCAGTGACGGTTGCCTGTGAAGAATGGGGTAACGGCGATATCCGGGCGCACCACAATTGGTGGCTGAAGCTGTTCCCGCACATCAGCGGGCAGACAAATGGTGTTGCGTATAACTGGTGGAAGTACATCACCGATCCCAACGAAGTGCATTAGAAGGAAAACCCTATGACCAACCGGCTGGATGACTTTCAGACTTACCGAAAAAAGATGAATGAGCGCATTTTCGAAATCGACCATTTGGGGATTAAACGCTTCTTCAACCTGGATACCGCAGCCTACAATAACGCTGCACTGGATGGCAAAACGAAGGAACTGCTCGGGTTGACAGCTTCAATGGTGCTGCGCTGCAACGACTGCATTGATTATCACATCCTGCAGTGCGTGGATGCTGGTTGGAGCGATGAAGAATTGTACGAGGCGTTCAATGTGGCGCTGGTCGTGGGCGGCAGCATCGTCATCCCGCACCTGCGACACGCGGTGGAGACATTGGACCTGGCGCGCGGACGCGGGGTGGAATAAACCTGCCATGCGCCGGGAAATACTGCGCGACCCCAGCGAACAGCCAATTCTGGTCGCCACTCTGCTGATGATCCTGGCGGTTTTTTTGCTGGCCGCCGCTCCTACACTATGCCTGTTACCGCTGAGCGCCATTTTGTTGGTGGCAGTGGCTTTTCAAATGAACCAGGCGCACCACCGTGCTATCGTTCAAAATGCGCTACGTGTCAGCAGCCAAACTGCTCCAGAGTTGGCTCAACTGGCGGCCGCATGCGGGAAATCACTCAACTCCGGGCCGTTTGAGTTATATGTGCTGCGCGCCCGGCAAATGAATGCCTATACCTTTGGCTTTTCAGACCCGCGTGTGGTGGTGGTGTACTCGCCGTTGTTGCAGGTCATGGACGCCAGCGAACTGCGCTTTATCATCGGGCATGAGCTGGGGCACGTGGTGCTCAATCACACCTGGCTGACCACTCTGCTGGGCGGGGTAGCCGGAGTCCCACCGTCCCTTGGCGCGACCATCGTTTTTACCTTCGCGTTCCGCTGGTGGAGTCGGGCATGCGAGTATTCGTCCGACCGGGCCGGTTTGGTGGCCTGTGGCAGTCTGGAAAAAGCCACCTCAGCGCTGGTCAAGCTGGTGGCGGGAGAGCTGGATTCACCGGCCGAGATAGAGCAAGCGCTAAGATTGCTGGATACCGAGGACGATTCGCCGGTCAGTGCGTTGGGGGAGAGCCTGGCGACCCATCCGTTGATCATCAACCGCATCGAGAAATTGCGCAAATTCGCTGCATCAAAGGAATACCGTGAATTAATGGCAGCGAAACCAATATAGGGAGGCGCAACGCTGCGCGCCTAACTCCAGTCGTGAAATTATATTTCATGATACACGGATTTTATTGTGGCGCAAATTTTCAATTTGCGCCGGCGAAATTAAATTTCGCCCTACATGTAACCGGGATTTTTGTAGAAGAGTGTTTATTGTAGGTCGGGTTGGGAGCGGCGAACGGAAACCGTCGCTAATGCCACGTTTCCGCGCCTGAACTCGTTATCCCCACGCACGTGGTGGTGAACCAGTTTGTCCTTGTCCTTGTTATACTGGTAATAAAGTATTCCCCACGCACGTGGGGGTGATTTGGAAATGCGCGAAAAGGTGGTTTGCACTTACGCTGCAAGGTCAGGTGCAACGCTGCTTAATCCGTGATAGATGGGTGCTGCGTTTACCCCAGGAGCAACGCACCCAATAATATTATTGAAAATTCCAGATCAAATAGCTGTCCGACGTGCACACCGCGCCAGTTGTCGGGGCGTTCAGGCAGACTTTGAAGGAAATCACCGTGCCATTGACCGGTGCCGGCTGGATCGGGGGGACGATCAGGCTGGCGCGCCCCTGGGTATCAGTTGGCGGCAACTGGTAGATCGTCTGAGCGCCGTCCGGCATCGTCAGGGTCAATTCAGTTTCGATGTTGGGAACCGGCTGGTTATCCGCCGCCCGCACCACAAACAGGTCAAAACGCTGCGGCTGGTCAGCCGGGATACGCGGAGTACCGGGATTGGCTACCATGCGAATGGTTTGCGCTTCCAGCGCGACCGGCGTGGACTCAACCGCCGGGGCTGCCTGGGTTTGGTTGAGGTAATCTAACCCCAGCGGCGCCATGCGCACCTGCAGGCTTTCCGCGGCGCTGCTGTCAAAATACAGGCAGTAATTTTCAAAACATTGGCGGTATAAGGTGCCATTGAATGGTGAAATTTCCCCCAGCGGCTTGCCGGAGATCTCGCGGCCGCCGTGCTGCGCAATGAAATAATCGAACACCAGCGGCACATGGTAACCCAGATCGCCTTCAGTCGGGTAAAAGACCATACCCTCCGCCTGACTGCGCAATTCTGGCCCTGGGGGATCGACCGGCACTCCCAACATCAACGATACCGGACGGAGTTGCAGGCTGCTGGTGTCCTCCTGCGGCGAGTAGAGCACCACATTCTCGTAAATCTGCTCCAAGTTGTCGTCTGGCGCCACATAGGGTTCGGTTAGCGGCATGCCAAAAACATTCAAACCGCCCAAGCGTGCCACCTGCGACAAATACGGCTGAGAGGCGCTGGCAATATTGGCAGTGACAACGGCGGTTTGCGGCGGAGTGAAACGGCAGTCGGTTGAACACGCGAAAACGCCGTAGGAAAGCAAATGCACTTCACCAGGCGCATCATTGACGCCACGGTAAAAGCCGACATTCTGAAAATACTGCTCGATACGGCTGCCGTTGGCGTTGTAGCGCGGCTGGGTAAGCGGCCGGCCAACATACAAGGGCCCGTACAGGCGATGGTAGAGTTCCTCGAACTCCTCGTATATCGGGTAGCCGTCCACCACCAGATTGCCCACCGCAGATATCTCGGGATCCTCATAAATGCCAAGGGCATCCCCCAGCGGAAAAAGCGTGAAGCGGGCAATACCCTCCGACTGGGGGTCAAAGCACATCATCACATTCTGAACGTACTGGCACTGTTTGCTGCGGTAATTGAACAGGGCGCTTATGGCTGGCCCCAGCGTTTCACGTCCGCCCAGTGACGTATAATATTCGCGGAAAACAGTATCCACTGTGTAAGTGCCAGGTTCCGGCTGCAGGGCGATATCCGCCGCGTCGCAGCCCGCCAGCAGCAAGGCTGCCAGCAGTAAAATGACACAAATGGAAGGGGTTCGCAGCAGTTTTGCCAGCATGAGCCAATACTGTAGAAATTGGACGGCGACCGTCTGAAACGATCCATCCGAGGGCAGGATTCACGGCGGCTACGGCGGGGGCAGACTATCGCCGGGCGTAATACCGCCGCAAAACGAATTGCGTATAGAATAATTATACACTTTTATCGACTGCAAGAAAGTGGCGAATTCAACCACCCCCACCAACCTCCCCTATTTTTGATAATAGGGAGACAACCTAATCATGATGCTGCCTGGCCTTGTTATCGCACACGCAGCCGGGTGTCGCGCTCCAGGGTCAGGCGCAGACCGGTCTCCAGCCCGATGCTCGGCTTATAGTTGAGCTTGTCGGCTGCCAGGGTCAGGTCAGCGCACAGGCGCGACGAGCCACGATCCGAGCGCGGATTGTAAACCACCTCGGGGTTGGCGCCTGTCACGGAGATCACCAGCTTGGCTAAATCGCGTACGCTGGTCTCCCGCCCGCTGCCTACATTGATGGTTAGCTGGTTGACCTCCGGCGCAGTGGATGCCGCCAGCATTGCATTGACCACATCGTCCACATAAACATGGTCGCGCGTTTGCTGACCGTCGCCGTGTACCACCAGCGTGCCGTTGTTGAGCGCCTGGCGCAGGAAGGAAAGCACCACCGGCGCATGCACCGGCGGGAAATGCTGCCCGGGGCCGTAGGCATTGAAGACGCGCAGGCACAGAGTCTCGATCCCCCACAGACCCCCGATTGTTTTGACATAATACTCCGCCGCCAGCTTGGAGACCGCATACGGCGAACGCGGGTTGGGCAGCGCGTCCTCACGTACCGGTTGCTGCTGCTGGTCACCGTACACTGCTCCCGACGAGATAAACACCACCCGGCGTACGCCAACATCGCGCATGGCTTCCATCAGGCTGACCGTACCGCCGACGTTGGTCTGGTTGTACTCGCGCGGGTAGAGCAGCGATTCGGGCACCAGTACGCGCGCAGCCAGGTGATAGACGCAGTCCACTTCCTGCAGCAGCGTCCACAGCTTGGGGCGGTCGTTGACGTCGCCGCGGGTGAAATGCACTTCGGGCGAGAGCACCGCCGGGTCGCCGGTGGACAAATCGTCCAGGCCGCGCACCTCGTGCCCTTCGCGCACCAGGCGGTTGGCCAGAGACGAACCGAGGAATCCGGCAGCGCCGGTAATGAGAAATCGCATTTATGGGTTTTCTCTAATAATTCAGCTGAGTATGGGGATTATAGCACAGGGTGAAAATCACAAGGTCCTTTACCGACCCACCCTACCAATAAATACCAATCACCGGCTCAACCATGGGAAGAATAGGATGTACAAAATGCTGGCAGCTGCACAGGTCGCCAGCATGACTGGCAGCCCGCGTTTGTTCCAGATCGCCGGCGTGATCGGGTGCCGGGTGCGCTCGGACAATGAAGCGACGACAACATTGGCAGTCGATCCGATGATGGTGCCGTTGCCGCCAAAACCAGCCCCAAAGGCCAGCGCCCACCAAAAAGGGTTGGGGTTAATGCCAGCAGCCGCCAGATCGAGCACCACCGGGATGAGCGCGATGGTGATGGGGATATTGTCGATAAAGGCCGAGGCGATGGCTACCACCCACAACAAGACTAAACCCAGCACTACTGGCGGCAACGATCCACCTTTGGTGATTAGCGAAGATAACTCGCGCATCACCCCGGCTTGTTCCATTCCGCCTACCATGACGAACAATGCGCCAAAGAAGAGCAGCACGTCCCACTCCACCTTTTTGAGCAGCGCGTTGATATCGGGCTGAACGACGATCAACCCGGCAGCCGCCGCACCGAGTGCGATTAACGATGGTTGGATGTGCAAGAATTCCTCGAATAAAAACAGAAGAATTGCGCCCCCAATTACGATCAGGACTTTTACAGCAGTCTTCCGATCTTTGAGGGCTTCATTTGGGTTAAATTCAAGGACCGCATCAGAATTCTCGGGGATCACAGCCAATTCCTTGCGGAATAACAGCCGGATCATCAACAGGGCTATTAACCACACCACAATAACAATTGGCAGCGCATGGGTCAGGAAATCCACAAATGAAAGGCCGGCAGCCGAGGCGATGAGCACATTGGGCGGATCGCCAACCAGGGTGGAGACACCAGCCGTATCAGAAAGCAGCGCTTCTGAAATGAGAAACGGCTGCGGATTAAGCCCCAGAATCTCGCAGATCAGGATGGTCACAGGCGCTATTAATACCACGGTCGTGACGTTGTCCAGGAACATGGACATGATGCTGGTAACTGCTCCCAACAGCACTAGTAAACGCACCGGACGCCCTTTGGACAACCGTGCCACCCAGACCGCCAGATATTGGAAGAACCCGGTTGGCTCGAGCAAAGCTACCAGAATCATCATTCCCAGCAGCAGCCCCAGGGTATTGGCGTCAACCGAGGCAACTGCCTCTTCTTCGGAGTAAAACCCCAGGACAAGCCCCAGCACCACCATGATAACGGCGCCACCCAAAGCAGCAATTGCCCGGTTGAGTTTATCGGTAAAAATCAAAGTCAGGCAGACGATAAAAATCAGCGTAGCAAGGATGGGCTGGATGATCATGGGCTGGTATCCGAAGAGAGCTCAGGCAATTCCCAGCCAGACATCAGGGCAACGCCCAAATCCACATGTGAAACCAATCCAACCAACGTATTTTCAGCATCCACCACCGGCAGATCGCGCAGGTCACGCAGGTGAAGGAGAGCGGCGGCCCTTAATACCCCGCTGTCGGCCAGCACGCTGATCGGTTCCTCCATAATGTCCCTCACTGCCCCTTTCAAGGCAGATGGGTCAGGTTTCACGTGTTCCAGATAACCAAAATCGTGGGCGAATTCGAAATGTTCGACCAGGTGAACGAAGTCGGGCATCACCAGGGCAAGAAGGTTTTCCAACCGCAGCATTCCGACCAACTTTCTGCCGTGGTCAACTACCGGGAGCGTTCCAATGTGATGTTCCCGGATCACTGCAGCAGCTATTTCCAGGGTTGTGTCCTGTTGAACCGAGATAACTCTTTGTTTCATACAAGCACGGACGGTCATAATCGCTTCCTCCTTATGGGAAATCGAGACCGATATGCAACCTTAAATAATATTATTTCACAAGATGGAAAAAATGCACCCGATTGAAATGAAAAATCGCCCTTGACTAGCCGGATTGGGTTGAATTATTTTTTGGGGGCGTTGGGGACATTCTTTCTGTACATCCACCATTTAGGAAATCGCCGAGTTACATGCCCGCTTTATCCTTGTGATTCCGCCTCTATCACCGCCGCATCCTGTCGGGCTCTTGCCAGCAGCATAAACAGCCCGGTGCTGACCAAACCGGTCACGCCGCCGCCGTACCACATCGTCCGTGGGCCAAAAGTATCGTTGAGAAAACCCCCACCCACCGGGCCAATGCCTTGAGCTACATTCCAGGTCAGGCCGTAGATGCTCATATACCGCCCGCGCATGTGCGTCGGGGCAGAGTTGGCGGCATAAGTCGATGAGGTCGGCACCAGCACCAGTTCACCGATGGTCATGATTACCATGCTCAACCAGAAACCCCAAAAACCGCTGCCCAGCGCCACGCTGCCGACCCCCACCGCGTAGAAAAAGGCACCCAACGCCATCATTGCCTGCGGTTTATGCCGTTTTGTCCACTGGGTGACAGGGATTTGGAATAGCACCACCATTAGCGCGTTGGTCATGGGGATCAGTCCGTAGCGGCTTTCCGGCATGCCAAAATTGGTCTTGGAATACACGGAAAGCATCACCCACAAGATGGACGCGCTGAACTGGGTGAAGAGAAAAGCGAAGACAAAGGAGCGGTAGGGTTTGTCGGAGAGCACTTTGCCGTAACCGCCAAACCGTTCGCTCGCCGCTTGCGCAGCTTGAGCAGCATGGATTGCGGGCAGGGTTTCTTTGGCGCGGAAAGCCAGCAACAGCCCGTAGGTAGCCAGACCAGCCGCAGCGCCGAAAAAAGCCAGGTTGTAGGATGCCGATGCCAGGAATCCGCCGACTGCCGGGCCAATGGCCACGCCGACGTTGTTACTCAGGCGCATCAATGAATAGGCATCTGCCCGTTCTTCGGCGGGGATCAAATCCGCCATCATGGCGTCCGAACCGACGCGGTAGAGCGGGTTGACAGCGCCTTGCAGCGCCATTAGCGCCGCAAAAGCCAGCAGCGTGTGCGCCTGGCTCATTAATAGAAAACCAACACCGTTCAACAGCAGGCTGATGACCATCACCCATTTCCGCCCGAGGCGGTCGATGATGGGGCCGGCGATGAATGAACTGATCAGCCCCATGACCGAGTTGAGCGTCAGCAGCATGGCGGTGAAGGTCAGCGGCAGGTTGAGGCGTTCGCTGACATAGATCATCAGAAACGGCCAGATCATGCTGGCGCCAATGGTGCTGATCAGCATGCCAAGGAACATCAGCCAGAACTGGCGCGGGAAGTCGAGTTTGAATAGCCGGCGCATGGGAAGGAATATGACCTTGTGGGGTTGGAGAAAGCATTGAATTTTACTATCAAATGGTCAGAGGGTCAGGGGGAATGTAGGGTAAGCTTCAGCTTGCCCATTTGTTAGCCTGTTGGCTGGCACTGGACAAACTAAAGTTTGTCCTACATGTGCTTAGCAAACAACCATTAATTCTATAGGTAGGGTAAGCTTCAGCTTGCCCACGCAAACGTCCCGTTTGCGCCACTCGACTTCATTTGGGATCAGATAAGATTGCCGGGTTCAGCGCGCAATAACAAAGGGCGGCCTTTCGGCCGCCGGGCAAGCTAAAGCTTACCCTACAAAAAATCGGGCTGGCGCGTGCTACGCCCACCACTCCGGTGGCTGAGCTTTTGTCGAAGCCTCGGGCTCAATTAGCGAATAATAGCGAATCTGCGGGCGCGTGCAACGTGTCCTTACAGCCCCTTGACGATCTCTCTGGCCCAGGCAGCGGCGTGTTCCAGCTCGCCGTCCTTCAACGGTCCTTCTTTGTCCACAACAAAGAACCCGGCGGGCGCGACCACCTCGACCCCGCCCCTGGCTTTCAGTCCTTTGGCTATCTTTTCAGCAGCGTAGCCAAACGCACCCGCCATAAAGGTCAGTACCTTCGAATTGACCTCTGCCACCGGGACGCGCGTGTCGAATGCCGCCACTTTCAAGCCTTTCAACGCATGGATAGGCAAAGTCTTCAAGAATTCCTTCGTACCGGCAATCGGGCCGAATGTCTGGGTCGGCGAACCGACTACCAGCAAGTCCAGGTCGGTCAGCTGCTCCGGCCTGGCTTCCGCCGCCGATACAACCTGCACCTCCCCAGCGGCCGTTAATCCCGCGCCAATCGCCCGGGCGACTTTTTCCGTGTTGCCATAAACCGATTCAAAAATAACCAGCGCCTTCATGAGACATTCCTCCCCGGCTTTCAAAATACCCCAATCCATCATTATAAGAACCTGTTGTCACCGGCGCAAGCACGAAAATCTGATTTTTGGCTCGTGGTAAAATAGAAGGCGTATAAACACGTCCACTGGGAGTTGCAATGGTCAATCCGGATTTGCTCGAAATCTTACGCTGTCCAAACTGCGTGCGCGAAAAAGAAGGCCTGCTGGATCTGGTCAAAGAATCCTGGTTGGTGTGCCGCGACTGCGGGCGAAAATACCCGATCGTCGAGGACATCCCGGTGATGTTGATCGAAGAAGGCGATAAATGGGTGAAGACCGCGGTCGATGCGCTGCCGGTTCCACCCCCACCTGTTCAATAGTGATTTATAATATACGAATTAAATTCGATTGGTATTGATCTTGCAACCTCACGTTGCAGACTTAACGCTGGAGCATGCAAGAATAACTTATGGAAAATCGTCGTTTACCAATGGCTAAAAAGCGCGGCAAATTTGACCGCACGACCATCATCGTTCTGGGAGCGTTCGCCGTCCTGGCAGTAATCACCGCTATTGCGGCCTTCTCCATCGCGCGGGACCTCTTCAAAAGCTGGACTGCAACCGACATCGAAGGCATCCCGGTGGAAGCCTCCAACGGCGAAGCGAACAACACCGGTCCTACTGTCCCGATGGATCAGCCGCTGCAATCAGACGGCCCAAGCCCTGACCCGTGGGACGGCAAGAGCCGGGTTACCATGCTGGTAATGGGGCTGGACTACCGGGATTGGGAAGCCGGCGATCCGCCGCGCTCTGATACGATGCTGCTGTTCACGCTCGATCCGCTTACCAATACCGCCGGCATCCTTTCGATCCCGCGCGACCTGTGGGTTAACATCCCTGGCTATGATTATGCCAAAATCAACACCGCCTTTTTCCTTGGTGAGGTCAACCACCTGCCCGGAGGCGGCCCCGGCCTGGCCGTTGAGACGGTAGAGCAGTTCCTGGGCGTGCCGATTAATTATTACGCCCAGATCGACTTCAGCGCTTTCGTGCGCTTTATCGATGAAATCAACGGCGTGAAAATTACCGTCGAAGAACCCATGACCATCGCCATCCTGGGTTCCAACAAGAAGGTTAACCTGGAACCCGGAACCTACACCCTGCCTGGTGACCATGCGCTGGCCTACGCCCGTAACCGTAAGACGGACGGCGGCGATTTTGACCGCGCCAAGCGCACCCAGCAGGTCATCATTGGTGTGCGTGACCGCATTCTGGATTTCAAAATGCTGCCAACCCTGGTGGTCAAAGCGCCCGTACTGTTTAGCGAACTATCCGCCGGCGTACGCACGAATATGACGCTCGACCAGTTGATTAAACTGGCCTGGCTGGTGCAGCAAATTCCATCCGAAAACATCAAGCAGGCCGTAATCTCGCCGGACATGGTGCAAAATGCCTTCTCGGCAGATGGACAGGACATCCTGATCCCCATTCCGGATGAAATCCGGCTGCTGCGCGACGAAATCTTTTCGTCGGCCGGCGCGGTCGGCCCTGCGGCAGTCAGCCAGGATGACGCTCAGTTGATGCAGGCCGAACAGGCGCGCATTTCGGTGCAGAACGGTACCACCACCGAGGGTATGGCCAGTCGCACCGCTGAATGGCTGCGCAGTCTTAATTTGAACGTGGTGGACGAGACCAATGCCGACCAGTTATACGACGCCACCACCATTTTCATTTACAGCGGCAAGCCATATACGGTACGCTATATATCAAGCGTCATGGGGCTGGAAAATCCGCGGGTGTACAACCGCTACGACCCGAATGCCCAATACGACATCGCCGTTGTGGTTGGCGCGGACTGGGCCAACAGCAATAATATGCCGTAGTTGTTTCTCGGGTTAAAATCCGTAGAAGCGAGGCGAATACAACCGTTCAATTGAAGCTTCGCCCATCAAGCCACGGCCGTAAATAACAAGAGAAAGGCGCTGCCGATCAGCAGCGCCTTTATTATTTTCCCTTTGGCGACCACCTTCCCAGGCTGCGTAAAAAAGTGCTAACTGCCTGCATCACAAAGGCAAACTGGTCGCGGTGGATGTTATGACCGGCGCGCGGCACATGAATGACCTTTCCCTTTTTCCACAGACGTTCAATTATGCCTGCCAGCGCCGGGGTGATAATGGCACCGTATTCCGGGTCGCCGGTAATCAACAGGCCGGAGCAAGCCAGCCGCGGCGCGATCTCCTTCCAGGGGAAGACGCGGATCATGACTGAATTGAGCGCCTCCGGGTTGAACTGCTGCCTTGCTTTGGCCCATTGCGAAAATTCGCTCTCGTCCCACCCCGGGTTTTCGACTTTTGCCCTGGCCATCAAGGTCTGCAAATCGGTTTCTTTGGCTTTCCAGAATCCAGCCCGGGTAGCCTCATCCAACCGTTCTTTGCCGTTCGAGGGGAAGATTTCCGCCTCGTCCCGCCAGGGTGGGTCGATCATAATCACCCCCCGGATGACTTTGGGCAGGCGGGCTGCCACCAGTCCTGCCAGCGCCGCGCCCATCGAATGCCCGATCAACACCGGTTTCACCAGATTCAGCTGCTGGATGAGGGCTGCCACATCGTCTGCCTGAACATCCAAACCGGCGCCGAGTTCATCCAGTCCGGAAAGCCCGTGTCCACGGGCATCCATCATCACCACGTCGTACTCCACTTCCAGCAGCATCGGAAGACGGTTCCACATTAGGGCGTTATCTGACAACCCGTGCAGCAGGATCAGCGGCGGTTTTTCACCGCCGGTACGGTAATATTGGATGCGGACTCCTTCCCGCATGATGGAACCATAATAAAGCTGCGGCATCCGCGCCTCCTCGAACAGGGATTACTAAAAGTGTACCCAGTGTACCCCTGCAAGTCAATTATTTTGTTTGCGGGGCGGGTGTATACTAAACCCAACCCCAAAACGAACAACGGAGAATCAACCATGAAGTTATTAATTGCCGTCGATATGGAAGGCATCTCAGGCGTGGTCAACTGGGACCAGGTGGATCCCTCTCACGCCGAGTACCAACGTTTCCGCGCCATCATGACCGAGGATGTGAATGCTGCCATTCAGGGAGCAGCCGCAGCGGGAACTGCCGAGTTTCTGGTCGCCGACGGCCACTGGAACAGCTCTAATATCCTGATCGAAAAACTCGACCCGCGCGCCCATTTGAACAGCGGCACGCCCTCCCCCTTTTCCATGGTGCAGGGGGTTGATTCGGGCGTCGATGCCGCTTTCTTTATCGGTTACCATGCCTGCGCCGGTTCGCTCCATGCCATTTTGGATCACACCTGGTCGAGTGCGCGGGTTGCCAATGTCTGGTTGAATGGCCGGCTGACGGGTGAATTTGGCCTGAACGCCAGTGTGTGCGGCCATTTTGGCGTACCAGCCTTGATGGTCTCCGGTGACCAGACGGTCTGCGCCGAGGCGCGCGAATGGGTCGCCGGGGTTGAGACTGCCCAGGTCAAAAAAGCCGCCAGCCGCTGGGCGGCTGAATGCCTACCGCTGGAAGCCTCCCGCCAGGTGATCCGCGAAACCGCCGAAAGAGCGGTGCGCAGCTTCATGGCAGGCAAGTACCCGCCTCCACTGAAGATTAAGACCCCGGTTACGGTGCGGGTGGAGTTTCTGGCGGCGCAAATGGCGGACAGTTCAGTGATCATGCCGGGCGCAGTGCGCGTGGACGGCCGGACGGTGGAATTTACCGCGCCGGATATGCCGGCAGCGTATCTTGCTTTCCGTTCCGCAGTGGGGCTGGCGCTACGGTAGTCATGTAGCGCAAACTTTCAGTTTGCGTGGGCAAGCTGCAAGCTTGCCCTACAAAAACCCAAGACCCCAGTTGGTATCCTAATCATGCAAAAGTGATTGCCGCTCACAGAGAATTCTGCGAATGAGCCTGTCGGACCGCTCCCCTTCGACAAGCTCAATCACAGATTGTCCTGCGGACAGGGAACTGTCATGCTTCGACCAGCACAGAACTGGGTATCGTTGGTTGAGCCTGTTGAAGCACCGGCATGTAGCGCAAACTTTCAGTTTGCGCTACATAAACCCAAGGCCAGATCGAGGCATACTAATCGTGCAAAGGTGATTGCAGCCCACAGGACACTCTGTAAGTCAGCGCAGCGAAACATCTTGCCGTTTTGCCTAGAGACCCTTCACTTCGTTCAGGGTGACAAATTCGCTATTGTTGTCATGCCGCTTTGAGAACAGCATACCCTCATTCCTACCAAGCTTTCCTATTTGTCATGTTGCCCACACTCACAGAGCACCCTTCGGGTGGGGCACTCTGCGAGTGAGCGCAGCGAAACATCTCGACGACTGGCATGTAGACCCTTCACTTCGTTCAGGGTGACATCCAATGTCCAGGGGACAATTATTTAATCAGGGCGCGGAAATTACATCCCTAAAATAATCGCAAACATCCTGCAGCGGGCAAACCGGACAATTGGGTTTGCGCGCGTGACAAATCTCGCGCCCCAACCGGATCAGGTTGAGGTGCGCCGGGCCGTACTCTTCTGGCGGGAATAATTTCGCCAGATGCACATGCGCTTGCTCCACCGTCATCTTCGGGGGACGCAGCCCGAGCCGCCCGCTGACCCGGTAAATATGAGTATCCACCGGAAAGGCCGGGATTCCCAGCGCAAATTGCAAAACGATGGCGGCTGTCTTTGGGCCAACGCCTTTGAAAGCGGTCAACCAGGCATGCGCCTGCTCGGCTGGCCACTCTTTTAGAAAGGTCAGGTCGAGCGCGCCGCGTTCCGCGCTGATCTGCTGCAGCGCCGCTTGAATGCGCGGACCTTTCTGGTTGGCCAGACCGGCCGGTCGAATAACCTCGATCACCGCCTGCGGGGCGGCGTCGCGCACCGTCTCCCAATCCGGAAAGGCATTTTTGAGCGCAAAAAAAGCCACGTCGCGGTTACGGTCATTGGTATTCTGCGACAGGATGGTTGAAACCAATTCGTCGATGCCGGTCAGCGGCAGGCGCCATTCTGGCGCGCCGTACACTTCCATCAAGCGACGGTGGATAAGCAGCGCTTTCTCCGCCACCCCGGAATCGACGGCGGGTGAATCGCTCATTCCTCTCGCACCCACGCGCTGAGGGCTGACCAGTCCAGGTGAAATACAGGACGCATTTCGCCTACTTTGATTTCGCGCCAGTTCGTCACCGGGCGGGCAGCCAGATGCGCCAGCGGACCGGCAATGTCCGCCGCGGTTACCAACCCAAGTTGGCGCAGAATTTCGACCCCGATCACCGGACGCGCCCGACCGTTCACGTCGCCGTCAGCGACCTTATAGGTGATGCCCAGAGCCGGGCTTCCAGGACCGAGCGCGCCGGGTAGAATGCCAATCGCCTGGTAACCTTCAGCGCCGCCCTTGCAGATGAAACGCCTGCCGCCAATTTCCATGGCCAAGGTGTCGAAGCGCTCCGGTCCGGCCACCATAAACGGGTATGCGGTCATGGCGCGAGTGATCGTCTGGCAAGCTTTAGCCCGGGCGGGCGCCAGCTCGGTCGGGTTGCAAAGGCGGGCAAAACCCAGTGCAGCGTTGAAAAGCGGGACGGCAAAAACCGGCGCCGAGCAGCCGTCAACGCCAATGGCTATTTTCTCGCGCGGGAACTCGATCATCTCGGCAAAGGTCTGGGTAATGGTTCGCTGGATGGGATGGTTCGGGTTGATGTAATCTTCTTTGGTCTCACCACGCAGC
Organism: Chloroflexi bacterium GWB2_54_36; assembly: GCA_001796355.1. GTDB lineage: Bacteria > Chloroflexota > Anaerolineae > Anaerolineales > Anaerolineaceae > Bellilinea. The sequence continues at coordinate 43,252 of MGMG01000017.1, read as the reverse complement.
ACGGCATGGGCTAAAAACCCGGTGTGTTTGCCAGAGCAATTGTGCCGGTTAGCAGTGAAGACCTCGCCGCGCTGACGCATGGCTTCAGCAGTAGCGGTGTGGGTGGGCGCATGGACGCCGCACAGCAGGTCGCTCTCGCTGATCCCAATCTTGGCCTGCAGCGCGGTCACAGTGGCATAATGCTCATCCGTGCCAGAGTGTGAGGCGCACATCAGCGCAATTTCTTTATCGCTCAAGTTAAACGCCTGCACACCTCCTCGTTCCAGTAACGGCAGCACTTGCAATGGTTTGGACGAGGAGCGCAAGTAAGTAACCAGGTTGGGGTCGCCGGCGCTGGCAATCAATTTACCATGCGCATCCACTACAGCCAACGCGCCTGAATGAACTGATTCGACCACCGGGCCGCGGGTGACTTCGACGAGAGGGGCATACGGAGATGACGGCATGGGTTGTTCCTTTTGGCTTTATTCTTCGATTGCTTCGCCAGCAGAGCGGAAATTACGGGTAAAACACTGAGCCAGCCCCCATTTAAGCCGGTTGGTATATTGCTCGGAACGATCTGCCGTAAATTCAAAGAATTTCAACAAAACTGGAACCAACGCGGCTGTATCGGAAGCGGTCGCGCGGGAATCAGACAACTCCTTGAGCATGGCCTGCGTTTCCTTGAGGAAATCGCGCATATAGTGCACATGTTTCTGCGTGACCAGCCCGTTCCGTCCATTGACCAGCAGATAGTTTTGATAGGTTGGCGAGCCCAGCAGTTCCAACGTGGTTAACCAGGCCGGCAAGTCAGCCGCAGCCAGGAAGGGAGGCTGGCCAAACACGGCCGCATCTCCAATGAATGCCAGGTTGAGCCCGGGCAGAACCGCCCAGATGGCGCCGCTGGCAGGGCCAGGATGAGACTCCAGCACCAGCGACGAATCGCTCCCATGAATTTGCATGCTGGTGTTAAAAGTGATCTCGGGGGGCGCCCAGCGAATGCTGCCCAGACCGTTGTACATCTCCCATTCAGCGCCAGTCTCTGGACCCTGCGTCTTGAAGGTCACCGGACGGTTGCGGAACACTTCGGCCATACGCTCATGCCCGGCGATTGTACATTCCATTGCCCGCGCGCCCAGCGTGCGATCCACGTGCGCATCCAGATTGATTAGCAGCCGGTCCACCCCGCCACCCAGGTTTAACAAACTGGTACGCCAGGCGCGGCAGTCTTCTGCGCGGAAGGGGGCGTCAATTAGAATAAGCCCATGCGACCAGTTGATTGCTCCCAGCGTGACTCCAGGGTAACTGCGCTCGATGAACACATGCTCGGAAATTTCTTGCATAATTTGTCCTTGCTGCAGGGATATTGGAAAGCGGCTTATGCGCCAGCCGGCAGAGTAAAGACAAAGCGGCTGCCCGCGCCCACTGAACTTTCTACCCAGATTTTACCACCATGCGCCAGCACCGCCAGCCGGCAGAATGCCAGTCCCAGTCCAATCCCTTTGGGGTAGCGGTCGGTTTGCAGACGGCTGTAGCGTTCAAAAATTACCTCGTGGGACTCTTCCGGGATACCAGGGCCGGTATCTTTGACCCAGAAGCGGGCTGAACCAGCCTGTTCGGCCAGTCCGGCTTCAATCGAACCGCCGTTAGGCGTAAACTTGATCGCATTTTCGAGCAGATTGATAAAAACCCGGCGGATCATGTCATAATCGCCTTGGATGACCGGTCCGTCTCCAACCTGGGTAAGGGTGAGTGTCTGGTTTTTGCTCTCCGCCAGCAACTTGACCACTTCCACGCTGTCCCGCACCAATTGGGCGCAGTCCACATCCTCTTTGCGCACAATAGCCTGGCCTGATTCCAACCGGTAGATGTCCAGCAGAGAACTGATCAACCGCTGAAGGCGGTCGGTGGAACGGGAGGCAATCTGGAAGACCGCATCAATGGAGGCATCTGATTCCGCCGGCAGCATGGTACTCAGAAGGTCCAGGCTGGAAATGATATTGGCCAGCGGCGAGCGCAGGTCGTGGTAAATCATGGCCATCAGGTCATCCCGCAGCGTATCCAACTGCTTGCGTTCTCGGATATCGCGCAGGAACCACTGCAAGATGGTTTCGGCGCCAAACTGAACCTGCCGAATATGCACTTCGACCGGGGAGGTGGTACCATCCAGGGCATGAAGGTTGGATTCATAGGAAATGGTGCTGCCACTTTTTAGCGCCGCAAAATCGGGCCCCAGGCGCTCCGGTGGAGCAACGTGCAAATCCAGCATCGACAAACCGGTGAGTTGATCCGGTTCGCGTCCCAGGCTGCGGGCGGCCTGGCGGTTGGCCGACTGAATGCGCCCGTCCCAACCGGTTAACAGGATGGGGTCGATGCTGTCTTCAAACAGTTCACGATAACGTTGCTGGGCTTCCTGTTCGGAAGCATACAGGTGCGCATTGCGCACCGCCATGGCTGCCAGCCCGGCGATGGCTTGTGCCAGATCCAGATGCTGCGCGGTAAAGAAATGCGGCTGGGCATGCACCAGGGTCAGCACCCCGGTCAACTGGTCGAGGACCTGCAGCGGTACGCACACCGCCGATTTGGGTCCGCTGGCGCGCAAGTCGTCATCCGGCCGGCGCATCCAGCGCACATCTTGCGAGGTATCAGCGACCAAGGCAGGCTGTCGATTGGCCAGCACCCAGCCGGCCAGCCCGTGATCGAGGATTTCAGCCATTTCGTCTGTTGAGGGGTGAAACAACTGATTTTTGACGACAATGGCAGCTTCAACCGGCTGTCCTGCGGGGTTAAAGGCAATCAACGTCCCGCGTTCTGCGCCAATCGACTCGGTGGAAAGAAATAAAACGCGCTCCAGCACCCGGGATAAATCCAGGCTGGCAGATAGTTCGCGGCTGATGTTGAGCAGTAATTCTAGCGATGTTTGAGCTGGATCCTGAGCCATAAAATTCCCCAATGGATTTGTGACTTTGAGTATAGCACGGTACCGTTTCACGTGTCACGGGCCAGGGGGCATGAAGATGGCGGCTCGCGAGTCGCCTTCCCCCCGATGGCTGAGCCTGTCGAAGCCTGGCAGGTGACACCTGGCACTTGACACGTCTTCTTTACGCTTGGCACGTGGCACCCGGCGTCCGGCGCGGGTATAATTCGTCTTATTGGTTGAGGACAACCAGAAAGGCAAACATTATGTTTAATCCCTTCCGCCGGAAAGAAGATGAGGATGAGGCGCGCAGCCAGGGCCGGCTGCCACCCGGCCAATCCCTGACCAACCGCTTCCCGGTGCTGCACTACGGCCCCGTCCCGCGCGTCAACCTGGATACCTGGACGTTTCGCATCTGGGGCGAAGTCGAAAAACCGGTCGAACTGACCTGGAAAGAGTTCAACCAACTGCCGCGCACAACGCTACAAATGGATATTCACTGTGTCACGCGCTGGAGCAAGGTCGATACAACCTGGGAAGGCGTTTCCGTGCGCACACTGATCGATGAAGGCATTTTTAAACCGCTGCCTACGGCCAAATTCGTCATGCAGCATGCCGAGTACGGCTTTACGGTCAACATTCCGGCCAAAGTAGCCCTGGCAGAAAATTTTCTCATGGCCACCCACTACGACGGCGAACCCATCACACCTGACCATGGTTTTCCGTTGCGCGGCGTTGTCGGCGCCATCCCTGGGCGCGATGATTTGATTACGCCTTACTTCTGGAAAGGCGCCAAATGGCTGCGCGGGCTGGAGTGGATGCGGCAGGACCGGCCTGGCTTCTGGGAGGAAGCCGGGTATCACAATGAGGCCGACGTTTGGAAGGAAGAACGCTTCGGGTAAGAACTAGCATCTTGAGGTGCGAGGCACTTTGGCAGTGCCTTGCACCTGCCTTTGACAGCTTAAGAGCAGGTGCATCGCTCCTCGAGTGGTGATAATTAGCCAACTGGTTAGCCCAGGAGCAACGCACCCGACGTTTTTGAGGTGCGATACACTTGAAAAGTGCGTTGCACCTGATCTTGATCGATTAGTCTGCACTTCACATGGGGCAGGTCGGGAGACCTTGCCCCATCGAGCATTAGGTGGGGGCTTACCAGGTGCATCGCTCCTCGAATGGATGATGATTGGCCAACCTGCAAATCCAGGAGCAACGCACCCGCAAGGCTTGGGTGCGAGGCACTTGCAAAGTGCGTTGCACCTGATCTTGATCGATTAGTCTGCACTTCACATGGGGCAGGTCGGGAGACCTTGCCCCATCGAGCATTAGGTGAGGGCTTACCAGGTGCATCGCTCCTCGAATGGACGATGATTGGCCAACCTGCAAATCCAGGAGCAACGCACCCGCAAGGCTTGGGTGCGAGGCACTTTGGCAGTGCCTTGCACCTGATTTTGACGCATTGCACCGGCGGTCGGTTTCCGTGGTATACTTTCGTCCATATTCATTTAATGAGTATGGATTGGTCTCCCTATGTCCCCGCGCCAGCAAGCTCCGCTTTCGACCGAATACATCCTGTTAGGTCTTGCAGCCAAAGGACCGGTACACGGCTACGACCTGCACAAACAACTCGGTACCCTGGACGGGCTGTCTTCGATCTGGCGCGTCAAGCAGAGCCAGGTTTACGCGCTGCTCGATAAGCTGGAAAACATGGGCTACCTTCACGGCGAAGCTGTTCCGGGAACTGCCGCCGTCCTGCGCAAACAATATCAATTGACCGCCGCCGGTCAGCAGGCATTTGAAGCCTGGATGAACAGCCCGGTGCAGCACCCGCGTCAAATGCGCCAGGAATTCCTGGCGCGCTTGTATTTTGCGCGGCAAGCTGGCGTACCGGTAACCCGGCAATTGATCGATGCCCAATATGCCACATGCCGAAACTGGCAGGAAAGCATCCGGGGCACGATGGAACACAGTGAGGAACCACTGAATTTTCAACGCGTGGTAGATGCTTACCGCCTGAGCCAAATTAATGCCATGCTGGACTGGTTGGATCAATGCAGGACGACACTGCTGCCGTAAAAACTGAAGCTAAATTATCGCAACGCTTCGATCGCGCTTTCCTGCCGCTGCTGGGAATGCCGTTGATCCTGTTCATCGTGCTGCCGCTGGTTGCGCTGCTGACGCAGGTGCCCTACCAGGACATCTTTAAATCGGTGCAGGACCTGCAGGTGCGGCAGGCTATCCAGCTCAGCCTGTTCACATCAACCATCAGTGTGCTGGTGACTGTGGTGTTTGGCACGCCGGTGGCTTACCTGCTGGCGCGCAGCCGGTCGCGCACAGTCCATCTGATCGATACGATTGTCGATTTGCCAACCATTCTGCCCCCGGCTGTTGCCGGCGTGGCGCTGCTGATCGCCTTCGGGCGGCGGGGCGTGTTTGGCGCCTGGCTGTCAGCCCTCGGTATATCCCTGCCCTTCACCCAGGCCGCGGTCATTATGGCGCAAATCTTTGTCGCCTCGCCGTTTTTCGTCAAGGCGGCAGCCATCGGGTTCAGCGGCATCCGCACCGAGCTGCTGGAAGCCGCTGCATTGGACGGTGCCACCCGCTGGCAAACTTTCTGGCATGTCACCCTGCCACTGGCGCGCCTGTCGATCCTGACAGGCAGCGTGATGACCTGGGCGCGGGCACTGGGCGAATTTGGCGCAACCATCATCTTTGCCGGTAATTTCCCCGGGCGCACCCAGACCATGCCGCTGGCGATCTATGTCGGCTTCGAGATCGATCTGAGTACCGCCTTGCTGCTGTCGTTTATTCTGATTTGTTTTTCGTTCCTGACGCTGGCTGCAGTGAAACTGGTTTTAAACCGCACTTCTGAGCGAGCGGAACGCGGCGAAATATAGCCTCCGGCTTTAGCGTACCGGCGTGGCGGTGGTCTGCGGGTAGGGTGTGCGGGTTGGCAGCGCCGCGGGATCGATCGCATAGACCACCAGATTCGAAAAGCTGACGGTCACCGGCGTTTCACCGCTGGCGCGGGCAAACACTCCGAGCATCCCCCCGGTATACAACGGTTCGCGCGTGCGAAAGATTTCCACCCCCTCGACATAAAAGCGCATCTCAGCGCCGGACATCCAGGCCCCCAGGCGCAGCGTCACCGGCGACCCGGGCAGGATGAACGGGCTGCCGACCCAGTCTTCGACCAGTGAAGCCTGAAAGTCGCGTACACGCTCCAGGCGGGTACGTCCATCACAGGTGATCACCCAACGGTAGCCGTAACCCTCGCCGCCGGAGCGTAAAAACAGGCCATAGGAATCGGTGTTACGGCACAAGCTTGGGCTGGCGGTGATTTCAAGGTAAAAATCGGTTAATTCCAGCGCACTGCGCAGACTGAGCAGATAGCCTTCTTTGGCAGAAACTGCCAGGGTGAAGCGTTCCTTGCCGTAGCTGGCGCTGCCGGCAGCCTCGCGAAATGTCTCCCACTGACCCTCGTTGCTGAAGTCGTCGCGCAGCAATTCGGCCCCCAGCGCCAATGCTGGCGTGGCGGTTGGCTGAATTTGCTCCGTGGGGCGCATGGTGGCCGTCGGCGTCGCCGGGAACCAGTCGATGGTCGGCGTAGGCGTTGCGCTTGGCGCGCTGGTCGGAGAAATCAACGGCGCTTCTGTCGCATTGGCAGCAGGCGCGCAGGCGATAGTCCCCGCCCCCAGCAAGAGCAAACCGAGGATCAAAAGACCAATTTTCAATTGTGTACGTCTACCACCTGATCGCGTTCAGGGCCGACCGAAACCCGCCGGACCGGTACGCCGCAGTAATCTTCAATGCGGCGAACGTAGGCGCGCGCCTGGGGCGGCAAATCCGTCCAGCGGCGCACTGCTGTGACGTCTTCTTCCCAACCCGGTAATTCTTCGTAAACCGGTTCAAACGGCGACAGGTTGGCCGGGCCTAGCGGTAATTCTTGATAAGCCTCATCGCCTGCTTTATAGCCGACGGACAACCGCAGTGTGGTCAGCCCGCTGAGAACATCCATTTTCGTCATCATTAATTCGGTCACGCCGTTGACGCGCAGCGCGTAGCGCAGCAGCACGCCGTCCAACCAGCCTACCCGGCGCGGACGCCCGGTGGTGGTGCCAAATTCGTCCCAGGGGTTTTTACCGGTGCCGCGCAGCCGTTCGGCGGTCTTGCCAAACACCTCGGTCGGGAACGGGCCGCTGCCGACGCGCGTCTGGAAGGCCTTGGTCACCCCGACTACCCGGTCCACCGGCGTGATGCCGATACCCAGTCCGGTATAGACAGCCGGCGCCACCGCCGATGAGCTGGTCACGTAAGGATAAGTGCCGTGATCGATGTCCAGCAGCGTGCCCTGCGCGCCTTCAGCCAGCACACGCTGGCCGTTTTGCAGCGCCTGATGGAGGAGCAGACCGGTATCGCTGATGTATGGAATGATATGGTGGGCGCAGTTGGTGTATTCGCGGGCCACAGCGCGCGGGTCGAGCGGTTCGGTGTGGTACAGGCCCACCAGAATTTGGTTGACCTCCTCGACATGCGCCTGCACCTTTTTCATGAAAGTCACCGGGTTGAGCATGTCTTCAATCCGCAGCCCGTTACGCGAGACCTTGCCGGTATAAGCCGGGCCAATGCCGCGTCCGGTGGTCCCAAGGTTACCCGAACCTCGGGCCGTTTCCTGGGCCAGATCCATGGCGCGGTGCGCCGGGGTGATCAGGTGGGCGGCAAAGGAGATGCGCAGCCGGTCGGGTCCCACCTGGACGCCGGCATTTTGCAGCATTTCCACTTCGCTGAGAAAGCTGGAGGGGTTGATCACCATACCATTGCCCAGCACCCCAACGGTATGCGGGTGAATGATGCCGGAAGGGATCAGGTGCAGTTTAAAGGTGTGATTACCAACCGTGACGGTATGCCCGGCATTGTCGCCGCCGTTGAAGCGCGCCACAATATCTGCCTGAGCTGCCAGCAGATCGACAATCCGACCTTTGCCCTCGTCCCCCCACTGCGTGCCAATGACGATGTCAAGAGGCATAAACACCTCCGCTGATGTTTTGAGAAAGATTGAAATAAATTATACGCATACAAAATGATTATACAACCCGGACGGTACGGTTATAAATGGCTAACCGGGCTGGAGTGATAACCAGAGCCAAAATCAGGATGGATGTCATGCCTTTTTCAGCCTGGGATGATCGCCCTGCACCGCTGACCGGCCGGTCTCAAAGGCTGAAAATAAAGTGATGATATAATCCTTTCCAAGGTAGGCTGCATGAACAAATCACGCTGGATGCTCATCGGACTGTTAAGCCTCATATCGCTGACAGCGCTGCTGTTGACTGGCCCCGTCAAGGCCAGCCCGCAGGCACAGGCTTTCTACAATACGCCGACTCCCAACGCTGAGGGGCAGATTATCTACAAAGTCAAAGCCGGCGACACCTGCATCAGCGTCTCGCTGCTCAATAATATTTCACTCGACCAGTTGCGCACGCTCAACGATTTGAGCGAGGAATGCGTGCTCAACCCCGACCGGATTTTGCTGATTGCCACAGTCGCGCCGCAAGCCACCTCATCCGGCCCGGCGCCGACAGAAACCTCCGCGCTGCCTTCGCCAACGCCGTTCCGCGGCAACGGCGAAGTGTGCGTGATCTTGTTCAACGACGTCAACGGCAACGCGGTGGCGGAGGAAGGTGAGGCGGCCATTGCTGGCGGGGCGGTCAGCATCACCGACCGGCTGGGGCGCGTGTCGCTCTCCGGGCAGTCCAGCGCCAGTTTCGACGAGCCAACCTGCTTCCCCGAGATGCCCGAAGGCGATTACAACGTCAGCGTGGCCGTACCGGAAGGCTACAACCCCACCACCCGCATGAATTATGCGCTGGCGCTCAAAGCCGGCGATAGCTCCACCCTGGATTTTGGCGCCCAGCTCAACTCGCAGGCGCTGCCAACCCCGGTTTCAGAGGGCGGACGATCCCCATTGATGGGAATTCTTGGCGTCGCGGTGGTGTTAGCAGGCATCGGGTTGGGGATTTACGCCCGCATGAATTCGCGGCGCTAGAACAATTGGACGGCAATTAACCGGATTGTGGGTGATTTAAGAAATGTATCTTTGCCGGGCGTTTAGCGCCCTGAACCGTATGCGAAGTGTAGGGGCGCGCAGTCCCTCTCGCTTCGCTCGCTCACAGAGCGCCCTGTGGGCGGGGATGCACAGACCGCAATGCGCGCCCGCTGTCTGGATGGGACAAGGTTACCCGACCTGCCCCAGCAAGGTCTGGCTGAGTACCTTTCGGGCGGTATGCTCAGTTTGAAACCCACCTTGTACCGGTAGGGGCGCGCAGTCCCTCTCGCTTCGCTCGCTCACAGAGCGCCCTGTGGGCGGGGATGCACAGACCGCAATGCGCGCCCGCTTTGCGTTGTGGGCGAAGCATTCGCCATTCTACTACAACACACAGCGTGCTTGATGCGAGTCCGCCTTCATGGGTCATTCCGCCTTTTTTTGCGGTAAATGGGGTATTCGTTTCAAATTATTCGCGAAACGAATAGGCAACATTGGGCGGATTTTGGCACAGCCATGGGGGGCATGGCGCGAATGTACCCACGGGTGGGGGTCAGGCTATTCGTATTCGTTTCGTAAAAAAATCAAAAACGAATACCCTTTGCGAGATTCAGGGACGGAATACGGGGTACATGTTGGAGCTGGCAGCAGGTTGTTAAAGTACGGGATAGTGATATTATAGGATTTATGTTCTATTAAGTCAAGTGGAAAAAGTGCATCAAAGGCACGTGCAATGCACCAGCAAGGTGCAATGCACGATGGAGCAACCTATCCTATCGAATGTACGCGCGGTTCATAACCGCCTGGTCGATGGTTGATGCCAATCCCGTCGAATTTGACGGGATTAATAAATCAGAGCAGGTTCGAGAAGCCGGTCTTTGCCTTCTGAGCGGCTGTAAAAAACCTGGGGCGAGGAGTTTCTCACCCGGTTTTGACGTAGGGGGATACGGGAGCGCGATGCGCTCCCCTACAGGAACAGACGGCGGCTAATCCTGCTTGCTGGTCTTGAGCCGCTCCGAGGCGGACCCGTCTACCGGAAGAGGAACTGGAGATCCGTTCACAGCGCTGCCGGACAGCGCAGTCGTGGTCTCAAACGAGATGTCGTCCAGGAAAACATTGCTATTTAATGACCCATCTGTGCTAACCATGAACCTGATAGTCTGTGTCGTTCCTGCATAGGCTGTCAGATCCAAGGTTCGATGTATCCAATTGTTTGCTTCATTCGTTGAACAAATCCATTCGGAAACGAGCTGGTTGCCCCCTGCAGAAATACTAAATTCGTCGTACTCACACACGTCCTCAGAACCGCTGGCGAACCAATAGTGGAGGATGCTTCTTCCAACGGGTATGGTAACACTTTGTGAAATGGATGACACTTCATCATACACACCACCCAACCAGGTTAACCAGGAACCACCATGGGGAGGTAGAGGTAGGTCGAATGATGTGTTCAAAATCAAACCAATATTTCCCGTATAAACTTCATCCCAGGCAACTTGCCCCGATTCGAAACCACCGTTTTGTACAGGGTTAGGCGGAACACTACCACCATAGTTTTTCATGACCAACGGTAAAAAAGTCTTGTGCCAATCGCTGCACACCCCCACTCCGGCCTGGAAGACATTCAAATAGCCATAGCCATAGGTGTAATTGCCGCCGCCAGAATCCGGTGCGCCGCAGGACCCTGCTGGAGTTATTCCCGCACTGTTTTGCAGCAGTTGAAAAGTCTGGTCAACCTGGCCAACCAGACCGGGGTTGCACGACCACAGCAGCGCCACCGCCCCGGAGACATGCGGCGCGGACATGGAAGTACCAGAAAGTTCAGCCCATGTATTTGTATAAGTGTTATTTATAAAATCGTAATTAACATATGATGACAGGATTGTCACTCCGGGTGCTGAAAGATTGGGTTTGGTATAAGGCATCACGCCCAAAGTAATCGGGCCTCTGCTGGAAAACGAAGCGATATTACGGCTGCTATCATGGGCTGCAACGGCAAACCCTTCCGGGTAATCCGCCGGGGAACCCAATGTAGTACAACCACTACCTTTATTTCCTGCGGAAAAGACCGGAAACATCCCGGCAGCCCGCCAGGCCTGCACATACGGCCTGAACCATGATTCCGAGGCGGTCGTTTCACCTCCCCAGGAGTTGTTAATCACATGCGGCCGGTTGGCGGCACTCCCCCCGGGGGCTAACAGCCATTGCGCACAATCAATAATGTCGAGGTCATCGCCGCTACCAGCGCCCGTAAAAGCTTTGCAGGCAATCCATTTGGCACCGGGTGCCATTCCCACACTGGATATGGAGACGAGTTGGTCCGTTCCAACCATCGTGCCCATGGTATGGGTGCCGTGGCCATTATCATCGTATGGTGCAGTACTACTGGGAGTGGTTGTGGCATCTTTCCAACAAGCAGTATAAGGAATAGCCACCCCACCTGCGCAACGGTAAGCTCCTGCCAGCGCCGGGTGATCGTACTGCACGCCCGAATCGATATTGGCGACGATAATCCCCTGCCCCTGACTGCCAAAGGCAGACCAAAAATCCGGCGCCTTTGTATCCGTCAGCCCCCAGGTGGGCGTGCCCGCCAATATCGCCTGCGGCAATTTGATCTCCACCGCCCGCCTCAGCAGCTCTTCGACCGGCTCGAGCCGCACTACCACCGGCGCGCGCACGCGCGCCACCCCGGGCAGGTTTTGAACGGCATCCAGGGCGTGCTGGTTGCCGCCCCGCACCACAATCACATTGCTGACGAAATAAGAGGTGAAACGCGCTCCCTGGCGGTTTAGCTGGCCGATGGCATCCTTCTGGCTGCGTTCGGCGGTGGCTTTCAGGGTATCCACCACGTACTGGCCGCGTTCATTCCAATCGCTGATCGCGTAGGCGGCGCTTAAGTCGGCCTGCTCGGCCATTTCGATCACAAAATCAGCGCTGCCGGTCGCTGCGAGCGTTTCCAGCACCTGACGGTCAACCCGCTCCCCTTGCGGTGGGGTAACCCCCTGGGCTGCCGCCGGCCGCGGTAACGCCAGGCCAACGCCGACCGTTATTAACAATATTGCCCCGCTCGCGGCGAAAATAAGGTACTTTAGTCTGCCCATGCCAGGATGCGCTTTCAAATGAGAGTTAATTCGGATCAGGGGTTAAGCCCAACTGGTGGGCCTGGTCGTAGGTCAATCCATCCGGAGATTCAACCGCGCCGGTCATGTCTGCCAGCCCTTGCTCCCAAAATTCATCGGCCTTTTGCGGGTCGACAGCCTGCTCAGGTTTTTCAAACACCTCGCCCAGGCCTTCGAGCGCGGCTTCAGAATAATCGGTAAATGGCCCGACCGGTTTATCGACCGGCGCCAGGCCCGGCGCGGGCGGTGCTTCCGGCGGCGGTGCTTCCCCGGGTTCAGCGGAGAGCTCCGATTTCTTCTCAGCCGCGGGTTTAGCCGCCTTATGCAGCGGCTTGCTGGGGATATCTGCGGCTGCGGCTGGTTTCACGACTGCGGGCGATTTGACCGGGGGCTTGGCTGCAGGCGGCGGGGTGACCTCTGCCGGCGGAGCCGAGATAGCGGTCACGGCGCGGAAGTCAACGCCCATCCCGTCCAGAATGCGCACCAGTTGCGCCTGGGCGGTGAGGGCTTCCTCCAAAGCCAGAGCGGAGCGCAACATCCTGGCATCCGGACCAAGCACAATCACGAATGCATAATCACCCACAGGAGCCAGAATCAGTTGCAGCTCATTGCCGCGCAGCACCAGCGCACCCTGGGGGATGCCGCTGGTCACCAGGCGGGACGCTTTTTGCGCCGCGCTCAGGGCAGCCAGCACGGCGGGCGCCCACTGTTTTTCGAACTCGAAGTCCGTTCGTTCGCCGGTCTGGGCGACTACTCTGCCGCGCTCATCGGCCAGCAGCACCAGCGCCGCTCCCAGACCCTTCCTCACGCGCTGCAACACCCCGGAAAGGTCGATTGCCGGAGCAGGTGGTTCTTCGGCTGCGGGTCCAGCCTGCGACTGCGCGCTTTCTGGCTGGTGCAGGCCAAGCAGTTCACTGGCGGCTGCCATGAACTCCGACATCAGAAACGGTTTGCGTAAAAATCGATCTGCGCCGGCGGCGCCGGCTTTGGCATCCAAATCTTTGGCGGTCAGACCGGTAATAAGTAGAATCTTGATCTCGCTGCTGCGTTCGCGCAGCCGCCTGGCCAGGTCCAAGCCGGTTATGCCTGGCAGCCGGATATCCGCAATCAACAGATCGAGCTGCAGGTGGGCGGTTTCCATCAGTGCTTCTTCCGCCGAAGGAAACAATTTGACTTCCAGCCCGGCCCCCAGGGTTTCGACCGCGGCGCGCAGCATCCGGCCTAATTCGAGCGCATCATCGACTATCAGAATCCGTTTCACGGATATGTTCCCTCTAAATATGAGGTTTCTTGAGATTAATTTATTATAGCAGGGGATTAACTGAAAAGAAAATATAACATCGATCAACCCATTTTTACGGGACGGGATGCAACCCGTCCCCTACAGGTAGGGGCTGGCTTGCCAGAAAACAATTGTTTAGCTGATGGTACCCATTGCCAAGGCAACAAATTTGGTTTTACCCCTCACCCGCTAGCCCCGCTCCCCAGCACGTTATGATCTTTCCAGTTGGGTCTAATTTTCGGGGGAGCGGTTCTAAAAACCCACGTCCCCAAAAACTTTGATCAAACGCTTACGGGCAGTCGTTGCCGGACGCCAGGTCTTCCAGGTTCCAGAATTCGCTGCGGGCGCTGCTGTCCACCTGCAGGTTGCAAATCTCAGGACGGGCGGCGGTCAGGTGAAGGGTGTAATATAACGGCAAGACCGGCAATTGCTGCGCAAATTGTTCCTGTACCGCCCGATTGGCAGCATATACCGATGCCGCATCGGACGGGTCTGCCGTCAAGGCTGCCTGGCAGGCCGCATCATAGGTCGGGTCGCTCCAACCGGTGATATTGACGCCCAGCCAACCGTTATCGTTGGCTGGAATCTGCTCACCGGTGTACAGGAAGCAGGGTGAACCGCGGCCGGACTGCCAGGCAAACTGCGCCAGGTCAAAGTTGCGGCCGAACAAAATGCCTTGCGGACCGGGCGCATACAACGTCCCGGCATCCAGCGGCTGCACGGTTACTTTTATCCCGCAATCGCCGAGCATCTGGGCAATGCGGATTGCAGTCGAAACGCGTAATTTTTCAGGCGTGGTGCTGTAAATGACGGAAAACTCGGCGCCATCCAGGACATTGGCAACGCCAGCGGCCTGCCGCGGCGTGGTTGGGTCGCCGTCGTGATCCAGCCAGCCTGCCTGATCCAGCAACTGCGCGCCGTAGGCGGGATCATAAGCGATTTGCGGGAGATCGGCGGCATATAAAGGGTGATCCGGTGGGAAGAAGCCCACGGGAACCTGGGACTGGTTGTAGAGCAGCTCACTGACGAGCGCCGGCCGGTCGATGCACGCGGAGACAGCCTGCCGGACGCGCAGGTCGCCGAAGAAATCCTGGCGGGTTGCCAGAAAGGGATTCAAGCCGGCGTCATACGCTGCCGGACGAACGCCAAAGTCAAGATGCTCCCAATCCGGGCCAAGGCTGATAAAAGTCTGAATGCGCCCGTTAAGGGTGGTATTGCGCACGGATTGTAACTGCTCTTCCAGCAGCGTGGTCTCGTCCACAATGTCGCACCCACCTTCCACCAGGGCAGCCAGGTTGTTATCGGCATGATCGCCGATGAAGCGGTAGGTCAAACGGTCAAAGCGGGGCAGACCTTCGCCGGCGCGAAAATAATTTGGGTTGCGCGTCAGTTCGATCGATTCACCGGCCGTCCAGGACTCGATGATGTACGGTCCCCAGCCCAACGGGGTGCGGTTCGAGAGTTCGTCGGTCCGCATATCCGCCGCCGACAAGGCGCCGTAGGCATGCTGCGGCAGCGGAATGAAAAAGTAAGCCGAAGGCTCACTGGTGCGGTAACCCGGCACGCCAGTCCAGACGACCGTGGTTTCGTCGAGGGCAGCGTAGCTTTCGGTGCGGTCGAGCGCCAGCGGATTGACCGGGGTAGCCGGGTCGGAGGCGACCTGGAACGAGTAAACCGAGTCGGCAGCCGTCAGCGGGGCGCCGTCCGACCATTTGAGTCCGTCCAGCAAGCGGAAGGTCAACTGCTGCTGATCCATCTCCAGGGCGGTGGCGCCGTCCCAGGCGACTGCGCAGGTTTCGTCCGTGCAGCCGGCGGGTAGAACGGTAAGCCCGGTATCCAGCGGCGCGACATTCCCGTCAGCCGCCAGCACCATTTGCCCACGCTGGACGGGGACTGCAGTGATCCGGTCGTCGCCATTCTCGGCAGAAGGCAGTTGGGCCAGAATCACGGGTTGGTCGGTATAACCACGCTGATCGATGGGTCCGTCATACACGGCTTCCAGCACGCTCCACTGCGCCCGCGATGATCCGCCGTACAGGTACAGCCCGAGCGGTTCTTTGCCAAGGCAGACGGCTAATTCGCTGGGCGGTTCCGGCGTCGCTGTGGGGGCGGGTGGGGTAACAGGATCGGTTGGCGCTTCAGTTGGCGTTGCGGAGGGCGTTCCACTGCAAGCAGCCAGAAGCACAGCAGCTAACAGAAGAATGGCGATGATTCGATAGCGGTCAGGCATGTAAAATTCCTTTGGAGCCCGATAAATTCTGCCGCGGCAGGATGGTTTCCATTATAACCAAGAAATGTTTCGGATGGCGCCACTGCTGCCGACGCCGCAGGGGACTGCAGTCCTATGTAGGGTGCGCTTCAGCGCACCATTTTCTGCCCACGCATTCTTTGGCGCACCGATCAACCTATTTTTTCAATCATCAATCCCATAAATCCAAAATTTTCGGGTTTTTGCCATTATTTTCATCATTCCATTTCATGGGATACCATCCCAACTTTACATAACGATGAAAACTGGACCATTCCCAATCCTCGACGCGCTGAACGAGACCGTGCTTCACCGGGTTGTAATGGATGTAATCAAAATGCCTTTCGAGATCCAGTTCGTCTCGGATGACATGCTCCCAAAATCGCCGTTGCCAGACACGCCCTTCCCTACGTTTTTCACGGGATACATTTAAGCCGGCTGGAATCATGACATTGGCATTGTAACGATGGGTAAAGAACGATTTTATGAAGCTCCAGCGTAAAGAGTAATTCGCGTCATTTTCCGGCAGCGTCCAAATACAATGCAAGTGATCTGGGAGCAAACAAATAGCATCCATCGTAAAAGGATAGCGCTCTATCGCGACGCGGAAGGTTTCCCCAAGCAATTCGCGAGCGGATGGAGAATTAAATATTGGATAACGATTATATGTAACCAATGTGAAGAAAAATGTCCCACCCGGTTGAAAATGACGATGGTAATTAGGCATATCAGGGTGATTAATCGATTGGGGTAAGGTGCGCTACTCACAAGGTATGGGGAAAAACACACCTGATAATTATATAGTTGATGTACTGAAGTACCACCATTCAGAACGGTGCGCTGAAGCGCACCCTACAGCAGGCTACAGTTGGCGCAATTGCCGTGCGAACTCTGAGCACGCGTCATGACCGGGAGTTTCTGTTTTTTTTCGTAGGGTGCAGTTCGACCGGTACAAAATAAACTGCTCAAGGTAAGTCAGGCCTGACCATCGCGGCCTGGGTCGAACGCACCGGGCTGAAAATTGGTGCGTTCAGTACCGCTCACAGAGCGCTCTGCCAACGGAACGCACCCACGACACAGATATTCATACAACAAAAAAGAGCAGCAGGATTTCTGCCGCTCTTTAGTGCCTTTTTCGTCTCGAACCTGTTATTGCGTGCCCTGCAGGCGAGGATCCAGCGCATCGCGCAGACCGTCACCAAGGAAGGTAAACGCCAGCACCACCAGCGACACCGCAATGGCGGGCGCAAGCAGCAGCCAGGGCTGCGCATTAATCGCCGTCTGACCTTCCAACATCGACGCACCCCAACTGGTGATGAAGAAATCATTCGGGTTGGTGGACGGGATCAAACCCAGACCCAGGTAACCCAAAATGGCTTCGGTGATAATGTAGCCCGGGATGGATATGGCCGTTAAGATAATGACCGGGCTGAGCGCATTTGGCAGAATATGGCGGTACATGATTCGCGTGTCGGTGGCGCCCATGCAGCGCGCCGCTTCGATAAATTCTTTTTCTTTCAAAGAAAGGGTTTGCCCGCGCACAATTCTGGCAAAACTGACCCAGCCAACCACCGCCAGGGCGCTGAACAACAGGAATAACCCATTCAGCAATTGACCAATGTATGTCTGCCGCAACGTAACCATGACGATAATAAAGAACAGCAGGTCCGGGAAGGCGTAAAACACATCGGTTAATCGCATCAGTAGGTTATCTATTCGACCGCCGCGGTAACCGGCGAACAATCCGACAATCGTTCCGATTATAATAACGATGAAGGTTGGTAAAAATCCGACCGTCATGGACACGCGCGCGCCGTACAGCGTACGGCTGAGAACGTCACGTCCGAGGGTATCGGTGCCAAAGAAAAAGGCGGGGTCGCTGGCTTTGCCGTTCGAACCAACTTCGATCCAGGTGGGCGGCAAAAAACCTTTTCCGTCATTGATTTGAAGCGGGTTGTGCGGAGCGAGGACGCTGGCAAATAAGGCCAACAGCGTAAAAGCAACAATCACAACCATTCCTACAACAGAGGCTCTATTTTTTATCAATCGCGACCAGGCGTCCATCCACAGACTGCGCGGTTTGACAGACATATTGGTCAAATCGGCAATGTGCGCCTGTGTCTGACCGGTCGAGGGGTGTGAAACTTGGATTGTCATTCGGATACCTATTAATCCAGCCGAATCCGTGGGTCCAGGAAGACATAGACGACATCAACGCTGACGTTAGCAAGCGCTACCAGAACCGCATAGATCAATGTGGTGCCCATGATCATGGAGTAGTCACGCTGGCCAATGGCGGTAACGTAAGCACGTCCCATTCCTGGGAAACCAAACATGGTTTCGATAATAAATGAACCGGTTACCAAACCAGCCAGAGCCGGGCCAAGGATGGTAACGACGGGAATTAGCGAGTTTTTAATCATATGGCGGATGATAACCACACGTTCAGACAGGCCTTTCGACCGGGCCGTGCGGATATAATCCTGACGCATGGTCTCCAGCATGGAGGCGCGTGTCAGTCGGGCTGTGCGCGCCATGGTACCAAACCCTAAAATCACGGCTGGCAAGACCCACACGCTTATCTCATCCCAACTTCGTGGAACGATACTGACCATATGCAGCGTGGAAGCGAAAATAATGATCAAGAAGATCGCCATCACAAAATTTGGCACCGAGATGCCAATCGTGACGATAAAGAGGCTGACATAGTCAACCATCGTGTTTTGCTTGAGGGCCGAAATTACCCCTGCCGGAATGCCAATGATAATCGCAAACAACAAAGAATAAATGCCCAACCGCATGGAATAACCGAAGCGGCTGTAAATAACACTCTTTTCTTCAGGCGGCATGAACAAAATTTGCTGGATAGTCAAACCGCGTTGGCGGTAAGATGGACCCAGGTCACCGCAAATCAGGCCGCAGTCAAATTTTCCTTCACTATCGACGTCGCCAACCAGGTAAGCTGTAAACTGCCGCCAGAGCGGTTTATCCAGCCCGTAATATGTATTAAGCATCTTCTGTGTTGCCGGGTCCACCTGACGCGCGCTTAAATCCCGGTCCCAGGGGCCACCCGGAGCCGCGTGCATCAGGACGAATGTGATGGTTGAGACAACCAGAATCACCGGGATGAGCCATAACATACGGCGCAGCAGAAATTTACCCATAGAACGTGGTTCCTAATTTCTAGATTTTCTGCAGGTCTTTTCCTGCGGGATTCTGGCCGGTTCCACCCGTTGCCAGGCAGAACCGGCCAATTGACCAACTTGATTTAGCGATGCCTTCCGTAAAGATTACGGGAGCATCGAGGTATCGATGGTGATGGACAGCGGGGCTACGTCGCCGGGCCAACCAGCATCCTGCGGGGTCTGGACGATGCCCTTGACCCACGGTTTCACCAGGTAGGAGTTGACGTTGTTCCACATGAAGGCCACCGGGGCGCCGTCAGTCAGCATCGTCTGAGCTTCAGCATACAGGGGCATACGGGCTGCGGGATCAACGGTCGAGTCAGCTTCGACTAACTTGGCATCCAGGTCAGGATTAGAGTAGCCAATGCGCTCGCCAAAGGCGCCGGTCTTCCAGTATACGGAGAGCCAGTTCTGGGGATCGGGGTAGTCTGCGCACCAACCGAGGATGAACAACTGCGGGGCAGTGTTGACGTCTTTGGTCAGAGCGGTGTAGGTGGTGGATTCAACCGGGTTGAGGCTGATATCCACGCCCAGGACTTCCTTCCACTTGGCAACCAGCCACTCATGGCGGACGCGGTTGCGCGGAGTGTCGGAGAAGGTGTCAACCATTTCGACCACAGCGCCAGTCGGGTCGAGCAACTGGCCGTTGTTGACGGTGTAACCAGATTCGGCCAGGGCAGCCTGCGCGGCGGCAGGATCGAAGCCCCAGCGGTTTTCTTCCGCGTCATAGCCCGGGAAGCCCTTGGGGATCCAGGTCAGGGTGGGGGCGCCTAAGCCCTTGAGGACATCGGCAACCCAAGTTTCGCGATCGAGCGCCATAGCAAAGGCTTCGCGCACCTTCTGATTGGTGAAGGGTTCCTTGAGTTGGTGGAACATGACAGCGAAGGTGCAGGAGCCGGGGTAAATGTTAGCTTCTGCATTCAGGGTGGCATCGTTCTGGACAGTGGCCAGGTCTTCAGCGGCCAGCGGAACGATATCGAACTCATCGTTCTTGTAGGCTTCGAAGGAAACTGCCGAGTCGGTGATGTAGCGGAACTCAAGGTTGTAGGTGGCTACGCCGCCCCAATAATTGGGGTTCGGCTCGAAGTAACCGCGCACATAGGGTTCCAGCGATTTGACAACGAAGGGGCCGTTACCAACATGGAACTTGGAGGAAGTCCACCAGATGTCTCCGCCTTCAGCAATGTTTTCTTCCTTAGCGGGGAAAGTCACCCACAGGGACATGACAGTGTGGAAATAGGGAGCGGACTGGGCAAGACCGATCTTCAGAACGCGGCAGTCAGCCTGTTCGTAATCGGTGCAGGCGTTGCCGGCCATGTCCAAAGCCTGGACCTTCAAACCAGCTTTGAGTTCGGCAAGCTGTTCTTCGGTGGGTTCTTCGGCATAGCGCCATTCTTTCGCGCCGGCGATGTCATCGGTAATGGCAGCGTACTCACCGGCGGTGGCGGGATCGACGTTGCGGAAAATCGAGTACTCGAAGCGCTTGGCGTTCAGCAGGGAGCCGTCCGAATATTTGAGGCCATCACGCAGGGTGAAGGTCAGTTCGGTGGCATCGGCATTATATTCCCAGGACTCGGCGGCACCGGGGACGGTGTTGAGCTCAGCATCCAGGGTGGTCAAACCTTCGTACATCATCTTCAGGTGAGCAATTTCGTTCACGAAGGATGACTTCTGCGGGTCAATGATATCAGGCCAGGAGCCCAGGTTGACGCGCAGGGTCGGCGTTTCAGCAGGCTCCGCAGCCGGGGTTGCAGTCACGACGACGGTCTGGCCTTCTTTCTCGACGACAACAGTCTCCACGACTTTCTCGGGAGTGACCGCTGCAGGCTGGCATGCTGCGAGAACGAAGCTGGCCAAGATCAGGAACGACACGAACACAAACAATTTGGATCGCATGTGATTCTCCTCCTTACAGGATAAATGGGAAACAAACATTGGTCGAAACCAGTCTGGTTTCTTTGACATAAGAGCTTCAATTGCTTACCCAGTTACCACCTCCTCTCGAAGAATTCCACACCGCTAATATTCGCTGATTAAACCATGTGACAGGCTACCCAGTGACCCGGAGTAACCTCGCGGAATTCGGGTTTCTTCTGTTTGCAAATCTCAGCCGCGATCGGGCAGCGCGTTCGGAAACGGCAGCCGGACGGCGGGTTGACCGGGGAAGGAACATCACCGGTCAGGATGATGCGCTTGCGGTTGGCCTCAATGGCCGGGTCCGGGATAGGCACGGCCGAGAGCAGCGCCTGCGTGTAGGGGTGCAACGCATGGCTATACAACTCATCACGCGTGGTTAATTCGACGATAATGCCAAGGTACATCACCGCGACGCGGTCGCTGATGTGGCGCACCATCGACAGGTCGTGGGCAATGAATAAGTAAGTCAGTCCTAATTTGGCCTGCAAATCTTCCAGCAGGTTAACCACCTGGGCCTGAATGGATACATCCAGCGCGGAAATGGGCTCGTCGCACACGATCAATGCGGGCTCCAGCGCCAGGGCGCGGGCAATCCCGATACGCTGCCGCTGCCCGCCGGAAAATTCGTGCGGATAACGGCTGGTGTACGCCGGATTGAGACCGACCAGCTTGAGCAGCCGTTCTGCGTGTCCCTGGGTGTCCTTCTGCGTAGTCATGTCGTGAATCAGCATCGGCTCGGTAATAATCTGGCCGACCGTCATGCGCGGATTCAGGCTGGCGTAGGGGTCCTGGAAAATCATCTGCATGCGGCGACGCGTCTTGCGCAAAGTCTCGCCCTTCAGCTTGACCAGATCCTTGCCTTCATAAAAAACACTGCCCGAGGTCGGCCGGTGCAACTGTAAAATCGCGCGGCCGGTTGTGGATTTTCCGCAACCCGATTCCCCCACCAGACCAAGCGTTTCGCCCTTTACGATATCAAAGCTGACGCCATCCACGGCGTGAACGGCGCCGACCTGCTTTTGGATCAGCACACCCTTCATGATCGGGAAGTGCTTGACCAGATCAACAACATTAAGCAAAACCTCATTGGCTGCCATTAACGTTCTCTCCCGGTCTCAGGATTGACCCAGCAAGCTGCAGTGTGATCCGGAGAGATCTGCATCAGCGGCGGATTCTCTTTCCAACAGCGCTCAACCACATACTTGCAGCGTGGCGCAAATGGGCAGAAATTGGGTTTTTCCAGCAGCACGGGCGGCAGCCCATCAATTGAAACCAACCGCCGCTGGCCCGATTCGTCCATGCGCGGCAGGCTGCCTAGCAAACCAAGAGTATATGGATGGCTGGGGTGAGCGTAAACGTCCCGAATAGGAGCTGTTTCGATAATATAACCGCCGTACATCACCGCCAGGCGGTCAGCCAGGCCGGCAATGACCCCCAGGTCATGCGTGATCCAGATGATCGCCATGCCAAGGTCATCGCGAATGCGCTTGGCCAATTCCACAATCTGGGCTTGAATGGTGACGTCCAGCGCAGTAGTTGGCTCATCGGCAATCAGGACTTGCGGCGTGCAAACCAGGGCCATGGCAATCATGACGCGCTGGCGCATACCGCCGGAGAACTGGTGAGGATAATCATTCAGGCGGTCGCGCGGGTTCGGAATGCCCACTTTGGTGAGCATTTCCACCACACGGTCATCGGCCTGCTTGCGGTTCATTCCCATATGAACCTCGAGCGGCTCCGAAACCTGGCGGCCAATCGTCAACACAGGGTTGAACGAGGTCATCGGATCCTGGAAAACCATGCTGATTTGCGATCCGCGAATATGGCGAATCTCGTCATCGCTCATTTTCAACAAGTCTTTGCCCTGAAACAGAGCCTTACCAGCACTCACTTTGCCTGGGGGCGATGGAATCAGGCGCAGCATGGACATAACAGTCACGCTTTTGCCGCATCCACTCTCACCAACAATTCCGAGGGTCTCGCCCTCTTTTAACCCGAAAGAGACGCCATTAACTGCATGGACGATCCCTTCCCTGGTACGGAATTGGGTTTCCAGGCCTTGCACACTTAATAGTTCTGACATGCAATTGACCTCTGAGTTGTTCGGATGGCTGCTTTACAGCGGGAGGGGGATAACGCGAATTTTACCTATTTGCGATTAAACCTGAAGTTTATTCTACCTGAATACCCTGGGGATGTCAAACAAAGGGTTGAGATTGTCAGGTAAATACTGGACAAATATTATAATATGCGGATGGAAATCGACCCGATAATTACTGCCCTAAAACAGCAAAACCTTCAATATGCTTTCTATTTTAAGCGCCCGGGGCAGCCTGCCGTGCTGGAAAGTAACTGCGACCGGTTTCCCTCCGCCTCCATCATTAAGATCCCCTTGCTGTTGACCTGGGTGCATCTGGAACGCCAAGGGCAATTGGACCGCGGTGAAATTTGCAACCTGGATGCGGAGCCGCAGGTGCGCGGCGCCGGTTTTGCATACCAAATGGCTGCGCGTAAGCTGCCTTACCATGATGTGCTGCTTATGATGATGGCGCTCTCGGACAACTTGTGCACCAACCTGGTCATCCGCCGTATCGGGTTGGAGCGTGTGCAGCAGGCGTTTCGCGAAGCGCTTGGCCTGCGCGGCACGGAGCTACAGCGCAAATTGATGGATTTTAAGGCACGTGACCGCGGGTTGGATAACTGGGTCAGCGCTAAGGACGCAGTGCATTTTTTCGACCTGTTCGACCAGCTCGCGTCAGAGGAAAAAGCCTGGGTGGAACCACTGCTGCTGGTGAATACCGATGATTTATTGCTTAAGCGCAATATCCCGCGCGACCGGTTGGATTTCTACCATAAGACCGGCTCGATCACGGGCGTGTTTCACGACTGGGGTTACACCCGCAATTGCCGGATTTTTCTGTTCACCAACCAGGTAAAGGATGTCCGAGCGGCGTATGAGGTGTTTGGTCGGGCCGGGGAGTTGTTGGGTTCGTAGGTTGGATTGAATTTTGTAGGTCGGTTTGCCCACACCCACAGGGTGCCCTGTGGGCAGGGCACTCTGCGAGTGAGGGGCTATGATTGTCTTATCTGGAAATCACCTATGTGCTCCCGAAACCCGACACACCATGTCTGTGGGCAATCCTACCTACGATAGCCTTTATAATATTTTCATGAAATATCGACGAGTTTATGTCCCGGGTGGCACATATTTTTTTACTCTGATGACCTATAATCGAAAACCGATATTTTCAGATCTGGAAGCGGTCGAAACTCTTCGCATGGCGTTCAAATATATAATGCCTCATTTTCCATATTCAATTGTGGCTACTGTGATTATGCCCGACCATATTCATGCGGTTTGGACGCTGCCGGAAAACGACTCGGATTTCTCAACACGCTGGCGGTTAATCAAAAGTTGTTTCACTCGAAATTGGACAAATCGCGATAAAGACGTGCTTGTTTGGCAGCATCGCTTTTGGGAACACCTCATCCGCGATGAAAAGGATTTAGAAAGGCATGTTGAATATATTCATTTCAACCCGGTAAAGCACGGGCTGGTAAATTCGCCCTCCGATTGGCCATATTCCAGCTTTTCCAGGTTTGTGAAGGAAGGGCTTTACACTGCAAATTGGGGTGATGGTGAAAATATATGGGATGGTGTAAAGTTGATGGAATGAACGGTCTTTGTAGGTTGGTTTGCCCACACCCACAGGGCACCCTGTGGGCAGGGCACACAGGGCTTGAGGGGGATTGTACGGCGATTGTGCAAAATTGCTTGTGTGACCCCTCAAACCAACATCGTGTGGGCTGACCGGACGTTGGATTTCGGGCGATCCATGCATGTGATCAACCGGGGTAATTTGTCCGCCCTCACTCGCAGAGTGCCCTGTGGGCAATCCAACCTACGACTATGTTGCAGCCCGAAATCCGAAAATTTGGTTGCATTATTTGATTATTGTTGGGTTTCGCGGCTGCAAACCGGTTTCACCAATGAGCGTTTCCCGCCGCCGCTCAACCCAACCTACGAATTTCTAATCGTTATCTACTTCCTTCGATTGTATTTCACGTACATGGAGGCGCCGGCGATGCCAAAAAACGTTCCGACCAGCCCGATCACATACGAAAAAAAGTTCAAAAACAGAGTCGACTCAAGCACTTTTACTACCATCAACAGCGGTAGAACCATCCCCGCCAGGACGAAAATAGCACCAATCACCAACATGCGGATGGGGGTAAAAAAGCTCATTCGTACAACCAGCAGGAGGTCAATTGACCGGGTACCGGCTCAACTTCAGGCGGTACCTTGACTTCGCACAGGCCCTTAATGATTTTCGGGCAGCGCGGGTGGAAGCGGCAGCCAGACGGCGGGTTCACTAAACTGGGCGGCTCACCCGGCGGCACTTCCTTCATCACCGTCGCGTTATGGGCATCCGGATCGGAGGTACCCTGCAGCAGCGCGTACGTGTACGGGTGCAGCGGATTATTGACCAGCAAATCCACCTGCCCCTTCTCGATCACCTGCCCGGCGTACATCACGAAGATGCGCTCCGAGAAATAGCGCACGGTGGACAGGTCGTGTGTGACGTAAATTACCGCCAGGTTGTGTTTTTCCTGCAAGCCGCGCAGCAGTTTTAGGATTTCAACGCGAACCGACGCGTCCAACATCGAAACGGGTTCATCCGCCACCAGCAGCTTGGGATTCAGGATCATGGCGCGCGCAATAACGATGCGCTGCTGTTGGCCACCGGAGAGCTGGTGGGGGAATTTTGGTAAGAACTCATTGACCGGAGTCATCTTGACTTCTTCCAACACCTTGCTGATGCGTTCCAGCCGTTCTTCCTTATCTTTCACGCCGTTGATGGTCAACGGTTCTTCCAGTATGCGTTGAACGGTCATAAACGGCGGCAGGGCGCCGTACGGATCTTGTTGAACAAATCCAACCTCAGACCGGTAAGCCTTTAAATCAGCGCCTTTTAGCGTGCTGAGGTCTTTCCCATCAAAAATGACATGTCCGGCGGTGGGCTTATACAGCGCCAGGATGGTCTTCATCAGACTGGTTTTGCCGCAACCGCTCTCGCCCACAATCGCGATCGATGCGCCGTGCTTCAACTCAAAGCTGACCCCGTCAACGGCGCGAACATAACCGGCATGGCCAAAGCCAAATTTGCGCAGCTCAAAATGAACGCGTAAATCCTGGACGGACAATAGCGCGCCGGTGCTGTTCTTCTTGTTGTTGTCAGCCACAACCAACTGTTCCTGAATTTTGTCTTGTTCAATCGTCATTATTCACCCCGCCCTACACATACAACCAGCATTTGACTAAATTGCCATCCAACTGAACCACAGGCGGTTCTTCAACGCAGCGTGCAAAGCGCTTCGGGCAGCGGGCGGCAAACCGGCAGCCAGTCGGCGGATTGATCAAACTGGGCGGCTGGCCGGTGATAAATTCAGGAATCGCATTGCCGCGCAGCTTGGGCACGCTGGCCATTAGTTTGGCTGAGTATGGGTGATGCGGTTGGCTGAAGAAAGTCTTGGCATCGCTCACCTCTACAATTTGCCCGGCATACATGACCGCTGCCCGATCGGCCAGTTCGCTGGAGGTGGCAATATCATGGGTGATCAGGATAAAGCTGGTAGCCATTTGCTGCTTGATGCGTTTGAGCAAGTTGAAAATATTTGCCTGGGTCAACACATCCAACGCCGAAGTCGGCTCATCCAAAATGATCAGGTCAGGAGTGGTGACCAATGACATCGCCAGGGCAACCCGCTGGCGCATCCCGCCGCTCAGCTCAAAGGCATAACGGTTGATAAAGTCCGCCGGCACGCCAACGTGCTGAAACATTTTTTGCGCCTGGGCAAGCGCCTCTTCCTTTTTGACGCCAAAGTGAACCATCATCGGTTCAGCCACCTGCTCGCCAACTTTGAGCACTGGGTTGAGCGCGTTCATAGCTGCCTGGGGTACCATGGCTATCTTGATCCAGCGGATTTGCTGACGGTACTCTTCCTCCGTCAGGCTCATCAACTCTTTGCCATTTAGGTAGACCTTGCCGGAATATTCCTGAACGTTACGCGGTAGCAAACGCAGAATGGCTTTAGCCAGTGAGCTTTTCCCGCAGCCCGACTCGCCAACTACTACGATGGCTTCGTTGGAATTCAGGGTGAAGTCCACCCCGTCCACGGCCTGTACGGTGCCGCGACTTGTTTTGAAATACAGTTTTAAATTTTCCAGCTGCAACAATGTTGTGTCCGCCATGTTGCTAGATACCTCTCAGTCTTGGATTGAAGATGCGGTCGAGCGCAAAACCCAACATCGCGAAACCCAGACCAGTGACCATGAGCAGCACAGCGGGTTCCAAAATCCAGTAATAATAACCTTTATACAAAGCTCCGTTGGATTGGGCGTCATTGATCACCTTACCCCAGGTCGGCAGCACCGGGTCGCCCAGTCCAAGAAGAGCCAGTGACGCTTCCAGGAAAACGTAGGCTGGCACAGCCGAAACCAGCGTGGGGATGAGCAGCGGGATCATGCGCGGGATCAGGTAGAAGAATATGATGCGGAAATTGCTGGCGCCGTATGCCTTGGCAGCTTCAATGTACGTCGATTCCTTCACTTGCAGGAATACGGCGCGGTACGATTTGACCGCACCCGTGAAAATACTGAGCAAAATGGTAACGCCCAGAATGGTCCAGATACTGGTGGAATAGAAAGTGCCCACCATGATCAAAACCGCCAGGAAGGGCAGTACCAGGTTAACCTCGGTGATGCGCTGGATGAGTTCGTCCAGCCAGCCGCCAAACCAGGCGCCAATGGCAGCAATCGCCATCGAAAGGATCGAGGTCGCCAGCGCAGCCAGCAAGCCGAAGGCCAAAGCAATCGGGGCGCCCCACAGCAGGGCCACCATCAGGTCGCGCCGCGCGTGATCGGTGCCTGCCAGGCCGTAGGATTGGCCGTGGAAGACAAATTCTACATTGATGTCCGAGTCAGCCTCGAAGGTTTGTCCATTAACAACCAACTTGTAGCTGCCTTTTTGTGGTACCGGTGGGTCGGTCTCGGGAACCGAGAATAGCCCGAGCATTGGGTCGTCGTTGCGCTTTTCGCGCACCAGCCGCTTGATCAGCTTTTCATCCTGCGAGAAGCGAAAGGTTTGCCTGGCGCTGATGCCCAGGTCACCGATGCGTATTTCTTCGCCATCCGGAGTGATCAAATAGATGGAAACGAAGGGATTTTTACTCTGGTAAGTAGAGGTGAAGTACAGCATCAACTCCTGTGGATACACATCGTAATTGAAATCGAAGGCGTATTCGAAATCAATGGCTGCTGTATCCGGGCTGCTCGGCGTAACGGTTTTGGTAAAGCCCTCTTCCCCGCCTTTTATAGCAAATGATTCAGGTAACTTGGTTTTCCTAAAAGTGTTAAACCAAGCGGGTGGGACGTTCTTAGGGTTCATATACCAGACGTCTTCGCCGCCGCGCCACAGGCGAACAGCCTCGGAATAAGGTATCTTAATTACAGCAAAGATTGCCAGGGCTACCAGCAGGAATATTATAAAAAGACCAAAAACCGCTGAAGGGTAGCGAGAAATCTCGGCGAAATTTTTTTTCAAGTTTTTCATGGCTATTTTCCACCGCCCACTTTTACGCGCGGGTCAACCAGAACATAGACAAAATCGAGGAGAAATACGGTAATAGCGAGCAGGTACGCGTAGATGATGGTCGACCCAACAATCACGGGCGTATCGAAGAACCCGATCGCCCGGAACAGCGTTCGACCAAGGCCAGGCCACAGGAAGACTGTTTCAGTAATAATAGCGCCGGTCCACAGGCCGATGACCAATAGCGCAAAATTGGTGATGATGGTCGGCAAGGTCGGCCGGAGGATGTAACGCCGCTCGATATCCCGCGACGGCAGCCCTTTGGCTTTGGCCATATCCACGTAATCTTCGCTGGAGTAAATCAAGAAGAAAGTTCGCCAGTTATAGATGCTAAGAAA
This sequence comes from Chloroflexi bacterium GWB2_54_36, assembly GCA_001796355.1. GTDB lineage: Bacteria > Chloroflexota > Anaerolineae > Anaerolineales > Anaerolineaceae > Bellilinea. The sequence continues at coordinate 14,575 of MGMG01000017.1, read as the reverse complement.
TAACGAACTAATAATCAGTGAGCTTGCTGGAAGGATCAAATGCTTCAACACATTCAAAATATAGTCAAACTTATTGTCGGGCACGGGTGCATCCACCATGCCGCCAAACGGTAAAATCTTAAACACGGCAGCAAAAAGCAGGATAAAGAAGATGCCGTAAAACCACGATGGCGCCGCGGATGTAGGCGAAAGGGTAATCACCATCTTATCCCAAAAACTACCATACGCACGGGATAGAGTCAGCGCGATAAAAACACTGAAAAAAAACAAAAATAACTGAGATGTGCCCATTAACAGCAAAGTTGCTGGCAGGCGCTCGAGGATGATATTGCGCACCGTGCGCGAGCCATTATCGCTGACCATATTCTGCGCCCGACCGAGTTCCAACTGCAGCGCATCCGTAAGGTAGCGAAATGAACGGATCGCAAACGGTGTGTTCAGACCCAGCCGTTTTTCTTCCAAGGCGATCAATTCATCGGCCATTTGGCGGCGGGTCTCCGCTGAAATATTCTGGTTGGCGGTCGAGGCTGCCACGCGCTGGTTCACCCGTTCACGAATGTCGTTGCGCATGATGGTGTCGACGTATCCACCCATGTTGGCGATGAGGATGGTGGTATAAACCCCGATCACCACGGTAAAGAACAACGTAATCGCCCGGATACCCATAAAACGGGCCACCCTGGTAAACGCTGAGGTCGATTTCTTCTTTTGTACACCGAGGACGCCGGCTTGAGTATCCTGTGTCATTTTATGTCCTCAAAATTAGGATAGATAGGGGCAAGTGAGACACTTGCCCCTATCGTTATGCTAAAAACAAACGAACTGGTTCCGCCTTACGGAGCCGTTACGAACTCGACGGACGTGAAGGTCGGTTGGGAGACGGTGAACGGAACAACCGCGACCTCGAGCTTATTGGAACCAGCTTCGAGAGCGGCGGTGGTTGCAGCATCCAGAACGACGCTGTACAGGCCGTCTTCAACAGCAACGGCTTCGGCAACCTTCACGATCTCGTTCTGCGCGTTGTAGAGCAAGAACTTGACCTGCTTGATTTCGGCAGCCGCATAGGGCTCGCCATTGAAGGTTACGAACACGTCGAATGTGACTTCTTCACCAATCTTCACCTGACCAGGGCCATCCAGTTCAACCGTAGCCAGCTTGGGCTCGCCAAAGTTTGCCCAGCGGTCTGCCAGATCAGGATAGTCAGCAAAGTGCTTGAGGGTCAGGGTCTTTTCGGTCAGGAAAGCCTGGTCTACAAAGTACGGGCCAGTGCCAACCATGAAGTTGTTGTGCTCACCGTACCAGGCCTTGAGGGCCTCGTAGCGAGCGACAGCTTCATCGGCCGTCAGGTATGCGCTCATTGTAGGAGCGTAGGGGATGGTTTTGTCAGCGATGGCCTGATCCAGGTATTTGGCCAGGATCTCGAGGCTCGGACCGCCAATGAAGCTGGTCTGTTCGATCTCTTTTTCCAGGGCTTTGTCTACCGAGTAGGCCAGTTCACCACCGGCTTCCGCAGCGTTGGCGACGGCCATCGTGTCCCAGGAACCTTCAGCGAAGGTGTAGGTCGGGAACATGAGCGGGATGTTCAGTTCGGCATCCAGTGTGTAGGTGTCGGAGTAGTATTCGATCACCAGCGGCTGGGTGGAGACGATCTTGAAGCCGCGGAAGTTTTCCTGGAAGGGCAGGAAGCCAGGCTCGGCCTGCGCGTCGTAGATGGCGCTTTCAGTCTTGGCGCGGTCAAAGGTCATGATCATGCCAAAGACGAAGTCCGCGACGGACAGATTGGCGCCATCATGCCATTTTACGGTTTCGAACATGTCCGCCGGGTAAGTGAGGGTGGTCTTGCGCAGGGCAGTCAGACCTTCGGGGTTCTTCTCGCCGACGGTCACGAAGACCTGGTTGGCGGCATCCCAGTCGATCCAGGCATCTGCCGGAACCGTGATTTCGGGGGCGAACTCGAGGGTGACCCAATCAAGAGTCTTACCAACGGGCAGACCTTCCTTCACAACGACGTCAGCTTTTTCGATGCGCAGCGGCCAAACCAGGCCGGTGTAGGGATCGTACATGATGTCGCCGCTCTGGGTGGCGCGGATGGCGCCCTGGTCAAATGCCCAGTTGGAGCCAGCGATCGGGTTCCAGGGTTCTCCGAACAGGTCCTGGGTGGCCCAGCGAACCGTGCCGCCTTCCTGGTCGGCAAAGCGCAGGGTGTAGGGGTAAATCTGAGCGCCTTCGATACCGGCGGCCAGGTCAGAGGTGGCTACCATACCGTTGACATAGGGGATATATCCCTTGCCATCGATCAGGAAGACCTGCAGCGAGTCCTGGAGCGAGAGCTCGAGGGCGCGGGCCATCATGTCGTGCCGTTCTTCAACGGTCGCGAAGTCGGCGGTGGCCAGGCGGTCGCCGAGGTCTTTGAACTCAGGATCAGAGACGTTGTCGAGGAAGGCAGGGATACCCTGAGCGCTGGAGTCCAGGTACATTTCCTGGAAGATGTTGCTCTGGTCGCGGTCGAGAACGGTGGCGGACCAGGCAGCGGTGTAGAGGTGCCATTGACCTTCGACGGGATCAGAACCAATCCAGATCGGGGAGGCTTCTGAGCCCTTCTTCATCTGGCGGTCAACGGTGAAGCCAAGGGCTTCGAACTGGGCGGCAGTGTACTCGCCGATGGGGATGCGGGTGCCGTCGGAGTCGTTGCGGATGATGTAGACCAGGGTGACGGGGGCATCTTTGTACATCCACTTGCCGTCAACCAGGGTGGCGCCCATGCCTTCCATTTCAGCGGTGATGACTTCTTTGGCTTTGTCGAAGTTGTAGGCGTAGTAGGATTCGAGCTTGCGGGCGACATCCGCCAGGTCCGCGTAATCAGGGAACTGGGTGGTGATGGCGAAGAATTTGGCCAGACCGCCGCCAGCATAGACTTCCTGGTTGATGTAATCGCGATCGAACAGCCAGTTTGTCGCCTCGCGGATCTTGCGATTGGAGAACGGATTCAAACGACCGTCGGTGAATTCCGGGCCTACCGGGTTGTACAGGATGTCATAGTACAAGCCGCTGGAGGTCGAGTAGCTCACGCCGGCATCTTTGATCGCAGGCAAGTCCTTGGAGGACAGGCCGTTAGCATAGATGTCAATGGCGCCAGCTCCGATCTGGGTCAGGGCGGAATCGGAAGCGACCACCGAGAACACGATCTCATCCAACCAACCGCCTTTGCGGGTGGTTTGGACTACTTCGGGGGTTGGAACTTCGGTGGGGACGACTTCGGCAGCCGTCGGTTCAACAGCCGCTGTCGGTTCGACAACGGGGGCTTCTGTTGGGGTCGTCTGAGCAGGTTGGCAAGCTGCCAATACCATACTGGCAACAATCAGAAGCGCAAATGCGAACGTAAAACTCTTCTTAAACATTCAAACTCCTCCTCGTACAAATAGTCGGGTTAAAAGGTGACATCGACTTCGGCATCATAATTGATTGTAGTAAAAACCACCTCCTTCCAAAGAATAAGCCAATTTAAAAATAACAATTAATTTGGCTGTAAATAACGGTCGATCATAGGTAAAGTTTACCAGATATATTACAATTTATTGGGCACCACCATGCTTTCGCGACCTTTTTTGTCACATATAACCTGGTTTGCTATAGCTCTGGAAACGCCTTATCTCCCGTTAAGTTCTCCTTTGACTGCAGGTAACGCCTGACACCTGGCCTGCTTGTGTTTGCCCCGGGTGTTTCAGCGTATTTTCCAGGGCACAAAAGAATGACGGATATACAAAAACGGCTGGATTCAGGATTTCAGGTCCGAATACCCAGCCCATTTACCGTAACCCACTTCATTATAACCAATAACGAATTTAGAGATTCTGTAGCAATCTTGAACTGGAGTAAGAACCTCTTCTGTTGAATGTTCACTTTTCCTTGGCATGCCGTGATCAGCCAGTCAAGCCTAGCTAAGTTTTGGATCCCTGAAGATAAAACACCGCATAGCTGATTATCTGGCAGAATTATTATAAATATATTCCTTGCATCTGTCAAACGTAGCCACAGATAGTTGTATAGTCAGCGCACCCAAAACCTATCGGGTGCGTTGTTCCTGAGCGAACGAGAATGCCAATCGATCACGGAGGCAGGAGCGATGCACCTGCTCTTAGGTAGCCAAATGCAACCAAAACCTATCGGGTGCGTTGCTCCTGGGTTTACAACAACACCAAACTACCCCGGATTAAGGAGCGATGCACCTGCTCTTAGGACGGCCAAATGCAGCCTAATTCAGGTGCAAGGCACTTCAAAAGTGCCTCGCACTCGCAACTATCGGGAGAGGGATTAAAAGCATGGCACGTGCCACACCTTACCCCAAATACGTGACCCCGCCGGCAAAGCTTTCGCGCAGACCCTGCACCGCCTGAATATTATCCGGGTACACCCCGTTGCGTGAACGGGACGAATGGATGATGTCCCAGCCGCCCAGGCTGATGCCCACATGGGTGATCGCGCGGTGGTCGCTGCCTTCGCCAAAGAACACCAGGTCGCCGGGTTGCAACTGCGGCTGCTCGACCGGTTTGCCGTCCGCCATCTGCATGTCGGCGTCCCGGCGCAGGGTGATGCCCGACCAGCGGTGTACCAGTTGGGCAAACCCCGAGCAGTCGATGCCCAACGCAGACGAACCGCCCCATAAATACGGCACGCCGACCATGCGAACCGCATCTGCGATCATTTGTGCGCGCCGCTGCGCGGTAGTAACCGGTATATTCTGCAGATTGCGCAGGTCGTCTGCTCGCATCCATCCCTTGCGGTTGGCTTGAATGTTTGCCCACTCCCCCTGCAAGCCAAGCAAATGCACGAACGTTCCGCCCAACACGCGGGTAATTTTTTCCGCATCTGATTGCGGCTCAACCGCCATCAGGCTTACCGGAGCCGTCACCAGGTGGGTGGCCGGCGGCTGCCAATCGGCGGTCAGATAGGGGAGGTAAGCCCAACCCAGATAGCCGTCCGCGCAGCGCACATAGGCCCATTTTTCCCGCTCTTCCAAAATTTCAAGCTGCGCGCCGTAAAGCATCTGGTTCAACTGCTCGGCCAGCCAGGACGGCTCGCGATGCAAGCTGGTAAGGTTGGTCGCAACAAACCGCAAACGTGGTTCCGCCAGGCGCAGAGTCTGCACCCCTGCGTCGTCCACCGTTAGCGCTGGCAGATGGGTGTGCAGCGCCTGACGCAACGCCTGGCGGTCAGCCTCAGCCAATACCCGCCCACTGAGTGCCACCTGCTTGTCATCGAGGGCAGCGATATGGACATCGAACACATGCTCGCGGCCGTCCGCATTCAGCTTTTTAAGATCAACCAGGATCGCCTGGATTTCATCACGCATGTTTCCTCCTATGATGGCTTCAGCAGGGGCAGTCACAGAGTCCTGGGCTCGTAGGCGTCGGTTTTCGGGGCTGCCATGAAATTGATCAAATCATTCCGTTTCAACGCCACTCAAACCGACCTACGATAAACCCGCCATTTTTTGTGAGTTGATTTGCCCGCAGGGCACTTTGTGCGTGAAGGCGTGCAAATCATTCGGATTTGTCAGATGGGGGCAGTCCGAAAACCAACGTTCGTCGACCAGGCCATCATGCCGACCTGCGTGATATGCCCTTACTCATTTCTTAATTGTACGCCAATCCCGGGACGCTCAGGAATTGAAAGATCCAGCGTGGGAGAATAAGTCACGCCGTCAAACGGATCATTGCTGACCAGCAGCGGGGCGTCCAGGTCCAGCCAATCCGCCAGGCCGGCTAAATGCGCCATGGCGGTAGTGCCAAGCGAGGTCTCCACCATGCACCCCAGCATGACCTGCAACCCCAGTTCGCGCGCCCGTTTGAGCATGCGCAGCCCGGGCGTCAATCCGCCAACCTTCATTAACTTTAGATTGATGCCGCGCACCCCGGCGGCTGCCAGACGCTCTACATCCTGCAGGGTCTGTACCGATTCATCCGCAACCAGCGGCAGGCGGGTGTATTTTTGCACCTCACCCATGGCCTCGATCTGTTCTTTGGGCAGCGGCTGTTCGATCATCTCCAGGTCGTAGCTTTCAAGCGCCTGCACCTGATGGATTGCTTCTTCCAGCGACCAGCCGGCGTTGGCATCCACCCGCAATCGGGCGTCCGGGCGGGCAGCGCGGATGGCTTTCAAGCGGCTTTCGTCGTCATCGCTGCCCAGTTTGACCTTGATGATCGGCATGTGGCGGTTTTCGGCGGCCATGCGCGCCATGGCTGCGGGCGTGTCAATGGCGATGGTGAACGAGGTTGGCATGGGCGCTGGTTTGGGCAAACCGAGTAACTTATAAAGCGGCAGGCCATGCTGACGGCCTATCCGGTCATACAACGCCAGATCCAGGGCGCAGCGCGCCGGCGCGGGTCCCGGCGTGCCGACCCAGGCTTCAATTTCCGCCGGGTTATCGGGCAATTCGCGCCCGGATTCAGCCGCAGCGCGCCAGACGGCTTCCATGGCAGCGTCAGCAACGCCATAATACGGCGGAATGGTGCCTTCGCCCCAGCCCTCATCCCCCGGCAAACGCAGCCAGAAGGCCTGGCGCGTCTCGGAAACGCCGTAGGACAGCCGAAACGGATTGCGTAATTTGAGAACGATCTTTTCCCAGCGCAGACCAGTCGACGACGTCATCATTCCTCCCCAAAGCGCAGGCGCAAATACGATTCATAACGTTCGTGTGACACGGTCCCCCGGTTTACGGCTTCGATCACCGCGCAACCCGGTACATTTTGATGGTTGCAGTCATTATATAAACATTCCTGCACCAGTCCGCGCAGCTCGGGGAAGTATCCGTCCAACTCCTCCGGCTGGATGTCCCACAACGACAACATGCGCATGCCGGGCAGGTCAGCCACGTAACCGCCGGCGTCCAACGGAAATAGCTGGCGAATGACCGTGGTGTGGCGGCCTTTTTCAGTCGCCTGGCTTACTTCACGCACTGCCAGACCCAATTCGGGTTGAACGGCGTTCAGCAGGCTGGATTTACCCACTCCCGAAGGCCCGGCCAATGCCGACAGCTTGCCCACCAGACGTTCGCGCAACTCGTCGATCCCCTGACCGGTACGGGCTGAGGTGAAGATGACCGGGTAACCCAACGGCGGGTAAGTTTCGAACTTTTTGATGACTTCCGGGGTCGCCAGATCGATTTTGTTGGCCACCACCAGCGGAGGAATCCCCTGCTGCTCGGCTACGATTAAAAACCGGTCGAGCATGCGCAGGTGCGGCTCGGGCTGCGCACAGGCGAACACAAACACCGCCTGATCCGGGTTGGCCAGCAACACCTGACGATACACCCCACGCGCAGTGGGGGCAGAACGCACCAGCGCCGTTTGACGCGGGGCGATCTCTTCGATGGAGCCAGTGCCGTCATTTTGGAGTTGAATGCGAACATGATCGCCCAGGGCGATGATATCGCCAGCCGACCGGTGTTTTTTTAGGCGGCCGCGTAACTGACAGACAACAGTACCCTGTTCGGTCTGCACGCTATAAAAACCGGAGAGCAGCCGGGTAATCCAACCCCAGACCATTTTTTCATCCATGCGAAGGCGTTCCTGTAGCGATCAATTAAGGTTGGGGCGTTTCCTGGGCGGTCTCATCAAATTCCGATGTCGGCGTGCGGGTAACGTAGAAACTCGATTCCCACGGGTAAAGCCGCGACGGCTTGCCGAAGAAATAGGCTTCCACCACCCGGCGGAAGATGGGCGCCGCCACCTCCGACCCTTCGCCGGCGTTCTCGGCGATCACTGCGATGGCGATATCTGGCAGGTCTTCACGCCCGGCACCGGTGTAACCGGCGAACCAGGCGTGCGAGGTGCCCGTCGAATTGGTGGCGGTGCCGGTCTTGCCGTAAATCGGCACCTGCAGGCCCGCCAGGGCAAAATGGGCGGTGCCGCGGTTATCGGCCACCACGCTGCGCATGGCATCCTGAATAATCTGCAAGTTTTCAACGGAAACCGGCAGCGTACCCTGGGGGTCCACTTTAAAACTGATCAGCGGCTCGCCGTCGGGGGTGGTGACCTTCTCGACAATCTGCGGGCGATACAAGGTGCCGCCATTACCAACGGCTGCGATGAAGCGCGCCACCTGAAGCGGGGTCGCCAGCATGGCGCCCTGACCGATGGCCAGTTGCACCGCGTCATTGTCATTGACCGGCATGGGCATATTGCCTGCCACCTCGTCCAACTGTTCGATGCCGGTAGGCGAACCCAGGCCAAAAGCGCGCGCCATCTTGGATAAGTCTTCGGTATAACCCAGAGTATAGAGTTCCAAGCCGATATGATAGAACCACGGGTTACAGGAGCGCATCAGACCTTCAGGCAGGGTCAATAACCCGCTTGCAGGTTTTTCTTTTTCATAAGTCCAGTCGTACAGGGTTACGCCAGTGAGTTCAGTGAATGTGCTGGTGCAGTTGTACTCCGAAAATTCATTGAAGACCCCGGTCTCCAGGGCGGTCGCCATGGTGATGATTTTGAACACGGAGCCAAGCGGGTAGGCGCTCTGGGTGGCGCGGTTGAGCAGCGGCACGGTATCCTGATTGAAGACATCACCCAGTACCCAACCGCTGTTGAAGTTGTTCGGGTCGAACAGATTAGGGTCGAAAGTCGGGCCGGAAGCCATAGCCAAAATACGGCCAGTATCGCGCTCCAGTACCACAATTGCGCCGCGGAAACCCTCGATGGCGCGCTGCGTTTGTTCCTGAAGATCCTTGTCGAGCGTGCTGTAAACCTCATCAGCAGGTTCAGACTCACGCTGCCCCAGCCGGGTAATCACGCTGCCCTGCTGGTCAACGACGTACAGCGAGGCACCGCGCTGACCGGTAAGATATTCCTCCCCCCAGGACTCCAGGCCAGCCATGCCAACGCGCTCATCCACCCGGTAACCCCGCCGCCGGTACTCATCCATGGTCTCTGGAGAGATGGGTTGGACATAGCCAACCGCATGCGGAGCGGCCTGGTCAAAATAATAGCGTGTGTTGTACGAATTCATCACCAGCCCCTCCAATGACGACAGCACGTCGTAGCGGCGGTTCACCGCCTGGGACGAGACATCCCCCACCGGGATGTACCAGTCGGGCTGGGCAAATTCGTACAGCGAGGCGATATAGTCGGTGTTGAGGTTGGTCAGGTTGGAGAGCTCGACCAGCAGCGCGCTTTCGGTATCCGGATTGATTTGCCCGGGGATGATGCCCAGTGCCACCGCATCCGACTGGGCAGCCAGGGCGCTGCCGTTGGCATCGTAAATGTTGCCGCGCGCCGGCACGGAGATGTCCATGCTCAGGTGGTTGCCGCCGCGCAGCTCGGGCAGGATCATGCCGTCTTCCCACTGCACTTTCCAGGCGTCATCCTGCAGGCTCATATTCATTACTGTTTCACGCACGATATCGCCCACCAGCACGGTATGGTAGGTCATGCGGTAAGCCACCTGCGCCTCGCTCGGATTTTTAATCAACGATTGCAGGATTTCAAAATCCAGCGATTGGAGCGACATGGTGGCGCTGACATCTTTGAGATGGTTGGAGAAATCGCCTTCGATCAGCGCATCTTTCGATAGCAAAGTCAGTTGCGCGTACATGGCGGCGTAGTTGTCCACCTTCCAGGCTTCCAGGAAGGTCCTGGCAGCCGTCTCAGGCTCCGGGACGGTGGTGGTGTTAACGATGGGATCGCGCAAGGTGGGGGTGGCGTGCCCATTCGGGGGATTTTTAGCACCCGGAGTGCAGGCTGCCAGCAGCAGCACCATAAAAATCAAGATTGCTGATCGAAACTTCATTGTTTTATTTCTCCATCTGTCCAGCCTTGCAGCTAGCCAGCTTGCTCGCCCCGCAGCACTGCAGTGGTAATGGGGCAGTCATATTTCAAGTTAGATTGGCATTCAACCGGGACGTCGGTCAACGGCTCGACTCCAAAAAAACGCGCCGTCCGCACCAGGTGGCACAGGGGCAGGCCCATCACGCTGGCATAGCAGCCGGCAAACCCTTCCACCGGGTGAAACTCGGCATTCTGGATGGCATAGGCGCCGGCTTTATCCAACGGATCGCCGGTCGCGACGTAAACCTCGATCTCTTCATCCGTATACGCGCGCATGGGCACTTGCGACACGCACAGATCCGTTTCCAACATCTGGGTAACGGAGTCGTACAGCGCCAGCGCAGTGTAAACCTGATGGGTGCGCCCGCGCAGGCGGACTAGCATCTGACGCGCCTCTTCAGGGGAAGCGGGCTTTCCCAACAAATCATCGCCATCCGCAACGATCGTATCCGCCGCCAGGATGACCTGGGTGCTTTCGGTTTGTTCTGCCACTGCGCGGGCTTTGGCAATCGCCAAACGCTGTACGTAGTCCGCCGGAGGTTCACCCGGCAGGCGCGATTCATCCAGGTCGGCAGGCTGGACGGCAAAGGTCCATCCAGTCCATGAAATCATTTGCTGGCGGCGCGGAGAGTTGGAGGCCAACAGGAATATCGGTTGTGCCATATGGGTCTTATTCTAACGTCCATATGAAAAGCTGGCAAGCCGGGGGACTACACCACGGAGACACGGAGAAAAAAGTTTTGTAGGGAACGCAGTGCGCTCCCGCTTCGACTTGCCAGGTTCCACATAAAGACTCCTCCCCTAAAATCCAAAAAATGGATTTTGGGGGAGGATGGGTGGGGGTCGAACTCACCAGAATTCGCCTCCTTGACTAAGGGATTAAACATGCTATTTTGTCCCATTCTCTCCATTTTCACGACATAATTAACGAGCTCAAACAAATACAAACCTGCAGGACCCATACGAGATAAGGTAATTTATGGCAGAAAGTGACTTTGCTTTGACATTCCACCCAACCGACGCTGAAACCGACTTAACTTCACTCATCACTGCCGCCAGAAAAGATCCGCATGAGTTTGGCGCGCTGTATCAACGCTACGTTACTCCGGTCTTTCGCTACCTATACAATCGGACAGGAAACATCCACGAAGCGGAAGATATCACTGCTCAGACATTCCTAATCGCCTATGAAACCTTTAATCGCTTCCGCGGTGACGGGCACTTTTCTTCCTGGCTATTCGGGATCGCTCGAAACAAGGTCATTGACCATTACCGCCATCGGAAATTTGACGTTTCCATCGATGGCACTGCCAGTGACCAGGTCGATACCGACCCACTGGCCAAGGCAATTCACGCGGAGCAGTCTGCATTGTTGGCAAAGCTGATTCAGACGCTCAACGAGGATGAACAGGAGCTTTTGCGCCTGCGCTTTCTGGCTGAAATGAGCTTTCGCGAAATTGCCCATCTGCTGCAGCGCAATGAAGATGCAGTCAAAAAAACTACCTACCGTTTGCTGGCACGGCTCCAAAGCCAGTTAGAGGACAATCATGAATAAAAATGGATCTTTCGATCAATTTGAAGCGGTTATGCGTAAGGCGTATGCCGTCCCGGAAATTCGCGCCGAATTTGTCAATCGCGTCCAGGCCGAATTGATGCGGCGTGCCGACAGCCAGGCTGTAAAGGTCGCTCGCAAAGGGTTTGTTTTACGCTTTGGGTTGGGTTTTGCTGCTGTGCTGCTGCTGGCCATGTTTTTCGCGAAAGCGCCGGAAGGCCAGGCTTTGGCGGATTCAATCAAACATTTCTTCAAAATTGCCACCGTCACTGAAATTCCTATCACAGAGCCCAACCTGCTGGTGACCCCGACCTTTGCTTCTCCTTTTGCCGTCACGTTGGTGCCCGCGGCTTCAGCCCCAACGGAAGCACCACTCCCGACCCCCGAAGGATTTACCCTGGCTAAAACGCAAGCCTGCCAGACTGAACCGTATGGTTATGCCTGCAAGCTGGCTTGGGCTGAGAAGAAAGTTGGGTATGACATTAAAGAATTTCCAGCTGATCCCACCGATATGCGATTTGAGGGAATTTACATACAGGTTAACAATGATATTCAAATTAATTACGAGCGAGTCGGTGGAGGCGCTTACCTCTATCTCCTTCAAGGGCCGGGTGGTGAATTTACATCTATCGGCGCCGGCGTCCCGGAAGATTCGATCCAGCAGGTATTGGTGGGTGAGTACCCCGGGGAGTATGTGGTTGGCATTTATGCCGCCAAGCCAGGTGAGACTGCTTATAAATGGGATCCAACCGGAAAATACAGCTTGCGCTGGGCAGATGGAGAACGTTGGTATGAAATCAATGCTTACGGGTGCGTTGGAAGAGAGGATTTATGCAGCGCTGAGGGGTTGATCGAGCTGGCCTTGTCGATGGTAGATCAATCGGTTCCTGCTGAAGGTCCTCGCGCAGATCACCTGGTAAGCTTTGCGGAAGCTGAGCAAATCAGCGGTTTGTCCCTTTTGAAACCCGCAATCCTGCCCGAAGGTTTCGTGTTCGATTATGGTACTTATAATGCAGACCTTAAGGAAATTCGATTGAATTACCATCCAATTGGGTATGATCCTGGGGTGGCAGAAATATCACTCTGGCAATCCCTCCAGCAAAATCCTGGCGGGACCTGGGATAGGTTTACCGGCGAGACCGTTGACATTAATGGCCAGCCGGGCAAATATATGTCAAATGACGGCTTTACCCACGCAGTCGTATGGCAATCCGGCGGCCTGGAGATCGGAATGCTGATTACCTCATCTGATTTATGGTACGGCGGGACCTTCACCAAAGAACAGGTGCTGGAAATCGCACGGTCGGTCCAGTAAATTCAATTTCAACACATTCATGTAATGCGGGCGGCGTAACAGCTGCCCGTATGGTTTTCAATGGCAATGAAAACCTTTGGGAAATCCTTTGCAAGGGGAGTGAAAACATTAATCGGGTCTGCACCCTATAAATCGTAGTGAATCAATTCGTTTAGGATGAACAGCATTTACCGTCAGGGTTAGTGATCATGGGTAGATTGATGTGGATCGCTTCGTCCCTCGCGGTGACTTTACTCATTCATGCGTTCCCAGGTTCCAGGCGTAGGGTGCAGTTCGACCAGACATATCTCGCCGTCAATGGGAGCAAAGGATGTGGATCACAAAAGATGTGGGTCGAACGCACCGGTATAGATGGATTAAACATAAATCGGTGCGTTCAAAACCCGAACGCACCCTACCGCTCATTCATACTTTCCTGTGTTCCGGCCTATCTTTTCGCCGGGTCAAAGGATAGTATAAGTAGAGGATCCTTTCGTTGAACCGTACAAAACTGCTTGTCGAAGGCATCGATGTCATGACACATTCCAACCCTTCGGAACCAGTTCCTCATGAACTGGCATCCGATCGACCTGCAATCACTCGTCTGAAACAAGGCAACATAGCCGGATTGGCAGCGCTCGTGCAGAAATATCAGGTTGAAGCCGTTCACACCGCCCTCCTCATCGTCCGCGACCGGGATCAGGCTGAAGATATCGCTCAGGAGGCATTTATTCAGGCTTATCGCAAAATCGATCAGTTTGATGACGGCCGCCCATTCCGACCCTGGTTCCTGCGTATCGTGATCAACGCAGCTCTCAAGTCCGCCTACCGACAGAAACGCTCAGTGCCGCTGGAAGAAGCGGAGGATGGCCAGTTCGCCGCCAAATGGCTGATCGATCCCGGCCTTGGTCCGGAAACACTGGTGGAGACAGCCGAAATGCGCGAATCGATCTGGAAGGCAATCGGAGAACTAACGCCTGAGCAACGGGCCGCGGTGGTACTGCGCTATTTTCTGGATCACAACGAACGCGAGATGATCCAGGATCTCAATCGGCCGCTGACAACCATCAAGTGGTGGTTATATGCTGCCCGAAATCGGCTGCGGAACGGATTGCTGCAAGGGAACGTGAAGAATAGCGAACACCAGGAGATCGACGATGAATGAGAAACAAATACAATCCATGCTCAAAGACCTGACCGAGCAAAAAGCGCCAAAAGCGGAAATCAACCTGTGGCCTGCCATCGAATCCCGCCTTCAGACGAGTGACCTAACCGAACTGAAAGGTACCAAAATGAACACACGTCAAAAATTAATTCCTCGGCTGGTAGCCGGGATCGCTTTAGCTGTCATCCTGATTGGTGTGCTATTTTTCACCACGCCCCAGGGGCAGGCCATGGCGCAAAGTATGCTGCAATTCTTCACCCGGACCGAAAGTAACGAACTCCCGCTCCAGTCCTTCCAACTGACCCCCCCTTTGCCCGCTGCTGGAACTAGAACACCAAACCCAGCCAGCATCATCGACGCCAAACTGGAAATCACTGAGGTGGAACTGCAGGCAGGATATGATGTGTTTGAACCCTCCTGGATTCCATCAAACTTAACCTTTGCAGGCGCATCCATTGAAGATCCAAAGATCGTCCGGATATTCTTTCGATATATGGATACGAATGGATTGGTTTTCAGACAGGAACCGGTACCTGGGTCGGAGGATTGTGAATTGTGCAACATGGTAGGCCCTGACGCTCCGGTTGAAGAAGTGGCAATCAGCAACACAACCGGAGAATACGTGGAAGGTGTTTGGAAACTCACAGAGCAAGGCCCGGTATGGGAGTCTGATCCTTACCTGAAAACCCTGCGCTGGCAAAAGGATGGCATGGCCTTTGAGTTGCTCTACATGGGCCCGCCGG
>MGMG01000016.1 GCA_001796355.1 Chloroflexi bacterium GWB2_54_36 | reverse complement strand
GAGGATCGTTTTCCCCAAGGAGAGGAATCATGACCCCTACCCCATTTGTTTCCAAACGTGCACCTTTGTACGCCGAAGTGCCCGATGAAAAGTGGAATGACTGGCGCTGGCAGCTTAGCAACCGCCTGAACAGCGTTGAAGATTTTGGAAAAGTTCTGAACCTGACCGAGAGCGAAAAAAAAGCGCTCGGAACTCAGGGTTTGTTCCGGGTGGATATCACCCCCTATTTTGTGTCATTAATCGATCCCAATGACCCGGACGACCCGGTACGCCGCCAGGTTATCCCCCGCGCCGAGGAGATCGTCCCCTTTACCGGGATGATGGAAGATTCACTGGCGGAAGACCGCCACTCGCCGGTGCCGGGATTGGTCCACCGCTATCCTGACCGCGTCTTGATGCTGGTGACTACCCAGTGCGCTTCTTACTGCCGTTACTGCACTCGTTCCCGCATCGTCGGCGATCCGAGCGCCACCTTCTCCCGCGCTGAATTCGATATGCAAATCGAATATCTTAAAAACACGCCGCAGGTGCGCGATGTGTTGCTTTCCGGTGGCGATCCACTGACTCTGGCACCTAAACTGCTCGACGAACTGCTTGGCCGCCTGCGCGAGATCCCGCACATCGAAATCATCCGTATTGGCAGCCGGGTGCCGGTCTTCATGCCGCAGCGCGTGACGCCTGAATTGTGCGATACCCTGCAAAAATACCACCCACTGTGGCTAAATATTCACGTCAACCACCCCAATGAGATTTCCAAGGAATTGGCGGAAGCCGCTGATCGTTTGACCCGCGCCGGCATCCCGCTTGGAAACCAGTCGGTGCTGCTGGCCGGCGTAAACGATTGCGTTCACATCCAGCGCAAACTGGTGCAAGATCTGGTGCGCATCCGCGTGCGGCCGTATTACCTCTACCAGTGCGACCTGGTGGAAGGCGCCGGGCACTTCCGCACCCCGGTTGCCAAAGGCATCGAGATCATCGAGGGGCTGCGTGGCCACACCTCCGGGTATGCCGTCCCAACCTTTGTGGTGGACGCCCCTGGCGGCGGTGGCAAGATCCCCGTCATGCCCAATTACCTGATCAGCATGTCAGATCATAAGATCATACTGCGCAACTATGAGGGCTACATCACCACCTACGAGGAACCACTGGAATACACCCCACACGACCCAAAAACATGCAGTTACTGCCAAAACAAACGCGCTGAACCCGGCCAAAGCGGGGTGAGCGGCTTGCTGGATGGCGAGGATATGTTCATCAAGCCCGAAAATTTTGACCTGCTGCACAACCGCGGCGGCGGGACGCACCGGTTGCGCGCCAACCAGGAAAAATGGAAGCCGCTTGGCATCGGTGAAGCATCCAAAGCTTTAGGCGAGGGAAAAATACACGATTTGGAATAAAGGACGCTAGGCCGCTCCAATCATAAACGCAATTCCGGGAGGGAAGCATGCATTATCGTCGACTTGGACGTTCCGGTTTGAAGGTTAGTGAAATTTCACTGGGGACCTGGATTACCTTTGGCAATCAGATCGACCAGCAAGCCGCAATCGACCTGATCCATACGGCTTACGACCAGGGAATTAATTTCTTTGACAATGCCGACATGTACGCTGGCGGACAGGCCGAGTTGGTGATGGGAAAAGCCATCAAAGACCTGCCGCGTGAAGCGCTGGTAATTTCCAGCAAGGTCTTTTGGCCGACCACTCCGGGACCGAACGGCCGCGGGCTTTCCCGCAAACATGTCATGGAATCGATCCATGCTTCCCTGCGCCGCCTAGGCACCGATTACGTTGATCTGTACTTCTGCCACCGCTATGATCCCGATACGCCGCTCGAAGAGGTTGCCCGGGTGATGGATGATCTGGTTCACCAGGGCAAAGTGCTGTACTGGGGCACATCCGAGTGGGAGGCGCAGCAAATTGCCCAGGTGGTAGGCGTATGCCGTCAGTTTGGCCTGGTCCCGCCCAGCATGGAACAGCCGCAGTACAACATGTTCCACCGCCGCCGCTTTGAGGAGGATGTCGCGCCCACCTGCCGCGAACTGGGGATGGGATTGACTACTTTTAGCCCGTTGTACCAGGGGATACTGACCGGCAAATATAACCAGGGCATCCCGGAAGGCAGCCGCGCCTCGATGGAAGACCTGGCCTGGATGCGCGACCGCATCACGCCAGAGCGGCTTGCCAAGGTTCGCAGCTTGACCGCCATCGCGCAGGAGCTGGAACTGACCACTGGTCAATTGGCGCTCGCCTGGATTTTACGCCGCAAGGAAATTTCCAGCGTAATCACCGGCGCGACCCGCCTGGAGCAGCTCGATGAAAACCTGGCAGCTGCCGAAGCGGTTGACCTGCTGACCAACGAGGTTCTGGAGCGGATCGAAGCCGTGTTGGGACACTCCGCGACGGAATAATTGCCGGTTGAACGACCAAACAGCCCGCGTTTTTTATTGGAGGAACCGTTATAATAATTCAATAAGAACAGCGGGCTTTTTTCATCCCGAGTATTTTCTAGAAAATACACGCAGGAGCAGAAGGCAGCTGGGCCGTTTGAGTAGAGATGTAAGGGTACCGCTAGGAGGATAAAATGACGGACGAGACAGTATTACCCCCATCGCTTGAGCCGGAAATCTTACCGAAACCAGTCCCAAACACCGAACGTGGTTGGGCAGGCGTCACCGCGCTGGTGCTTGGATTGATCAACCTGTTCGCCTGGTGTTTGCCCATTTGCGGCGCGCCGCTTTCGATTGCCGGGATTATTATAGGGTTCATCGGGTTAAAGTCGCCTAACCGCGGCATTTCGATCGCCGGGATCGTCCTGAGCGTCATCGGCCTTATTTTGAGCGTGATCGCAACTGCCGGGTTTATCTCCCTGTGGGCCTCAGGCTGGTTCCAAAACTTCGACCCCAATCAATTTTACTTTCAATAGGCTTATGGTCAGACTCTCCATCGATCCCAAATCCCCTCAACCGGGTTCAACCCAACCAAACCGAGTGGCTGACCCAAACGAATATTACCAGCCCATCGAAATCGAAGAACCGCCGGTGCGCACGCGCAACTGTTTTACCTGCGGCTGCTTGCCGTTGCTGGTGGTTTTTGTGCTCCTGCTGGGAGCTTATTTTTTCCTCCCCGCCCGCACCAATATTTTGCTGCTCGGCATAGACCGCACACCAGATGGGTCAGCGGTCGGCCGTACCGATACCAATATCCTCATCAGCATCATCCCGCTTAAACCGGTAGTGAATATGCTGTCCATCCCGCGCGACCTGTGGGTAACCATCCCAGGCGTTGGCGAGAACCGCATAAACACCGCTCATTTCTTCGCCGAAGCCAATCAGGAAGGCAGCGGGCCGGCAGCCGTGTTGGAAACCGTGCGCACTAATTTCGGGGTGACTGTCCGATATTACGCCCGTGTGAAGTTCAGCAGCTTCGTCGAAATCGTGGATGCCATGGGCGGCTTGAATATCGACCTTACGGACGCCATGGCTGGCTATGCTCCTGGTCAGTACAACCTCAACGGTGAACAAGCGCTGGCATTTGCCCGCAACCGAACCGGCAGCGACGATTTCTTTCGCATGCAAAACGGTCAGTTTTTGCTCAAAGCCGCCTTCAGGCAAATGTTCAACCCGGTTTCCTGGGTGCGCATTCCGGCGGTGGCCAATGTGTTTTTTCAATCGGTTGACACAAACATCCCTGCCTATTTATGGCCACGCCTCGGGTTGGCAGTGTTGCGGGCTGGCCCGGACGGCATCGACAACCGGACCATCACCCGCGAGATGGTCAATCCCTGGACGACGGACCTGGGCGCCAATGTGCTGCTGCCCAACTGGGATGCCATCAATCCGGTATTATTGGAAATGTTTGCGGAATAACAGGCCCTAAGGCAGAACAACGCCCTTCGTTTTTACCCAATCTTCATCGCTGACCAGTTGAATCACTTTAAACCCCTCGGCATACTGCATCTCTTTGCCTTTGGCGGTCTCGGCTGCCCATTGCCGCAGCATGTTGGCCGGGTCATTGCCGTTCATCTGACTCACGTGCGCCCGCAGCGCCGCAATTTTGACATCCATGGTTGCGCTGATGTTGATGAATTGATCGGAATGTTCCCACGAGTTGACGAAAACCTTGCGCACCTTGTGGGCTTTGATGCCCTCGGATTCCAGCTCCTCAAAAAGATTGGGCTGGCCGGCAGCCGGGAAAACCGCGTCCAATGCTGCCATGCCTGCCGCGCGGTGATCCGGGTGATTAATGTAATCGGATGACGCCAGCACCACGGTCGGGTCGCTACAAATGACCACTTCCGGGCGCAGCCGGCGAATCTCGCGTACCAGTTTCTTGCGCAGTTCCAACGTGGCCTGCAGCATCCCATCCGGCTCACGCAGAAACACCACCTCGCTCGCGCCAGCGATGGCTGCCGCATCCCGTGATTCCTGTTCGCGGATCTCCGCTGCCCGTGCTTTGGTCATGCCTGCAGTAGCAATCCCCACATCGCCGCTGGTGCACAATACATAATAAGTCCTGGTTCCAGCTTGAGCCCAGCGTGCCAGTGTGCCGCTGCATGAATATTCAATGTCATCCGGGTGCGCCGCAATCGCCATTGCGCTTTCGGGTACGTAAAACGGGTTTTCCATCCGCATAACTCCAATTCGATGATGGGGCTGATTGTACTCTTTGGTCGATAAGGTTGCAACGGGTTAATCATTGGCAGATTTCAGTTATTTTGATCCTGGCTCTGCTTCATTTTTTGGGGTGAAAATGTCGGTTCGGTTGGGCTGATCAGCCGCACTGCGCGGTCATAGAAGAAGTAGGGTGCGTTCGATCTTTGAACGCACCGGGGTTTATCGTATGTGTTCCATACGAAACTTTTGGCGCCGCTATATAATTATCGCATGCCAAACTACCGCCGGATAAAAGATGCTACAACTTATTTCTTTACTATCGTCACTTATAACCGGTTGCCTATTTTTATCTCTGAAACTGCACACAACCTACTTCATGATGCTTTTTCATTAGTGGGTGAAAGACACCCATTCTCAACTGACGCTATTTGCCTATTACCGGATCATTTGCATTGCATTTGGACGCTTCCTGAAGGTGATTCAGATTATTCCTACCGCTGGAAAGAAATAAAGCGAACATTTTCACATCAATATTTACGTATGCCGAGTGTCAAAATAAAAGAAATGTTTCCCAACAAAAACGGGATGAAGCAACTCTTTGGCAGCGTCGGTTTTGGGAACATATGATTCGAGACGAGATGGATTTGGAGCGTCACTTTGAATATATTCATTTCAATCCGGTAAAACATTGTTACGTGAATCAGGTAAAGGATTGGCCGTGGTCAAGTTTTCATCGGTACGTCAGGTTAAAATTATACGATCTGGAATGGGGTCAAGCTGAAGAGAATGTGAGGGAAGACAAATTTGGCGAATAAATTTTGTTTCGTGTCTTCAAGGTCTCACACAGCGCCCCCTTCAGACAAAAACAGCAAAAAGTGGCTGTCTTAAATGAATCTTACGGCTGCATGCGCTGGTGCGTTCAAAGTACGAACGCACCCTACTAAGCCTTTATATTCGAAGGATTGTGAGTAACCGGGCAGTTTTGTGGGGTGAACGCACCTTGAAAATATCTTAACTATGGAAATTCAGTTTTCAATCCTGCAGAAGTTGTTTTTAAGAACCAACCGCGCGAGGCCATTCCTGCCTCTTTGAATGCTTCCTGCATCGCCGATTGAACGGCTTCCGCGTTATCATTCGCGAAGGCAATGATGCTCGGACCTGCCCCGGAGAGCGCGGCCGGCGCCCGCAGAGATCTGGCGGCCTGCAATGCGGCTTCAGCGCCGGGAATCAGTTTGAGCCGGTAAGGTTGGTGCAGCCGGTCATCCAACGCGCGAAAGAGCAGTTCACGGTCACCCATGCGCAACGCTTCCACTGCCAGCAATGAATGACCGATATTAAATACGGCATCCTGCATGGATACTTCCGCCGGCAGCGCCCGCCGGGCTTGAACGGTGGGGAGCGCGAAATCCGGTAATACAGCCACAACCTGCCAGGTCTGGCACTCCATTTTTTGTACCAGCGGAAAACCAGTGGAATCACTGGTCACCACCGTCAGCCCGCCAAACAACGCCGCTGCGGCATTATCCGCGTGTCCTTCCAATTCATTAGCTATGCGCAAAATATCGAGCAGGGTCAGCGGATTGCCCAAAATCGCATTCGCTCCTGCAATGCCGGCCACCACCGCTGCCGCGCTCGAGCCCAAGCCTGAACCCAACGGAATGCAGTTTTCGCAGCCAACATGCACCCCAACCGGCAGCAGTTGACCCTGGCGGCGGTAAACCTCAAAAAACGCGCGGGCAATCAGGTTGTGCGCATCCACAGGCAGTTGACCGGCGCCTTCTCCCGCAACCTCGACCCGAATATCACCCGGTGCGACGGTAAAGGTGCAGGTGTTCCACAGGTCCAGCGCCAGCGCCAGGCAATCAAACCCCGAACCCAGATTGGCGGTTGTCGCGGGAACGCGAACGGTCACAACGCTGGGGGTCATTTTCGCCCACCCCCCATGATAGCATCCTCCAGCGCTGCCAATTCGGCGGGCAGCATTTTCGGGGCGGTAAATTGCCTGACGATGATATCCGGGTCTTTCAACCCGTGACCGGTGCAAACCGCTACCACGCGTTGACCCTTCAGGTCGAGCCGTCCAGCTAAAAGTTCATGCTTCAACCCGGCCAACCCGGCTGCTGAGGCCGGTTCCACCCACACCCCGCTGGCAGCCAGTTGACGTTGCATGGCCAAAATTTCGTCATCACTGACCGCCATGATCCTCCCGCCCGATTCTTCAGCAGCCTGCAAAGCCTGCTCGCCGCGCGCCGGCCTGCCAATCCGGATGGCGGTCGCCACCGTCTCGGGGTGTTCCACCGGGTGACCCAGCACCAGCGGTGCCGACCCGGCTGCCTGCACGCCCAGAATGTGCGGTAACCCGGTGTGGCGCAGATCCTGGTATTGCTTGAATCCCATCCAATAGGAGGTAATATTCCCGGCGTTGCCAACCGGCAGGCATAACCAATCCGGCGCGCTGCCCAATACGTCGCAAATTTCGAAGGCGGCTGTCTTTTGCCCTTCAAGCCGGTAGGGATTGAGCGAATTGACCAGCGCAATCGGGTAGTGCTGGCTGATTTCCAGCACCAGGTTGAGCGCATCATCGAACGAGCCGTCAATCTGGATCACCTCGGCACCGTAGGCGACAGCCCCTGCCAGTTTTCCAGCTGCAACCTTGCCCTGTGGGATGATCACCACAGCCCGCCGGCCAGCTCGGGCAGCATAAGCCGCTGCGGACGCAGCCGTGTTGCCGGTCGAGGCGCAAATCACCGCCTGAACGCCGCGCCCGACCGCCTCACTGATGGCAACCGTCATACCGCGGTCCTTGAATGAACCGGTGGGGTTCATGCCCTCGAATTTTACCCACAATTCAAACCCGCCGCCAAGTTCCTGCGCCAGGCGCGGCATGGGAATCAGCGGAGTATTGCCTTCCAGCAGCGTGACCGGCTGCGTATGCGCCGGAATATCAAGTAGTTCGCCGTATTTTGCTAAAACGCCAGAATATGTCAATTTTAGATGATTTTCCATGGAAGCAAAGCTCATTTTCTCGATTTCAGAGAGTAATATACCTTATTCGCTTACCAGCGACCATTTTCATTATTTCCTCCCACCAGGAATAAAAATGGGTTCGGGAGAAATTTCTCCCGAACCCATTGTACAACAATATGTGTGATGTCTATTTATCGAGCAGCGCGGCAACCCCGGGCAGGGTTAACCCCTCCAACATTTCCAATGAGGCGCCGCCGCCGGTCGAAATATGGGTGATTTTATCTGCCAGCCCCGACTCGTTGATGGCTGCCACGGAGTCGCCGCCGCCCACTACACTGACCGCGCCGCTATCAGCGACCGCTTTGGCAACGCCAAACGTCCCGACTGCAAAGCGCGGGAATTCGAACACGCCCATCGGGCCGTTCCAGACCACGGTACCGGCGCCTTTGAGGGTTTTAGCGTAAGCCTTAACCGTATCCGGTCCAATATCAAGAATACGCCAGCCCACTGGAACCGGACCGGCCGGCATGGTCCTGGCGGCTGCCTCGGCATCAAACTTATCAGCGATGACCATATCCACCGGCAGGCGCAGTTTGGTTTTTCCATCCGCTAACAACTCCCGAGCGGTATCGAGCACTTCATCTTCCACCAGTGAATCAGCCACCGGGTAACCCTCAGCTTTGAAGAAAGTATTGGCCATACCGCCGCCGACCAGGATCGCATCGGCTTTCTGAAGCAGATTACGGATGACGCCAATTTTGTCGCTGATCTTGGCCCCGCCAAGGATGGCAACGAACGGGCGTTTCGGGTCGTCGATGGCCTGACCCAGGTATTGGATTTCTTTTTCCATGAGGAAACCAGCGACCGACGGCAAAAAGGCTGCAATGCCAGCCGTCGAGGCATGCGCGCGGTGCGCGCTGCCAAAGGCGTCATTGACAAAAACATCCGCCAGCCCAGCCAGGGCTTCAGACATTTCAACCCCGTTTTTCTCTTCTTCGGGATGGAAACGGGTATTTTCCAACACCAGCACCTGGCCTGGCTTCAAAGCTTTGGCGGCTTTTTCAGCCACCGGGCCAATGCAATCTTCCGCAAAGGCAACCGGCATCGCAAGCAGTTTACTCAGGTGATCCGCAACCGGTTTGAGCGAAAACTTGGGGTCGGGTCCGCCTTTAGGCCGCCCTAAATGCGAGGCCAAAATAACTGCCGCCCCGTTCTCCAACAGATAGCGGATGGTAGGCAGCGCGGCCTGAACGCGGGTGTCATCCCCCACCACGCCGTCCTTAACCGGCACGTTGAAATCCACCCGCACGAATACTTTCTTGCCTTTTACGTCCATATCGCGAACGGTTTTCTTGCTAAACATAATAGTCTCCCCGATCTAACCAATGGGCGCGGTGCAATAAGCAGCCGCGCCCAATACGTCATTCCAGCGTCTAGAGCGATTTTGCCATCATGGCAGCCAGGTCAGCGGTGCGGCAGGAGTAACCCCACTCATTGTCGTACCAAGTGACCACTTTGATCAAATTCCCGCCCATGACCATGCTCAGGGGAAGGTCAACAATCGAGGAGCGCGAGTCGCCCTTGAAATCCATCGAAACCAGCGGGTCACCGTACTCGCCATGGGTAACGCCCAGAATGCCCTTGAGTTTGCCCTTGGAAGCTTCGATGAACAAATTGTTCAAGTCTTCCTTGGTGGTCGATTTTTCGACCGTTGCCACGAAATCGACGATGGAAACGGTGGGGGTTGGCACGCGCAGTGAGAAGCCGTCGAACTTGCCCTTCAGTTCGGGCATGACCAGCGCCACAGCTTTGGCGGCGCCCGTCGTGGTCGGAATGATATTCAGGCCGGCAGCGCGGGAACGGCGCATTTCTTTCTTATGACCCTGATCAAGGATCACCTGGTCGTTGGTGTAGGAGTGAATGGTCGTCATCACCGCGTTGATAATGCCAAGGTTTTGGTGAACGACTTTCACGGCTGGCGCCAGGCAGTTAGTGGTGCAGGAGGCGTTGGAAATAACATGGTGCTTGGCGGGATTGTATTTTTCTTCGTTGACGCCCAACACGACCGTCAAGTCTTCGTTTTTGGCGGGGGCGCTGATGATTACTTTCTTCGCGCCGCCAGAATCGATGTGCGCCCGGGCGCCCGCTTTGCCTTTGGCCGGATCACCCAGCGCATCGGTAAATACGCCGGTGGACTCGATCACAATATCGACGCCCAGTTCCTTCCACGGCAGCTTGCCGGGTTCTTTTTCGGCAAATGTCTTGACTCTCTTGCCGTTGATCAACAGATCGCTTTCAACGACTTCCACGCTGCCCGAAAAAATCCCATAGTTTGAGTCATACTTGAACAGGTGGGCATTCGTTTTTGGATCGAATAGGTCATTAACAGCGACTACTTCCAATTCTTTGGGGTAGTTTTCGATGATGGCCTTTAATACCTGCCGGCCGATGCGGCCGAACCCATTGATACCAACTTTTACTGTCATGATTGACCTCCTAGGTCCTTGCAAAAATGAGTATCATCCCATCCCGCAGGGGAGCCCCTACCGGTTTGGGTAATCTTCGCGTAATGTTTGTGGACCGGTGCGTTCATAGAACAGGTCCATGAGGGAGCGCGCCAATTTGATCGGATCGTGGCGCCATGGCTGCTCTTCATCCACCAGGTTGGCGCTGTAAACCGCATAATTCTCTTCCAATTTTAGTTCAGGCATCACCTGTTGGACATTTTCGGGCAATCCGGTCATTTCCTTGGAATTGCACACGATCAGATGAAAGACCCTCCCGCCAAGGTGGCGTTCGATGGTACGGACATGGTCATAGCTGGAAAAGCCATCGGTTTCGCCGGGTTGGGTGGCCACATTGCAGACGTAAAACTTAAATGCCCGACTGGCTTTCAAGGCAGCGGCGATATCCGGCACCAGGAGATTGGGCAGAATGCTGGTAAACAGACTCCCAGGACCGATGATGATCAACTCCGCGCCCAGGATTGCCTGAATGGCTGGCGGGTAGGCTTCGGGATTATTCGGGTCCAACCAGACTTGCTGCACCTTGCCCGGCGTGGTGGGGATGTTGCTTTCGCCTTTCACCCGCACCTCGCGGTCTGCTCCAACCTGATGCAGGTCGGCGACCAGCTTAACATCATGCAGCGTGGAGGGAAGCACGCGCCCGCGCACCGCCAGCACCTTTCCCGATTCAGCCACCGCAGTTTCAAAACTCCCGGTGATGTCAGAAAGCGCGGTGATCAAGAGATTGCCAAGGCTGTGACCGTTCAACCCGGCCGATTCGCCAAAGCGGTACTTGAATAACTGCGTGATCAACTCTTCATCGTCAGACAGGGCTGCCAGACAGTTGCGGATGTCGCCAGGGGGGAGCACGCCCAATTTTTGGCGCAGCTCACCCGATGATCCACCGTCATCCGCCACCGTGACAATCGCCGTGATGTTGTGGGTATAAAACTTGATTCCGCGCAGCAGCGAGGACAGCCCATTGCCCCCGCCAATGGCAACTACCCGCGGGCCGCGGTCGCGCCGGCGATAATTGGTGACGGTGTCCAGCAGTTGTTTCCCCGGCCGGACAAACGGTTTCAACAGCGAGCGGTTAATGCCCATCACACCGTATAGCACCAACCCAAAGCCAATTCCGCCAAAAATCAAAATCCGCAGCGGGCGTTCCAATCCCCGCAAAGAAAGCGAAGAAAAAATAGGCAGCCACCAGGTATCCGGCGCCGTCCGGTACACATCCAATATCAATAATGTCAAACCAACCCCAAGCAGGGTAGTGCCCGCCAGAAATACAAAAAAGTAGCGTTTAACACCAATGCCTGGTTCCAGCCAGCGTAAGAGCGGCCGGGCGCCAGAAAACACGCGGCTTAACCAGGATTTCTGTCTTGACTGCATATACCCCTATTTATAATTCTCTTTTATTTGTAAGTCAACGATTCAGCCAGGATGTCCAAACATGTCAGACATACGCTTCACCCTGAGTACTGCCGCAGTCCTCGTAACCAGGTTCAGACCTCTGTGCTATAATCGCGGGCATGGAAACGTACGTCGTTGCGGATATAGGCGGGACACAAATTCGGGCAGCCGTTTTCCAATCGGAGAACCCCATTCCGCTGCGGATCAAGAAAATCCGCACGCGCGATAAAGTGCAGACGCCCATCGAACGCATGATTGGGCTCTTTAAAGAGATTTGGCCAACAGAGACCAGGGTGGCAGCGATTGTGGTGGCAGTACCGGGTTACCTGGATAAGAATCAAGGGGTCATCATCGAGGCCCCCAACGTTCCGGGATGGATCAACCTGCCGATTCGCCAGCTACTGGAAGAACAATTCCATGTGCCGGTGCTGGTTGGCAATGACGCCAACCTGGCAGCACTGGGAGAGTGGCGCTACGGCGCCGGCAAAGGTCATGACAACCTGCTTTATCTGACCATCAGCACCGGTATCGGCGGCGGCGCCATCGTTAATGGCAAACTGTTGGTCGGCTACCGTGGCCTTGCCGGTGAATTTGGCCATATCACCATTATCCCCAATGGCCCGCTATGCGGCTGCGGTCACCGCGGCCACCTGGAGGCGGTTGCGTCCGGTACAGCGATTGCCAGATATGTGGCCGAACGCATCAGCCTGGGCGTCAAATCGTCTCTGTCCGGTATCACTAACCCTAGCGCGGCTGATGTCAGCCAGGCAGCCGTCAATGGCGATGCACTTGCCATTCAAGCCATTACATCGGCCGGAACTTACATCGGCCATACGCTCGCCGATTTCCTGCATCTATTCAATCCTTCCATCGTCATTCTGGGCGGCGGCGTAATTTCAGCCGGGGCTTTGATACTTGAACCGATCAAGAAAGCGCTGCAGGAATATATTCTTGGCCGTTCCTACCTCGACCAGGTCCAAATTGTGACCGCCTCCCTGGGAGACAACGTCGGTTTAATCGGCGCGCTGGCGCTGGCCGAAACCACCGATTTCGGGTAAGGTTGTCATTCGATTGGGGGAGATTTCTTAGCTCCTTTTTGAATATTGGCTATACGCATAGTTCGTTAGGGTAACCCCCGAACCTAATTTTTCTGATGCTATAATCTATATTAAAGAAATAACCAGAACTTCTTCTGGAGCTCGTGAAACAACCTTGTATCCATCATCTTTCATTGGAGGGAAATATGCGGAAAACCAGCTTGCCCGGGCCAAATGCCAATCACTTGATCGAACGCGATCAAGCGGTCATTTCACCATCCTATCCTCGCGGATATCCTTTTGTGATGGATCATGGCCGAGGTGTTGAAGTCTGGGACGTAGATGGAAACCGGTTCCTTGATTTTTCGGCTGGTATTGCGGTTGTTTCCACCGGACACAGCCATCCGCTGGTTGTTAAAGCCATTCAGGAACAAGCAGAGAAGTTCATTCATATTTCATCCGATTTCTATCACACCAAATGGATCGAGCTGGCTGAAAAAATCGATCATATTGCTCCCTTCCAGGAGGATGCGATCAGTTTTATGACCAACTCTGGCACCGAGGCGGTCGAATCGGCTATAAAGCTGGCGCGTTACCATACCAAACGCACCGAGTTTATTGGCTTCCTGGGCGGGTTCCATGGCCGGACGATGGGAGCCGTCACTTTTACCGCCAGTAAAGCCGCTTATCACCGCGGCTTCTATCCGTTGATGAACGGCGTTGTCCATGCACCCTTCCCGGATCCCTACCACCCCATTCTGATGGGAAACAACGGTGAAGATTATGGGGAGACCGTTGTTCGCTATATCGAATCTGAAATTTTTGGCCGCATCGTGCCGGCGGACGCGGTCGCGGGCATCCTGGTCGAACCCATCCAGGGTGAAGGCGGCTATATCGTACCTCCGCCCGGTTTCTTCCCGGCGCTGCGCGCCCTATGTGACCGACATGGAATTTTATTGATCGCGGACGAGGTGCAGGCCGGCACTGGCCGCACGGGAAAATGGTGGTCGATCGAACAATTCGGCGTGGAGCCTGATATTTTCTGTGCAGCCAAAGGCATCGCCTCGGGCATGCCGCTGGGGTTGATGGTTGCCCGCAAGAGCGTGGTTACCTGGCCGCGCGGTTCGCACGGCAACACCTATGGCGGCAATCCGATCTCCTGCGCGGCATCGCTGGCAACGCTCGATTTGATCGAAAAAGAATACATGCACAATGCTGTGGCGGTTGGCGCCTTTGCACTGGATAAGTTGCGCCAGATGCAGCTTCGCCACCCCTCGATTGGTGAGGTGCGCGGCATTGGCTTGATGATCGGGGTTGAATTTGTACAGGACTGTGACACGCGCGAACCCGCAGTAAAACTGCGTGACCGGGTGGTCGATCTGGCTTTCGAAGAAGGGCTGCTTACTCTGGGCTGCGGCCGCAGCGTCATCCGCGTTTCACCGCCGCTGTGCACCACCTACGGCGAAATGGAAGAGGCGTTGGAAATCTTCGACCGGGTGATAACCCGTGCTGAAGACGAACTCCTGTTCGTCAGCCAGGCGGACACAGAAATCGCTTAATCAGGACTGCCCATGCTGCTCCCAGATTTTCGAGTCCGCCAGCGCGATTACATGCTCGAAATTTCGCGCGCAATCACCCAGGAACTCGACCTCGGAAAACTATTGGGGCGCATTCTAGCCATATCCATTGAAATGCTGGCCGGACAGGCCGGTTTGATCGCCTTGCGTGATGAACAGGAAAACTGGAGCGTTCCGGTTTCCAACGGCCTACCCGATGCTTTCTTGAAATACCTAGTGCCGTACCTGGCTGAAATTTCCAAAGCCGAGGATGCAGACCAGTTCGAATTGCTTGAAATTAATCGCCGCTTAATCGAATTGGCGCATAAAGCTTCCCGCGGGCTGCTGAACGGGGTGGTTTTGCCGTTGGTCACGCATAAATCGGTGGTAGGCGTGATTTTTATGTTCCGTTCTTACGCCGATACGTTTTCAGTCAACGACCGCGCCTTGCTGCGTAGTTTTGCCGATCAAGCTGCAATTGCAGTGCAAAACGCCCAGTTGTACCAGCAATCGGTGCGCAGCCGCCAGCGCCTTGACGGTCTGCTGGATTCGGTTGCAGACGGCATTTTGATCCTCACGCCCGGGCAGCGAGTGGAACGCTGTAACCCGGCTTTGGAACGGCTGCTAAGGATCAATGGTATTGCCATTCAGGGGAAAACTCACGAGGAGGTCATCCGCTGGGCTAAACGGACCACGGATATGACGCTGGAGCAAGCCATTGCCGGCGGTTGGCCGCTTACCCCACATGCGCATTTATACGTCGAGGGCGACCTTAAGGTGGATGATGATTTGCCGCCGCTGCCCGTGGGGATTACTTATTCTCCGCTCATGTCGAATGACGATGTATTGCTGAATATTATCGCGACCGTGCGCGACATCACGCATTTCCGCCAGGCTGATGAGTTGAAAAGCACGTTCGTTTCGGTCATCAGCCACGAATTGAAGACTCCACTGGCGTTGATCAAGGGGTATGTCAGTACTCTGCGTCGCGAGGATGCACGTTGGGACCGCGCGATTGTCAAAGAGAGTCTGGCCGTAATCGAAGAGGAAGCCGACCGTCTGGCCGAACTGGTCGAAAATCTCTTGGATGCCTCACGGCTGCAGGCCAACAGCCTGGCCATCAAACCTTCCGATGTCCTGCTGCCAGATCTGGCACGCCGGACAGCCGAACGCATGCAAACCCAGACCGGGCAGCATACGATCATCTGCGATTTTCCGGCCGATTTCCCGGTAATCCTGGCGGATGAGAGCCGCATGAGCCAGGTAATGACCAATCTGATTGGAAACGCGATCAAATATTCGCCGGGGGGTGAAATCAAAGTCAGCGGCCAGGTTCGCCCGGACTTCGTCATTGTTTGCGTTAGCGATCAGGGCCCAGGCATCGCGCAGCCGGACATTCCGCACGTGTTCGACCGTTTCTACCGCTCATCCGATGCTGCCCGTCACACCAAGGGCGCTGGCCTGGGATTGTACCTGACACGCTCGATCATCGAAGCCCACGGCGGCCGCATCTGGGTCGATTCCGAGCTTGGTAAAGGCGCGCGCTTCTGTTTTCTGCTGCCCCGGCAGGAAAGCGGCACCTGAGCTAGCTCCCTTCGGGAAAAATGGTATAATTTTGCGTTCGACGGCGCAATGAGCGGAGAACGTCATCTTCTCATGGTTGCTCTCAACTGCACATCGAGCACCCGGCAAGACTCAACATTTTAAAGAAATACCTGCTTGATTGCGTTTAAATCTACAGATACCAAAAGAATCGCGAGAACCGTACATGGCTAAAGTCCAAACCAGTTGTCCACGTTGTAAATCACCAGTTGCTGCTGAGGTCGAGCAGGTTTTTGACTTGAACCACGATCCGCAAGCCAAACAGCGACTGCTTTCCGGTCAGGTTAATGTAATCCATTGCCCCAACTGCGGCTATGATGGAATGGTTGGGACGCCAGTCATTTACCACGACCCCGAAAAAGAATTACTGTTGACCTTTTTCCCCTCCGAAATGGGACTGCCTTTAAACGAGCAGGAACGGGTGATCGGTCCGCTCATCAACCAGATCGTAAATCGCTTGCCGCTTGAAAAACGCAAAGCCTACATCCTGCGCCCCCAATCGATGCTCACTTTCCAAACCATGATCGAAAAGATCCTGGAGGGGGACGGCATCAGCCGCCAGATGATCGATGATCAACAAAAACGTCTGGCCTTGCTGCAGCGTTTGCTTTCCATCCCGACGGCTGAATCGCGCTTGGAAGTCATCAAACAGGAAGAAGCCCTGATTGACGAAAATTTCTTCAGCATGTTCGCCCGGCTGATGGAAGCCACCATGGCGCAAGGCGATGAGCGTTCCGCTCGCGCCCTGGCTGCCGTGCAGCAGGAACTGGTGGAAAATACGGAGGTTGGCAAGAAAATTCAAGATCAGTCACGCGAAGCTCAGGAAGTCATCAAGACTCTGCAGGAAGCCAGCAAGGATGGGCTTACTCGAGAGAAATTGGTGGATATTTTCATCGACTCGGCGGACAGCGAAGTGCGGCTGACTACCCTGGTCAGCTTGATCCGCACCGGGCTGGATTACACCTTCTTCCAATTGCTCACCGACAAAATCAACACCTTCGAGAATGAAAAGAAAACCAAACTCGAAGGGATGCGCGAAAAATTACTCGGTTATATCAAAGAGATCGATGACCAACGCCAGGTTCAGCAGCAGCAAACCCGCAAACTGCTGGATGCCATTCTGGCGTCGCCCAACCCGGGTGAAGCAACCAAAGAGCACATCGAAGAACTCGACGAATATTTCATGCAACTGGTCGATCAAGAACTGAAAAATGCCCGCGCCGCTGCTGACCTTAACCGCATTGGCCAACTGCAAAAGATCACAGCTGTAATTGAAGAAGCTTCCGCTCCGCCCCCGGAAATCACATTCATCGAACAGCTATTGGAGCTCGAATCTTACGACGAGCGGATGAAATTGATGCAGTCTAAAGCCGAAATGGTGACGCCGGAATTCACTCAGATGTTGAGCGGCTTGATTGCCCAAACCGAAGCTCAAAATCAACCCGAAGAGTTGATCAGTAAGCTCAAAGAGATCAACCGCATCGCTGTGCGCATCACAATGATGACAGCGATGAAAAAGTAGCCGGTATCACGCGCTGCTGAATTTGATGCAGGCGGGCGTAAAGCCCGCCTGTTTTTATGAGTTCAACTGCCGTACCGCGTTCGACAATTTTGCCGCCGTCCAACACCAGGATTTCGTCCATCCACTCCAGGCCTACCAGGCGGTGGGTGATCCATAGCACGCTTTTGGTTGCCAGTGCGGATTGCAGCTGCTGGATAAGCGCAGCTTCGGTGACGGCATCCAGGTTGGCGGTCGGCTCATCCAAAATAACCAGCGGGGTGTCATGCAGCAAAGCCCGGGCAACCGCCAGTCGCTGCCGCTCGCCACCGCTCAACCGCAGCCCGTGTTCACCGACCCAGGTATCCATTCCATCCGGGAGCGCTGCCGCCCAATCCGCTAACCCGGCTTGCAGCAGAGCTGTATGCAGTTCGTCATCCCTCGCACCCGCACGCGCCAGACGCAAATTCTGTCGCAGGGTGGCGTTGAAAATATAGGCGGATTGCGAGATGACTGAAAACTGGGCACGGACATCCGCCGGGCGAAAAAGTCTTATATCCGTGTCGTTCAACAGAATTTCTCCGCGATCAAATTCCCATAATCGCAACAAAACATGGATCAGCGAAGTTTTACCAGCGCCGCTTGGTCCGACCACCGCAATTTTCGTCCCTGTTTCCAGCCGCAGGCTGATGTCCGTCAGCGCGTCATCTGTAGATTCGTTATATGAAAGGCTGACATCGCGGAGTTCCAGTCGGAGCGGCGGCGCAATGGTCAAAGGTGCAGTCGGATCGGTCACTGCGGGGGAAATCTTCTCCAGCTCAAATAATCGCGCGCCCGATTCCAGACTGGTGCTGTGATACTGAGCTGCCACCGCCAGCGGGGTAACCGCTTCAAAGGAGGCCAGAACCAGCATGACCACTACCGGCAGCAAAAAACCCTCCAGTTGGTCGTTGGCAACCAGCGGAATGGACAGCCACAAGACTAAAACCATGGTCAGGTTTGCCAGAAACCCATTGCCGGCATTGATCCAGGCGCTGCCCCAGACCATGCGCCGCTGCGCCTGCA
Organism: Chloroflexi bacterium GWB2_54_36; assembly: GCA_001796355.1. GTDB lineage: Bacteria > Chloroflexota > Anaerolineae > Anaerolineales > Anaerolineaceae > Bellilinea. The sequence continues at coordinate 10,905 of MGMG01000016.1, read as the reverse complement.
CCAGCCTGTTGCCTAACCCGTTCAAGCGGGCAACGGCTTCCCCGGCGCGGTTGAAAGCGATCAAATCACCAATGCCCTGGATCGATTCAATCAACGCGACGCTCAAACGCGCTTTTATCGTAACGACTGCCTTCCCCGGACTGCGACCCATAGCGTAAGCCCCCAGCGGAATGCCAATTCCGCTCAGAATTAACCCGCTCGCTAAAATCAGCCCTAACTTCAGGTCAAACCTGCCGAGGAACCACCCCATCCCGATTGTCGTCAACCCGGCGGCAGTGTACGGCGCCACTACGCGCACATAAAAGTTTTCCAGGGTATCCACGTCAGCAAGGACGCGGTTGAGCAGATCGCCCGAGGAAAAATCCTGCAGTTTAGCCGGCGCCAGCGGCTCGATCGTGCGGTACAGCCAGGCGCGCAGCCGCGCCAGCAACCGGAAATTAACCGAATGCGATGTCAGCCGTTCCAAATAACGAAAGACCCCGCGGGAAATGCCAAAAAACCGCACGCCGACGATGGCAATCTGTAAAACCGCTATCGAAGGCTGCAAAGCGGCGCGCGAGATCAGGTAGGCTGAAGTGCCCAGCAGCCCAATCCCACTGGCAATGGTGGCGGTGGACAATAATACCGAAAGCGCCACCCAGCCTGTGAAGGGTCTCAAGAATTGCAGTAGGCGCCCGGTGGTTTTCATGCGCGGTTCCCACCGTAAACATCCACCAGCCGGGCGTAAACCCCTTTGGCTGCAACCAAAGCCGGATGCTTGCCGCTTTCCACAATCCGCCCATGAGCCAGCACCAAAATTTGGTCGGCGCGATAAACGGTCGGCAGGCGGTGAGCGATGATCAAAACCGTGCGACCGGCGCACAAGCGGTGCACCGCCTCCTCCAATAGCTCCTCCGAGGCAGGATCAAGGTGCCCGGAAGGCTCATCCAGCACCAGCAGCGGTGCATCCATCAGAAACGCCCGCGCCAAAACCAGGCGCTGCAATTCGCCGCCGCTTAACCGGGCGCCAAACTCGCCGAGGACCGTATTGTAGCCGGATGGCAGCGCTGCAATCCGCTGATCAAGCGACGCCAGTCGGGCAGCTGCCTGAATTTCAACCAGTGACGCCAGTGGTTTTCCCAACGCAATATTTTCAGCGATTGTGCCCTGAAATATGACCGGCTGCTGCGGCACCCAGGCGATCTGCTTTCGCCATATTGCCGAGGGAATGTTGCCTAAGCCCTCACCGTCCACCAGAATTTGACCGGCGGTCGGGAGCGCAAAGCGCAGCAGCAGGTGTGCCAGGGTACTCTTGCCAGCCCCGCTTGCACCGACTAACGCAGTCAACTCACCGCGCCGCAGATGAAAGGTAACATCCTCCACCGCCAGGCCAGCCTGACCGGGATAAGCGTAGCTGACTTGTTGAAAAGAGATCGTTTGCGGTGGGGTAGTAATATCTGCTAGCGTTTTAACGCTCACGGCCGGCTCGAACAGGACAGGCGTTTGCAGGATGGCATAAATCCGGCGGGCTGCGCTGATCCCGTTAGCGCCGGCATGGAAGCGCTGGCCAAGCAGCCGCAGCGGCAGGTAAAACTCCGGCGCCAGCAGCAGTATAAAAAACGCCTGTTCGAACCCCAATCCGCCGCGCAGCAGACGCAGTCCAATCTGTACCGCAATAACCGCAGTGCTGAGGGTGCCTACCATTTCCAACACCAGCGCAGATAAGAAGGTCACCCGCAACACATTCATGGTCGTCAGGCGGTACTGCTCGGCAGCCTCCTCTACCTTAACGGCGCGCCGTTCGCTCTGTCCAAGCAACTTCAACTCGCGCAGCCCTTGCAGCGTGTCCAAAAAATAGGCACTCAACCGGCTGAGTGCACTCCACTGGCGGCGAGTGGTTGCCTCGGACGCCTTGCCAATGAGGATCATAAAGATTGGGATCAGCGGCGCGGTCAGCAGCAGGATCAGTCCGGAGAGCCAGTCTCTTGGGATTACAACTACCAGCACCGCCAGCGGCAGCAAGCCAGCCAGCGCGGCCTGCGGCAGGTACTGGCTGAAATACACATCCAGATTTTCGATGCCTTGCAAGGCAGTATTGGCCAATTCCGCGCTGTTTTCCCCACGCACGTAAGCAGGCCCCAGCCGAAATAAATGGCCAACCAATTGGCTGCGCAAGCGCTCCTTCACCCGGATTGCCAATAACCCGGCGCTTGCATCCGCCAGCCAGGCAAACAGCGCCCTGACAAACAGGATGATCAACAACGGGACAAATAGCGGGGCAACAGCGCTTCGGTTTTGACCACCGATGAAAACTACCGAAAGAATAGCGCTCAACTGACGCGCCTGAAGAATAATGGCCAGACCGCCCAAAAAGCCCAGGAGGATCGTCAACGCCAGCGCCAACCATTCACGGCGCGCTGCATTCAACAGATTTCTGTCGAAATTCATGATTAGCAGGTACTACAAATTACGACATGGCCTCTTTGAGCCCGCTGATTGCGGAAATCGGGGTCGGGTCGACTCCGTACGCCATGGCCAAATAGTAGGCCGTATAATCCCCGAAATGCAAGGTGGTCCACAATTGAGCCAGACGGGTGCTGCCTTTACCTCTGTAAAAATCGGTAGCCATGCCTGCCATCATGAAGGATTGCAGGGTCAGTTCACTGCGCAGGCGGTTGCGCGGGTGATCGGCTGCAGAACGCAAAAAAATGACCAGGGTATTGGTGAGCATGGTTTCCGGAAATTCAATTCCAGCCAGGGTGTTATGGTCAGCCTCCGGAAGCGCTTCAAATTGTCCCCAGGCTTTGGCCACCTCGCTGACCTGACCTTTCCAGCGGCGCGCCACTGGAACCAGCAGCCCAGCGCCGAGCACCACCACCCAGCGCCCCATCATTTGACCGGCCTGACGTTTGGCCGGGTTTTTCGCTGCGGGGACCTCTATGCGCAACAGGGCCTGCTGTTCGCGCAGCGCCTGCAAAGCGTCCGCGACATCGCCATCCTGCGGGGGAATCAAGCCCAGCCGCGCAAACAAAGCCAGCAGCAGCCCAAAGGAATAGCCTACAGCTGCTCGCGGTTGGCCCGAATGTTCAAACTTCCAAATCGGAATCCCGCCCTCGTCCGCGAGCTGCGCCAGCTTGCCGCCGGTTGAAATCACGAATAAGGAGCAACCAGCCTGGCGCGCCTGTTCGAATACCGACAGGGTCTCCTCGGTATTGCCGGAATGCGAGGAAGCGATCACCAGCGTCTGTCTGCCGGACGCCCAGGCAGGCAAGGTATAGTCGCGCTGAATAAATAGCGGGACGCTGCAGAATGGCTCTATATAAGCTGCTAGCAGGTCAGCGCCAATAGCTGACCCACCCATTCCCGCTACCAGGACACGGCTAATTCCGGGCAGCGCCGGGAGCTCAAGGCGATTACCGAGCGACCAAGCCTTTTCCAGTTGATCCGGCAGACCGTCCACCTCCCCCAGCATATTCAACGAATCCAATTCTTTAAACCGGCTGGTATCGTCCAGGTTCATGCAGCAATCTCCTCAAATATAAAAAGTCTTTTTAGGGAACAGCCCAGGTTGTAAAATTTAAGGTCAAAGGTGAACCATCGACAGGCAAACTCGCGATCTGGAGCATACCCGGCAGTCCCTCGCTGGTGCGGTAACAAAGATAAATTCCGGCTTCAAAATTACTCACAGCCAGCGGCTGGTCGGTCATTGTTGCATACTGGCACTCCAACTCGCCGGGAGTATTTAACCCAAACACTGCAAAGCGAGCATTGTTAAGCGGCGTCCACTGGAGAGTGTCTGGATTGGTTCCCTCCAGCCGTACATCCACTTGATTATCGGCTGTAGTTTGCCCGGAGTCCAGGTCAAAAACCTGGCCGGCAAGCAGGCTGCCTGAACCCTCAGCCAGCACAATGGATGTCGGTATCACGGTAGCGGTGATGGTTGGAACCTGGGTTTCCACGGCCACTACCTGAATGCGCACCCAGACCGGTGAGTTTCCATTAGGGCCAATGCCAAACAGGTCGCCAGAAGCGCTGCGCAACATCCAGTAACCCGAATACAGACCGGGAACAGCCGGGGCAACCATGTCCACAGCGAAGTCAATCGTTTCCCTTTGCGCCACCGTGGACAGGAAAGGCTGCTCCCGCACCGCACCCATATCGTCGCCCGAGAACCAGACCATCGCATAATCGGTTGACCATTCACATGTCCCGAGATTGAGAAGCCGCCAAACTTTGGTGAATTCCTCGCCGGGAACCAGGCGGGTGTCGTCTGGAATTGTGACGTCCAGCGGATTGCCGGCGCCAGCCTGATCGCAGCGCTGCGCAGTGTTGGTTGTTAAACTTTCCGTGGGGGTATCTGTGCTCGTCGCCTGCATGGGTGTGGGGGTGATGACCAATAGTGGCGGTGTTTTTTCGGTTGTCGGGTTATTGGGTTGCAGCGTTTGGATACCCTGGCTCACCACCGCATTGGCGGTCTGGTAAACTGCAGTGATATTCACGGAATCCAAGGATATTCCCCCTGGGAGATTACAGGCGGAGATCAGCGTAACACTAATTATTCCCGGTATGACCAGTCTGATGGCCAATGTAGAGTAAAATTTCATAACTTCAGGTCTATTCTACCCCTTATTTAAACTTCAGCAGGGCGGCCGATTGTAACACATTCGCCAGGATACCCCGCTCTTTAAGGCAGGATTTAGCTAAATTTGATAGAATTAGATTACATTAAGATATAAGATTTGACCAAGGAAAACGGATGACACCTCTTCCTTTTACACCCATTCAATACACCAAAATCTCCAGCCGCGGCTGGGAACCGTCTTCGGGCGGCATCATCACCGAGGCGAATGTTGGTTTAACGGTGAACGGACAGTTGTGGTTGACTTTCATGTGCACCCCCACTCTGCTGGAAGCATTGGCAGTCGGATTTTTATTCAACGAGGCAATCATCCACTCGTTGGATGAAATTGAAGTCATGCGCCCCTGTGAGAATGGTGACAACGTGGACGTATGGCTCACCCATCCGGTTGAAAAACCGCCCCACTGGCGCCGTACGTCCGGCTGTACCGGCGGCGTGACCTCGGATGCAGCGCAGGAGAAAACCGCGCGTCTGGTTTCTAGCGAGCAGGTTTCAGTGGATGTGCTGCTTGGCTGGATGGACCGTCTGCTGGAAAAACAGGAGCTTTACCGCGAAGTGCGCGGCGTGCACTGTTCCATCCTGACGGACAGCGTGGATATTTTAGCGCAGGCGGAGGATATTGGCCGGCATAATACGCTCGATAAGATCGCCGGGTTATTGTTGCTGGAACATGCTCCCCCGGGTCCGCGCATGATCATTACCACCGGACGCATCAGCTCTGAAATGTTGCAGAAATCGGCGCGCATGGGTGCAACCATCCTGGTGTCGCGCACCTCACCCAGTTCCATGTCGATCCAGCTGGCTGAAGAATTTGGCATCACCCTGGTTGGTTACGCCCGCCGCAGCCAGTGCAACGTGTACACCCACCCTGAACGCCTCTACTCGCCCGAAAATTGGGCGGTTCAAACCGTCGAGAGCCCGGCTCAACCTTCACTGGCTTGAGCCATTTGCTCCGCAGCCGCGAATTCTTCCGGTGTGTTGACGTTCAAAAAGGCAAGACCGCGCGGATCGAAGCGGCGTATTTCGCCGGCATCCAATTCTCTGACCTTAACCTGGTCGAACCAGGAAATCATGCGTTTCTTCCCGTTTTGCAAGGCGTCTGTCACCGCTGCCAGGCAGGTATCCCGCCGGTAAACTGCATGAAAGGGTTCGTAGCCTTGATTCGTGAGCGGTACAACCAGATCAACTTGTTCGTTCACCAGACAATCCAACTGGTAAGTGATCAATTCAGGGCTGGCGAACGGCATATCGCAGGCGACGACGGCTACATAGGAAAGTCGGGCAGCCGACAACGCGGTGTGCAAGCCAGCCAGAGCCCCCTGACCGGGTACGGTATCCTGGAACAGCGGCAAGCCCAGGAAGACGAACTCAGCGGGTTGGTTGGTGGTCACCAGCAGTTCGGCAGCCAGATGGCTGACCCTGCCCACCACCCTTTCGATCAACTGAACCCCCAAAAATGGCAGCAAGGCCTTATTGGTACCCATTCGGTGCGATTCACCACCCGCTTGAATGACAATTGAAAGCGACATTGATTATAATTATACCTTTCAAGGTAAGATTTCTTTTCCAAATCCCCGCATCGCCTAAAATCCACCAGGAGGCCATATGACCGATTTCGACCTGACCCCGCTACAAGCGGTATTGGGAGGATACGCTCCCCAGGGAAGAACTGCGCTTCTCCCAGCCCTCCACGCAGCGCAAGAAATTTATGGTTATCTGCCGGAACCTGTGGCAGCCGAAATTGCCCGCGGCCTGAACGTACCTTTGGCTGAGGTGTTTGGCGTCATCGATTTTTATTCTTTGTTTTACCGCGAACCGGTGGGTAAAACGGTCATCCACGTATGTAATGACCCGGCATGCGCCATGGCTGGCTCAGAGCCTATGCTGAAAAGGTTGACGCAGCACGTTGAATTTCTTAAAGTAAATAATCACACTGAGGAATCCGTCACCATTGAACGCGCTCCGTGTCTTGGTTTATGCGAGCACGCCCCTGCAATGCTGGTCAGCGGCCGGCCGATTGGCCAGGCCAACGCCCGCACCTGGGAAGAAATGGTGGAAAGCGACCCACGCCGTCCGGATACAAAAGTGGATGGCAGCATTCGCCTGCTGACGGCTAACTGCGGGGTGGGATATACACTCAGCCTGTGGCAATATGTCGCCAGGGGTGGATACACTGCTTACCGCAAAGCCCTGGCAGGGACCCCGGCGGAGGTAATCGATACGGTGAAAATGTCCGGGCTGGTTGGCCGCGGTGGTGCAGCCTTTCCCACGGGAGTCAAATGGGAAGGGACTGCCAAAGCTCCTGGCACCCAAAAGTATGTAGTTTGCAACGCCGATGAAGCTGAGCCTGGCACCTTTAAGGATCGGGTCTTGATGGAAGATGACCCTCATTCCATTCTGGAAGGGCTGATGATCGCGGCTTATGCCGTCGGCGCCAGCAAGGGTTATATATACATCCGCGGCGAGTACTTACGTCCGTACCAGATGATGAAAATTGCGGTACAGGAAGCGCGCGAAGCCTGCTTGCTAGGCGAAAATATCCTCGGGAGCGGTTTCAATTTTGATATCGAAATCCGCCGCGGAGCAGGCGCCTATATTTGCGGGGAAGAGACTGCGCTGTTCGAGTCCATCGAGGGGAAACGCGGCTTCCCGCGCGTTAAGCCGCCCTATCCAACCACCCACGGTTTATTCGGCCAACCCACATCGATCAACAATGTGGAAACGCTGGCCAACGTGCCGCTCATTCTGCGGATGGGCGTTGACGAATACCGCAAGATCGGTACCGAGAAATCGCCTGGACCAAAATTATTCTGCCTCTCGGGGGATGTGGAACGCCCGGGATTGTACGAAGTCCCCTTTGGGACTTCCTTCCGCGAATTGCTCTTCGACTTGGCCGGGGGGGTTCGCAGCGGGCATCATTTCCAGTCGGCGTTGTTTGGCGGAGCTGCCGGAGCATTTGCGCTGGATTCGCACCTGGATGTACGCCTGAGCTTCGAAGATCTACGCGCAGCCGGCTTGCCGTTAGGCTCCGGGGTGATTACGGTGTTCGATGAAACCCGCGACATGCGCGATATTTGCCTGCGGTTGGCGCATTTCTTTGCCGACGAATCATGCGGCAAATGTTACCCGTGTCAGATGGGCACTCAGCGCCAGGTCGAGGTCATCCAGCGAATTATGGATGGACAAGTCCTCCCCGGCGACTGGGAGCGGCTGCATGACATTGGTTGGACGATGACGGATGCATCGTTGTGCGGGCTGGGTCAAACCGCTGCCAGCGCAGTCATGAGCGCCATGAAACACTGGCCGCACCTGTTTAGGTCTCCCAAAGCTCTGGCGCAATAACCGAGAGGAACCGTGATGAGCGATACTATCAACTTGATCATTGACGGGAAACAAATATCCGTTCCGCCTAGCACTACTATTCTGGCGGCTGCGCGTGAGGCAGGCATTGAAATTCCGACCATTTGTTTTCACGAAGCTACTACCTCCAACGCGCTGTGTCGGATTTGCGTAGTCGAAGTGGAAGGATCACGGGTATTGGTGCCGTCTTGCGTTGCCCATGTTAGTGAAGGCATGAAAGTACAGACCCAATCGGACCGCGTCACGCGCTCCCGCCGGACAATTTTAGAAATGCTCGAATCAACCGTGGACCTTTCGGATGCGCCCGAGATTCAAACCATGATCGCGGAGTATAAGGCGGATGGGGAACGTTTCCCTCAGGCAAAAAGCCGGGTATCAACGCCCATTGACGACAATCCCATGTACTTGCGTGATTATGCCAAGTGCATTTTGTGCTGGCGCTGCGTGCAGGTTTGCGCCGAAGATGCCCAGTATACCTACGCGATTAATTTCTCCAGCCGCGGCTATGATACCCAGATCAGCACCTTCTATGAAGTCCCCATGCCTGAATCAACCTGCGTCTTTTGCGGGCAATGCGTGGCAGTCTGCCCTACCGGGGCGCTGAAACCCAAACGACAGTGGTTATTGGAACTTGGCCACACCCCCGATGAGATTATGGACCTGACCCGTTCGGAACGCCGCAACCGCCGGCGCCGCGTCGAAGTCCCCTCAAACGATCAGGCCTGACCGGAGGAATCATGTTAAAAGCTGAAAAAATCGTTTCAACGACCTGCCCCTACTGCGGTGTTGGTTGTAACTTGCAGTTGCACATCCAGGATGATTTTATTTACCGGGTGACTTCGCCCTTTGATTCCGTGGTCAACCACGGCAATTTGTGCGTCAAAGGCCGCTTTGGTTACGACTACATCTATAATAAGCAGCGCGTCACCACGCCCCTGATTCGCAAGACACGCCAGGTTGCCGGCTCGCGCACCCAGGCTTTTGACCGCTCCGAATGGCGCGAGGCTAGCTGGGATGAGGCTTTGGATTACGCCGCCGATCGCCTGGTCGAAATTTACCGGCGCGATGGCTCTAAAGCCATGGCGGTTTACTGCTGCGCCAAAGCCACCAATGAAGATAACTACCTGCTGCAGAAGATGTACCGCGCGCTCTTTCGCTCCAACAATGTCGATCATTGCACCCGGTTGTGCCATGCCGCCAGCGTTGTAGCGTTGCAAATGGCCGTCGGTTCGGCTGCAATGAGCAATACGGCTGCTGAGGTAGTCGAAAGCGACGTGTTCATGTTGACCGGCTCGAATGTGTCCGAAAACCATCCGATCATTGCGCTGCAAATGAAAAAAGCGGTGCAGAAACACGGCGCCAAGCTCATCGTGGTGGATCCGCGGCGCATTGAGATGGTCAATTACGCGGCGCTCTACCTGCCGATCAAACCCGGCAGCGACGTGCCCGTGTTTTCAGCCATGGCGCATGTAATCCTGAAGGAGAACCTGCATAACCCGCAGTTCATCGCAGAACGAACAGAAAACTTCGAAGCCTTCGCCGCTTCGATGGAAAAGTTTACTCCGGAGTATGCCGAAACCATTTCAGGCGTCGACCGCCAACTGATCATTGACGCGGCTCGGATGTACGCCACTGCCGGCAAAAGCGCCATCTACTGGGCACTCGGCATTCCCGAGTCAACTCACGGTACAGCCAACGCTCTCAGTTTGATCAATCTGGCGCTGCTGACCGGGCAAATTGGCCGCCGCGGCACCGGGCTTAATCCGCTGCGTGGGCAGAACAATGTGCAGGGCGCATCCGATTCCGGCGCCATGCCCTGGCACTACCCTGGTTATCAGACGGTGGACAACGAACAAAACGCTCAGCGCTGGGAAAAAACCTGGCATATCGAACCCGGTGGCTTGAACCGCCAACGCGGCCTAACCACCACCGAAATCCTCTCTGCTGTCCACCCCGGCGGGGTTCAGGCATTGTATATCATGGGCGAAAATCCGATGATGTCTGAACCAAATCTGAATCACACGCGCAAGAAGATGGAAGAATTGGAATTTGTGGTCGCGCAAGACCTCTTCATCAATGAATCCGGCGCCTTTGCCGATGTCTTCCTGCCCGCAGCTGCATTTGCTGAAAAAGACGGGACCTTTACGAACACCGACCGGCGCGTTCAGCGCGTACGCCAGGCATTCCCGCCACGCGGCGAAGCGCGCGCTGATTGGCAGATCATCTGCGACATCGCCAAACGCATCGAAAAGCGCCTGGGACGCCCCAACACGGCATTCTGGGATTACACTCACCCGTCCGAAATCCTGGCGGAAATGGGCGGCAATGTCCCGGACTATGCCGGTGTGCGTTATGCAAATATCGAAAAGGTTGGGCTGCAAACCCCGGTGCCCACCGAGGACCATCCGGGAACGCCCTACCTTTATATCAAAGATTTCCCGCGCGGACGAGGTAAATTCCACCCGCTGGAATACGTGCCGAATGCCGAAATGCCGGATGATGAATACCCCTTCGTCCTGAGTACCGGACGCGTGCTGGAACACTGGCACGGCGGAACGATGACGCGCCACTCATGGATGGACGATCTATTCCCGGAAGCATTGATGGAAATCAACCCGGCTGACGCTGCGAATTTAGGCATCGATGACGGCGGTCCGGTGCGGGTGACTTCGCGCCGTGGTTCGATCGTCCTGCGCGCCAAGGTAACACCCAAGGCCAACCCGGGTGTGGTCTTCATTCCGTTCCACTTCTGGGAAGCGGCCGCCAACATCCTGACGACCGATGCAGTCGACCCGCAGGCAAAGATTCCCGAATACAAGGCCGGCGTGGTGCGAATTGCCCCCGCCTTCGAAGAGGAAATGACCGCCGCAGTGCCTATGCAAATGCGCGGCCGATATTAATTTATAACCGGGTTACTTCCCGTCCGA
>MGMG01000015.1 GCA_001796355.1 Chloroflexi bacterium GWB2_54_36 | reverse complement strand
TGACCACCAGTTTTTTTTGCCTTTTATTATTTCCAGTTTTCGATTGAAAAGGCCCGCCTGATTTTACTTTTTAGACAGCCCCGAACTTTTTCCTCGGCGCGAAAGTAGGCGCTGGGAACTAACAGGAAAGAACGGCGAGGGCGTCGTTCCCTACCCATTGCGATTTAATGTTGGCAACTTTTATGCCGGCTGGCTGATGGGTTGGTGTATCGAACGCGTCACTGCCTTTGCACTGATCTTTTGGAAATGGTAGCCGTAAATCGTCATGGTAATCGCCAGGGCGAACTTTTTCGGGTAATGCGCTAATGTCCAAAAGAACAGGTCCCAGTAGTATTTACGGGACGGGCCAAGGATGCCAATGCGCCAGATGGATCTGAAAAACGCCTGTATCTCGTTGATGTGAAGGTTTACTGGGGCCTTTCCCGGGTTGTAATGGATCAAAAATGTCTTAACCCGCTCGTAAAACATCTTGGACGAATAGATGGATTGAATGACATTGCGGTAGCCGCGCTGCAGGATGTCAACATCGAGACGTGGCACGATATTCGAGGTACCGTCAGTGTTGTCGCCGCTCATTTGACGGATCAAGCGTCCTTCCTGCTCCATGCGACTGTATAGACGCGTGCCGAACGGTGCCTGGAGTAAGCCGACCATGGCGGTGACGATGCCGGATTGCTGGATGAAATCGATCTGGCGCTGGAAAGTGCCGGTATTGTCATTATCAAACCCGACGATGAATCCTGCCATTACCTGTAAGCCGGCATTCTGCATCCGGTGGACGCTGTCGAGCATATTGCGGTGTTGATTTTGCTTCTTGTTGCATTCGGTTAGCGACGCTTCTTCAGGGGTTTCGATGCCAATGAATACGGAAAAGAAGCCGGCTTTCACCAGTAAATCCATTAATTCTGGATCATCGGACAAGTTGATCGAAGCCTCGGTAATGAACTGGCAGCCGGTTTTGCCCTGGCGCCACTCGATCAGCGCGGGCAGGATTTCTTGCTTGAGCACTTTTTTATTGCCGATGAAGTTGTCGTCCACCATGAAAATATTGCGGCGCCAACCCAACTGATAGAGCGCATCCAGCTCGGCGATCAACTGGGTAGCGGTCTTGGTGCGTGGGCGGTGCCCCAGCAGCGCAGTGACGTTGCAAAAGTCACAGTCGTATGGACAGCCGCGAGAAAATTGGATCGCCATGGATTCGTATTCGGAAAATTTCAACAGACTCCACTCAGGCAATGGCGTGGTCTGGATATCGGCATAATCAGCGGTGGAATATACTCTTTTCGCCTGCCCTTTGGCATAATCCGCTAGAAAAGGCGGCAAGGTGATTTCGCCTTCATTCAAAATAAAATAGTCAATCTCTGTAAACTGGTCATATTCACCGGTGAATAAAGGGCCGCCTGCCACAATGGTTTTTCCGCGGCTTTTGCAGCGTTGCACCAGTTCAACAACGGACGCTCGCTGCACACTCATCGCACTGATGAAGACCAGGTCTGCCCAATCAATATCGCTTTGTCGCAAGGCTTGTATATTGATATCCACTAACTTTTTATTCCACTCCGCGGGTAACAACGAGGCAATCGTCACCAACCCGAGCGGTGGCGTTGTGGCTTTTCTAGAGATAAATTCGATTGCGTGCTTGAAACTCCAGAAGGTATCTGGAAATTTTGGGTAGAGCATTAGAATATTCATGGTCCCATCCCTGTAATTTGGTAGATTATTTTTTGTCCTATAAAACTTTAACCAAACCCGACCTAAATGGTAGTGATTGGAGTCATATACGCAGTCCCATTCAGGCCTGGCAAGTCATGAATAAAAATAGGACTTGGCGACCGGGCCGGCAAGCATACCAGCGGTACCCGGGTGCTATAATTAACTCTATGAACCGCACCAACCCATCGATAATCCGGACAGGCGGAGATGCAGACCTGGCTTTTGCTGTCGTTGTGTTGGCGTCCTATTTTGCGACTTTCAGCTCGCTGCAGGAGACCGCGCCATTCAAAATCGTCCTCCTGATTGGCCTGGGGACGGCCTATTTGGCGATTGGGATATACGGCTATGCCTTTTGCGCCAGGAGTAAATCAGTTCCCTTCTCTTTGTTCTATTTTGCCATCCAAATTGTCGTGGGTGGGTTGATCGTCTTTCTGGGTAAGGGCGCGGGTTTTAACGCGCTGGTGCTGATGCCGCTGGCTGGGCACGCAGTGGTGCTCTTGCCGCGCCGCACAGGATATTTTGCCCACATTGTGATTATGCTGGCTTATGTGATGGCCGTATACGCCTACAGCGGATCCGTAGAAGTAGTCTGGCAGGGTTTACCAATATTTACGGCCGGCGTGGTATTTATCGTTGTGTTTACCCAGATGGCTTTGAACGAAGAAGCCTCGCGCCGGGAAGTAGAGCGCCTGTTGAAAGAACTGACTGAGGCCAATCAACGGCTGAGGGAATTCGCCCTGCAGGCGGAGGACCTGGCAACTGCGAAGGAACGCAACCGCCTGGCGCGCGAGATTCATGACGGATTGGGCCATTATTTGACTACCATCCACATGCAAATTCAAGCAGCTTCAGCGGTTTCCGCCAATGACCAGAAGCGCGCCAAAACAATCCTGACCAAAGCCCAAAACTTAACCCAGGAAGCCCTGGCGGATGTGCGTCATTCCGTGGCTGCCCTACGGTTACCTGTGGACGGGCATCAGACATTGGCAGAAATGATCCGCGGCTTGCTGGAAGGCGCCAGGAACGCTGGAATTGAGCCGGAGCTGATCATTCATGGGGAAGAGCGTAATCTCAACCCACAGACCCGCTGGACACTCTACCGGGCTGCTCAGGAGGGCATTAGTAATGCCTGTATCCATGCAAAGGCCTCCCACCTGTGGATTACCCTGGATTATTCACAAGCGGATAGTGTTACGCTGGATGTCGAAGACAACGGCATTGGGCCAGGAGAGTACAAGGAAGGATTTGGCCTGCTTGGTTTGAAGGAGCGGGTAAGCAGTGTTGGCGGGGAAGTGGAAATTGGACCATCCAAACAAGGCGGATTTGCATTTGACATCAAGGTGCCGGCATGAATCAAATTATCAAAGTCTTACTGGTTGACGACCAGTCATTATTCCGGGAAGGGCTGCGCACCTTGCTGGAAGTCCAGCCGGATTTCCAAGTGGTTAGCGAAGCCGCCAATGGTGAGGAAGCGTTGCGCCTGGCAGCCACCACCCAGCCGGATGTAGCCTTAATGGATTTGCGTATGCCGGTGATGGACGGCGTTACCGCTACGCGCCGGCTGCGTGATTTGTTTCCCAACCTGCGCGTGATCGTGCTGACCACTTTCGACGATGACGAGACCGTGTTTGACGGTCTGCGGGCAGGCGCAGTGGGTTACCTGTTGAAGGATGTTACTTCGGAAAAATTGTGCGAAGCCATTCGGGCGGCGTCGCGCGGCGAGTATTTTATGCAGCCGTCCATAACAGCCAAAGTCATGTCCGAATTCAAACGCATGACGCGCGCTCCACGGGCGCAGATGGTCGAACTGGCATCCGAGTTATCCAACCGCGAGCTGGAGGTGCTGCGGCAGGTGGCGACTGGCGCCAGCAACAAAGAAATAGCAGATATGCTGGTGATCGCTGAAGGCACCGTTAAAAACCATCTGACCAGCATTTTATCCAAGTTGGAGGCACGCGATCGGATGCAGGCGGTCTTGAAAGCCCGCGAATACGGGATTATTTAACCAATTTAATCGACAGGCCCAAATGATGGAACGCGAAACAACCGATAATCATTCAAAGAATTCTCGCCCTGGGGTTTTATACCTGATTGGTATTGTGATGGTTGCCGTTGGTATTCTGGTTTTGGCTGACCAGTACCTCAAAACCGGCTGGCTGCTGTTGGCGTTTGCGCCTATTTTCGGAATATTTTTTCTGGTAGAAGCGTTGCGGATGCAGCGATTTACTTTCCTGGTGATTGGCGGTTTACTGCTAGGCGCCGGACTGGGCGGTTTTGTCGGGATGAGTTCATTATTCAACCGGTCTTTAGCCCATGATATCGGCTGGTTGTTGGTCTTTTTCGCGACGGGTTGGGTCGCAATTGCTTATTTGTCACGGAAGATATTGGTCAAACCGGCGTGGTGGGCGCTGGTGCCCGCTGGGATCATATTTTCGACCGGCATCGCATTTTTACTGTCCGATCTGCGTGTAATCGATTTTGTTCTATGGGTCGTTTCGGGTACCGGGATTGTTCTCCTCGTTTGGGGCGTTTACTGGCGGCTCTTTGGTTTGATCATTCCTGGAAGTTTGATGGTCACGACCGGCCCAGGAATTTATCTGGCCTGGGGCAGTTCGATGGGACTTAACCCCCTGGCTAAAACCGGTATCATGCTGGCCATTTTCGCCATCGGCTGGGCTTTGATCATCCTTTTCTCACGGGTGGTGACCTCAAAATTTGTATGGTGGCCGCTGATTCCGACCGGGATTTTAGCCATGGTGGGGTGGGGGCTTTATATTGGCGGAGATCCCAAGAACGCGACCTCCTTTATTGCCAATACCGGTTCCATTGGCCTGATCATCTTCGGTATCTACCTGCTGCTGCTGCGAAAAGGAATTCATCGATAATAATTTATTTTTAGAGTGTCATTGCTGTGGAGCGAATGTACTGGGGCAATCTGAGGTGGCTATAACCACAACAACGACCATTCACAATTGTTATTGTCGGTAGGCGCAGATGGCTTCGTTCCTCGCCATGACAATTCATCTGTCGTTGTGATGGAGCGAGATGACCGAAGCAATCTACATTGGCGACAAAAACGCCAACTGCGGTTCACGATTGTTATTGTCGGTAGGCGCGGATGGCTTCGTTCCTTGCCATGACCACCCAAATCCTCGACACAAGTTATAAGCCTGTTCAATTTGGCGTGCAGGGCGTATAATTACACCTTGTCGTTTTGAAACAGGCTTTCGGGTTTGTAAATTTCTCGCGCGTGCGAGTTTAGTATGCGAGTTTAGTATAGGTAGGCGTAAATGATTGAACGAACGGACCTTCGCAATATTGCGATTATTGCGCATGTTGACCATGGAAAAACAACGCTGGTGGACGGTTTGTTGCGCCAGGCGCGCGTATTTCGGGAAAACCAGACCGTGCAAGAGCGCGTCATGGATTCGAATGACCTGGAACGCGAACGCGGCATTACCATTCTCGCCAAAAATACAGCGATCACCATCCCCGACCCGGAAACCGGGCAAATTGTAAAAATCAACATCGTTGACACCCCGGGCCACGCGGATTTTGGCGGTGAGGTCGAGCGGGTGATGAACATGGTCGATGGGGTTCTGCTCCTGGTGGATGCAGCTGAAGGACCCATGCCGCAAACCCGCTTTGTTCTCAAAAAAGCGTTGGAAATGGGACACAAGGCTGTGGTAGTCATCAACAAAATGGACCGCAAAGACGCGGATGCTGCCAGCAGCCTGAACGCTACCTTCGATCTGTTTATTGAACTTGGCGCTACCGATGAACAAGCCGACTTCCCGGTGATTTATGCCAACGGCATTACCGGGCAGGCAGGGCTGACCGAAGAAATGGGGCCTGACCTTCAGCCGCTGTTCAACGCCATCTTACGTCGGGTGCCATGCCCGAAAGTGGATTTGAGCGCGCCGCTGCAATTCCTGGTGACCAGCCTTGGATACGATGATTACCGCGGAGTAACCAGCATTGGCCGTATTTTCGCTGGAAAAGTGCAGGCCGGACAAGCGCTGGCGCGCATGAAAATCGATGGTTCGATTGTGCCTGAACGGGCTCGCTACCTGTTCGCCTTCCAGGGGCTACAAAAAGTGGATATTGAAGAAGCCAGTGCGGGAGACATCGTCGTTATTTCTGGACTTGAAGGTATTGAAATCGGCGAAACGTTGGCCGATCCTGAAAATCCGATTGCGCTGCCGCCGATCCACGTTGAGGAACCGACCGTCCGCATGACGTTTGGGGTCAACACCTCGCCATTTACCGGTCGAGAAGGCAAGTGGAGCACATCCCGTAAACTGCGCGATCGTTTGCTTTTGGAATTGCGCAACAACGTTGCTTTGCGTGTAGCTGAAACCGAAGCGGCCGACACCTTCCTGGTGTCGGGCAGGGGGGAGTTGCACCTGGCCATTTTGGTTGAAACGATGCGGCGCGAAGGCTTTGAATTTCAGGTATCGCGTCCTGAGGCGATTATGCGTGTGGGCGACGACGGCGAATTGCTTGAGCCATTCGAAGAAGTGCATATAGAGACCAGCGGTGACACCGTCGGTGTCGTGGTTGAAATGCTTGGTACCCGGAAAGGTCAAATGATCGACCTGATCAACAATCCGGATACCACCGTTCATCTGACCTATATCATTCCGACGCGCGGTTTGTTGGGTTTCCGCTACCAGTTCTTGACCGCCACCCGCGGCAACGGCGTGATGCACTCGATGTTCAATGGCTACCACCCATTGGTAGGAAACCTGCCCGGTCGCAATTCCAGTTCCATTGTCGCCTGGGAAGCCGGCACGACCACTAATTTTGGATTAAAGAACGCCGAAGAACGCGGCGTTTTATTTCTCGGTCCCGGCGTAGAAGTTTATGAAGGCATGGTGGTTGGCGAGACGCTGCGGCCGCTTGACCTGCCGGTCAATGTCTGCAAGAAAAAGCACCTGACCAACATGCGCTCTTCCAACAAGGATATCGAAGTTCGACTAACACCACCGCGGCAAATGAGTCTGGATGAGGCGCTGGAGTACCTGGCGGAGGACGAACTGCTCGAGATCACCCCGATCAATTTCCGCATTCGGAAACGCATTCTGAATACCGAAGAGCGTGGCAAGCTGACAAAAAAGGCGAAAGAACTACTCGAAGTCGAATAAATTATTCACTGCGGGATTTACGCCAGGTTTCCCACAAATTCGCCAAAGTAGTATTGAGGCGGGTTGCCAGCACATCACCCCGGCTGGTGGTCACGTCATCTTCGTTTTCGAAGACCACATACGGAACTTTGATGCCTTGGATTGTGATGTAATCAGGATTCTGGGCTGATACCTGCTCCCAATCAACTTCACGGTAGAGTCGTTCTAATTTTTGATCCTCAATGCCATGTTCCAAAACGCTGTCGGGATGGTTGGGATTAAACCGCCTTCGATTTTTTCGCAGCGACTCTTGCCAGGATACGTTAACATACAAGATAGCAGCCCGGCTGGCTACCTCGGGCGTGAGGTGTTGGAATGCACGTCGATACCCGCCATGTTCACTGCCGCGGGAAAATTCAATGAACGCAGTATGGCACAGGGTGTCATGTTTGCGGTCGCGCAGCCATTTCGCGTGACTCAGGCATAAGCGTTCTATTAACAAGTCCCACAGGTGCTCGCCGATAAAGTACCCGTCCGAATCAGTATGCAAACGGGGATGCCCCAGCCGGTCAAGGATAGCATCCTCCTCAAACCAGGTCCACAACATTGGAAAGTCATCAAACTCAGTGACTTGTCCGACATGGAAAGTCTCTTGCCGTTGCTCAGGCGGAGTCCTTTTCAGAAAATCGATGATTTCGGATTTGCCAGCGCCTGGGCGAGCCAGGATGACGAGTGTGTCGAAGCAAGGTGGGGTAGTCATGGCTCCTCAGGTAGGTTAGACTTAATTCCATGGGTCAATTATACTGTGCGCTGTGGGGATTGGTTTTTCGTTTGAACACTGAAATCATCGACTGCGCGCAGTTATGAAAAGACACCACCTACTCAACATCGTCATTGTTGTTTCCCTGACCCTGACTGCGGCTGGCTGTGGAAAGGCAACTGAATCCAACCCAATTTCTGACACGCCCCTGCCTGACAGCCCGACAATCGAAGTCTCGCCAGCTGCGACTGAAACCGAATCGCCAACATCCGACCCGACGGATGCGGTCACGCCCACGCCGGATGGTCCTGTTGAATACGCCCTGAGTTACGACATTACTGCCCGCCTGGATTACAGCCAAAAAACGGCTGAAATCGAGCAGGTGATTTCGATTAACTTCCTACCAGCGGATATTCAGGCGCTGGTGCTGGTGGTGGAACCGAATCGTTACCCAAACGGTTTCTTATTAAACAGCATAGCCGTTGACCAAACCTTGATCGAAAATTTCACTTTGGCTGGCAATCAACTGCAGTTTGACCTGCCTGAGCGCTCATCGAATGAGCCCCTGCAGATACTTTTAAAGTACGATATCAAGCTGCCGGCAATCCCGCCGCCGTCCGAGATGTACAAGCCGCAACCTTACGGGTATACGGAGCGGCAACTCAACCTGGTTGACTGGTACGCTTTCATCCCGCCGCTGGACGATCAACACCAGTGGATCGTCCATACACCGCCCATCTTTGGCGAGTCGCTGGTTTACCCTGCGGCGGATTTTGATATCCAACTTGAAATTACGGGAAACCCCATTCCACTGGTCGTGGCAGCCAGCAGTCCAGCAGAACGCACAGAAAATCAGTATCAGTTTGCACTGCAGCAGGCGCGCACGTTCGCAGTCTCTATCAGCGCGGATTACGAGATGCTGGAAACCGAAGCAGCCGGTGTCTCGATTATGGCCTACGCCTTTCCAAACAGCCGCATCCCGAACCAGGCGGTATTGGAGTATGCCGCCCAGGCTGCAGCATTGTATACAGAGTTGTTTGGGCCCTTGCCGAATCAGCAAGTCAGTATTGTCCAGGCGGACTTTTTGGACGGCATGGAGTTCGACGGCTTGTACTTCGTCAGCAAGGGGTTTTACGACCTGTATGACGGAACGATCAATGGTTATTTGTCACTGATCACCGTGCATGAGATGGCCCACCAATGGTGGTTTGGAGCCGTCGGAAGCGATCAGGCGATGGAGCCCTGGCTAGACGAAGGTCTGGCTACTTTTGCTGAATTGCAATACCTGGAAAACTATTATCCCGATCAGATGGACTGGTGGTGGGCGTACCGGGTGAATTTTTACCAGCCAGTCGGTTATATTGATCTGGCCATTTATGATTATCCTTCTTATATCGCCTACCGGAATGCGACCTATTTACGTTCGGCCCAATTCTTGTTCGAGTTGCGTGAGCAGGTAGGGATTGAGGCATATAATGCCGCCATGCAACGCTACTTGCAGCAGGAATATCGAAAAATATCGAGCGCGGAAAAATTCTGGGTGATGTTTAAAGACGCGTCCGGTTACCCATTCAATGAATTGCGGGCAAAATATTTTAAGCAAACACCTTAATGATGCGCATAGCCAATATATTAAACAACTTAATTTTTCTCACCAGCTATAATTACAGACATTCCTGCAGTCGCGTCCATACCAGATGAACTGCCCCAACCCAATATCCCGCGGATGGCTGCATCCGGCGGGAGTTCAGGGTGGAGCATGGCCTGGAAGGCTGTCCCAAGGCGTTCGTCAACCTCCCCGGCAGCGGCGCATTCGACTAAGTTTGCGCTAATCAGGGTTGAGCGTTTTTTGACCGTGGCGACGATCATGGCGGATGCTGGCTCCCGGATAACTTGGAACCGGTAGGGGAGCATAAATAAGCCGTATACTAATCCGAGCAAAAAATCATCCCCTGAGGGTGTGAGACCCCGGCCACGGCCTGCCAGATAGTGAGCTGCAGACTGCAGAGCAGTCAAGTCGTTGGCTTGAACGGCCCGGTAAACCTGATGGATATATTTTGAGGTTTCGTCGCCATCATCCGGTTGGGGGAGGGTGGCCGGGTTAATGGCCTGGCGTGCAGCCGCTATCATTTCATTCGGAGCGCTTGCCCTGGATTGGAGCAAATTTAGAAAACCAGAAATTTGGGAACGGTTTGCTGTCGATCCCGGAGGGGGAATCGGACTCCACAGATTTACCGCAGACCATGTTTCAGCGGAGGAGAGGTCGATGAACAAATCTGGGTACAAAAACCTGAAACCATGCGGGCAAACTTTCCCTTCCGCCTTAATCGCGATTTGATCCAGAACAATCGGATCCCACGGAAGGTTGACGATCAAAGGCCCTTTGAATCGCTCCCGGGAAAGAAAGATAATGGCCTTTTCATCAACCGAAACGAAGATTCCGCGAGATGTCACACCTCGGATGATAAATTCTTTCCCCTGAGCCAAAACATCAACCGCCGGCCGACCAATGGAAGTTGCGGATACGGTAATACCAGGCGTGTTTCTGCCGGTTGTTAGACAATCTATGTGAGGTTCATCAGTTGACACGCTACTTATTTTATAAGATAATTTCTAAAGGTAAAGCCTTACCGACCAATTCCATCTGTTTGTTTTGTTAAATACTTTACTGTCCAGTGACCCGAGGAATGATTTTGATGTCGCACGCCTGGTTGATGTTCTCCATGGATTGTTTCGGCTACAAACCGCCTTGTTGAGCCGTACCCGGTCTCCCCTGTAACAGTCTATACAGGGGAGATTTAGTTAGCCAGTCTCTACCTAATACTGGGAACCCCCGCAGAACGTCGTAGCGGATTTCAAAACATTAATTCCGTCCATTGAAAGGAGACTTAGTATGAAGTTTATTGACTTAACCATTCCTCTTGGAATCGGTACCCCGCCGTGGCCTACTTATGAGCCGCTGCAGGTTAAATACTTCAAACGTTTAGCCCCCAACGGCGCAAACGGGCAGGTCGTGACTCACTCGAACCATCTTGGAACGCACATGGACGGTGAGATTCACTTCCATACCCCGGGCCGCGACATGGCTTCGCTGCCGATGGACTTCCTGGTTCATGACGCTGCTGTTGTGGATCTTTCCGACGTGTGTGGCGATTATGACGTTTACACCAGCAAAATGATCACCGACCGGGTTGAGGTCAAAGATGGCGACATTCTCATCATTCACACTGGTTACCATCACTTTGGCTGGGATCAACCGACCGCGAATGAAATTCGCTACATGGTGATGCACCCAGGGCCTGACCGGGAATTTGCTGACTTTTGCAAGGCCAAGCACATTCGCTGGATTGGCCTGGACTGCGGCAGCGCGGACCACCCGATGAATACCATCATCCGCGATTGGATGCCCCGCCAGGCGCGGCAAGCGGAAAAAGTATTCAAGAAAAAACTTGGCATGAGCATCGGTGAATTCTACGATGATTCGAAATACCAACTGATGCATCTGGAAATGTTCCCCTACGGGATCATCCATGCCGAGTGCATTGGCGGTGATCTGGATCTCATCCTCAACCGCCGCGTTCCGATCGGTTTCTTCCCATGGCGCTTTGTCGACGGCGAGGCCAGTATTGGCCGCTGCGTCGCCATCGTGGATGACGATGAGTACGAAGACATGATGAAGAAGAAAGCCGAGCTTCCCAAGACGAAATTCGGTGATGCGACCAACCAGAAACATGTTGAGAGCCTCAACGCGATTTCTAAAGCAAACCTGGCGTAATTTCGCCAAATATTAATAGAGGAGACCTCAAAATGCGTGTACCCCTTCCTGAAAAAGCATCGCAACCCACCGTTGAGTTCGATGCTGAAGAAATTGAAGCTATTCTTCAAGGCCCAGCCCTGGATCTCAAACCCTGGCCGGTTTGCCAGGTCAAGTTAAAAGACGGCCGGACTCTTCTGATTCGCGAAGCGAAATTGGAAGAAGCCCCCATGATGCTGGATTACCTGAAAAAATTCCTGGAAGTCGACCACGACTTCTACGACATTGTCGGCGCCCGCGTCTATTCAGAAGTTCTCGGCTGGTACCGCAAGCGTCTAAAGGATCCCTACACCCTGGTGGGTCTGATTGACGGCTTGTGGGCTGGTTTCGCAAACGGCCGGTTGATGAACGAAGATATCAATATCAGCCTGCACACCATGGCTCTCATTCGCGGCGGCCGCATCGGCGCGGTCATGTACTACGCAAAGGCCTACTACGGCTTTGAAATCCTTGGCAACAAGGAATGGTGGGCCACCTACGAAAGCTACAATGGATGGGCCCGCTGGGGTGTTGGTATGGCACAACCGTCCTACCCCTGGCCGGATGTGCAGCATGAGCTGGGCGGCGCCCGCGTTTACTATGTGACCAAGAAGTACTGGGATCAGATGGTAAAGAATTATGTCAAGCAGATGACTGGTACCGAACTCGATTTCAATGTGCCCGACGAAGTTATTAAGGCCAATGAAGTCATGCGTGTTCCGGACGAAGTTCTGGTTTAATTTTCTACGATCCTGCTATAAAAAAGCGAGACCCCCAAAAGGTCTCGCTTTTTGGTTTCACCGTAAAGAAAACCGGTTAGGCGACATACCGCTCGGGTTTATTGTCGAGCACAAGTTCGATTTTCTCCATGACCTCCGGCGTTAATTTATCCTCGAAATCAATGGCTTTCATGTTCTCTTCTACCTGTTCAGGCCGGGAAGCGCCGGTGATCACCGTGCTGACGTTTGGATTCTTCAGGCACCAGGCCAGTGCCAGTTGCGACATGGTACAGCCAAGATCGGCGGCAATAACCGACAAATGTTTAACTTTTTCGATTCTTTCAGCGGTGATTTGGTGCTCTTGCAGCCAATCAAAACCAGGCAGCGCAGCGCGGCTGCCTGCGGGGATTCCGTTGGCGTATTTACCGGATAGGACCCCGGATGCCAGCGGGCTCCAGATGGTGGTGCCGTAGCCTAATTGCTTAAAAATGGGATCGTATTCGATCTCGAAGATGTTGCGGTGGAACATGTTGTATTGCGGCTGCTCCATACTGGGGGGAGTGAGGCCGTACTGTCGGGCAATGCCATCGGCCTTTAAGATTTCACCCGCGCTCCATTCCGAGGTGCCCCAGTAGAAGGCTTTGCCTTGTTTTATGATCACATCCATCGCCCGCACAGTTTCCTCGATAGGGGTCTCTGGATCAGGACGGTGGCAGAAAACCAGATCGACATAATCCATTTGCAGACGGCGTAGGGCGTTATTGACGCCTTCGATGATGTGCTTGTGGGATAAACCGCGGTCGTTGGGGCCTTTACCGCCCCAAAAAATCTTTGTCGAGACGACCAGGTCTTCACGCCGCCATGCCAACTTCTTGATGACATTCCCCATCACAATTTCGGCATTGCCATCGGCGTATGCTTCGGCGTTGTCAAAGAAATTGACGCCGGCATTGTATGCTGCGAGCATGCATTTTTCAGCAATTTCCTGGCCGACCTGCCCACCATAAGTGACCCAGGCGCCGAGAGAAAGCGCGCTTAATTTAATTCCAGCCTTGCCAAGATGACGATATTTCATGGATTCCCTCCCAGGTAGCGTTTTTGATTGGAAGTTATTAAACCATAAACTCAAGAAACTATCCAATGCAGCGCATAGGCAGCGGATTGACGATAATTGAATATAAAATTGCGTGTAGCCAATAATTTAACATAAAACCTCACTATTTCACCTTTAACCACAAAAACCCCAACAACCATCAACGCCCGCCGGATATGTGAATAATACAACCCTGCACATAAGGCTGCAGGGGACTCCAAACAGCATAGAACGCTGGATTAGAAATGATCCAGGTAGATTAACTCGCCTTTTTTACCAGCCGGTAAGGAAAGGTCTTACTTTAGCCCAAAATTCTTTTGCGCCATTTCCGCAATCGACTGGCCAATGGCGATCGAAGCGGTTGCAGCCGGGGAGGGGGCGTTGAGGACATGCACCATATTTTTAGCTTCGACAATACGAAAATCATCGACAAGCGCACCATCAGGAGTGAGCGCTTGAGCTCGCACACCGGCTCCGCCGCGGGTTAAATCATTAATATCGAGATCCGGGACCAGTTTGCGCAAAGCTTCGACGAACGCTTTTTTGGAAAACGAGCGGTAATATTCGCCGATGGCGATCTTCCAATATTTGGAAGCCATCCGCCAAAAACCGCCGTAAAAGAGGTATTGGGCCATGTCCGGAGCTGAGATCGAGAACATTTTGTAACCTTCACGCTTGAAGGCCAATACTGCGTTCGGTCCGGCTTCGATGCCGCCGGTGACCCGGCGGGTGAAATGAACCCCCAGGAATGGGAAGCGCGGGTCGGGCACCGGATAGATGAGATTTTTCACCAGATCGCGTTTTTCTTCAGCAATATCGTAATATTCGCCGCGGAAAGGGATGATTTGCAACCCCGGGTCAACGCCGCACATTTCAGCGATCCGGTCAGATTGAAGTCCGCCACAGTTAATCAGCGCAGCGCAGGTTACCTCGCCGGTAGGTGTGGTTAAGACAAATTCATCGCCAACTTTTTTGAAGCCGGTCACCCTTGAATTCGTCCGAATTTCACCGCCAGCTTCTTTCACCAGCTCTGCGTACTTGTTGACTACCGCCACATAATCGACAATACCGGTTTGGGGCACGACCAGGCCAGCAATTCCGGTAGCATACGGCTCGTAATCCTTGATTTCGCTGGCAGTCAGACGGCGCACCCCTTCCAATCCGTTAGCTACGCCGCGTTTTTCCAGGGTTTCCAGGGCAGGCAATTCTTCAGGGTGGAGGGCTACGATGACTTTGCCACAGTGTTCGTGGGCGATGTTGTGGTCTTCACAGAATTTGTAAAGCGCCAACCGGCCCCGCACGCAGTTTTCAGCTTTAAGCGACCCCGGTTTGTAATAAATTCCGCTATGAATGACCCCACTGTTGTTGCCGGTTTGATGGAAGGCCAGCCGGTTTTCCGCTTCCAAAACCAAAATAGACGATTTAGTCCGCTGAGTCAAAGCCATGGCTGTTGCCAGCCCAACGATTCCACCCCCAATGATGACGATGTCGTAACGAGTCTTATCCATGCCAGTCATCCTCTCCTGTCACTAATTTGCCGACAAATCCAATCGGAATACAAAAAATTATACAAGAAGTCTTATTCCAGGGTACTTAATAATGACACGAATTTGCGTAGCTATTTTAATAAGAAAGGGGAGGGGGATTTAAACAATAAACCTATTTCTTATCAATCGCTTCACGAAACCCGCGATCCAATTCATCGTTGGACAGGTGAGCGTAGCGCTGCGTGACAGCAATGTTGCGATGGCGCGCCAGTTCCTGGGCTAGTTTAAGGTTTCCAGAGCTGCGCAGCACGCGTGTGACAAAATAATGCCGAAAAGAATGCGGGGTGATGGTGCCTACTGCGCCTGGGCCAAGCGTCTGGGCAACCCGTTCGGTAACGATGTTGCGGCCAGTGGTGGTTGTAATCGGTTTGGTTTTGGCGCCAGCGCCGCGGTCGTGGCGGGCAAAGAGCGGCAACCGAACCAGTTCGCGCCCGCTTCCGCCATCGATGCGCGCGCGGGCTTGCAGGTAGCGTTTGATTGCCTGGATCGAGCGGTCCGAAAAGCGCACCACGTCCTCGCGGTTGCCTTTGCCGATAATGATGGCGCGCTGTTCATTCCAATCGAGATCACCGCGCACCAGTTTGCAGGCCTCGTGCACGCGTAATCCGGTATCTGCCAGGGTGATCAGGAATGCCCGATCACGCAGGTCACGTAAATGCTGCAGCTCATCACCGGCTGGCTGCTCACCAAGCGTAAGCATATGGTTTAGCACCTGTTCGATATCGTCGTTCGGAAATTGCGGCAAGCGTATACCGGGGCGCCTGGCGCGTTGGCGGATCAAAAGGCGTATACGCGGCAGATTGATTGCCGCCAAATTCTCGGCGGCAAGATATTCAAAAAAACTGGTCGCTGCGGTCAAATACAGCCGCTCGCTGGTGGGTGCCAAATCTTTTAGCGCGTCTGAAAACCAGACGATCGCATCTTCAGCCAGGGCGCTGATAGCTTCTTTATCGCAATCGATGCCATTTGATTTCAGGACCAGCGCAAAGGCCTGCATCCCGTTGCGGTAAGTCCGGTAGGTATTCAGACTGCGCGACAGGCGGACGCTATCCAGGTAGGCAGTGATGGACTGGCTGATGGTGGATGGTGGCATACAGAAATTATCGCACATTATTGAAGGACAGACGGTTCAAAGGTTGGGAGTACAATAACCGCTGGAGGGAAATTATGGACTCAAAAACTATTGATATGTACAAAAACTTTCGCATAGACGAGCGCAACAGCGCTTTCACATACCGCTCGTTGGCAGAAATGCAAAAAGATGCCCGCATTGCAGAGGTGTACAACCGGATGGCAGCCGTTGAAATTAAACATGCCGAGAAATGGGAAGAACTGCTTACTGAGGCGGGGGTGGGCTTCAAGCCATTTGTCCCGGAATGGCGCACCAAAGTGTTAATCTGGCTGGCGCGCAAGCTTGGACCTGAGCTAATATTGCCGAGCCTGCAAGCCAAAGAAAAAACCGGTGTAGCATCCTATGCCCGGGTCGGCATGGCGCGTGGCATGGCCATGCAAGAGCAATCCCACGGAATGCTCCTGGATCAAATTAAAAAAACGAACAACGGCGGGATGGAAGGCAGTTCGCTGGCACTCATGGAAGGCCGCCACCGGTCAACCGGGGGAAATGCGCTGCGTGCAGCGGTGTTGGGCGCGAACGATGGCCTGGTGAGCAACTTGAGCCTGGTGATGGGCGTAGCCGGCGCAGCCGTCGATAACAAGGGTATATTGATCGCCGGTATGGCCGGGTTGTTGGCGGGTGCAGCATCCATGGCGTTGGGTGAATGGCTGTCGGTGCAATCCTCGCGTGAACTGTACGCGAACCAGATCAAAATTGAAACCGAGGAAATCGATCAAGCGCCGGAGGAAGAAGCGGAAGAATTGGCATTAATTTATGAGGCGCGCGGGGCGCCGGTCGATCAAGCTCGACAAATGGCTGCGCAAATTCTTTCGAATCGCGATTCTGCCGTGGATGTCATGGCCCGCGAAGAACTTGGAATCGACCCTGAAGAACTGGGGGGATCCGCCTGGACAGCAGCCATAACCTCATTTGTGCTTTTTGCCATTGGAGCGATCATCCCGGTTGCGCCATTTATCTTTCTGACGGGTAATCAGGCGATTCTGGTCGCCATCATCCTGAGCACCATTGGTCTTTTCCTGATCGGGACCGCCATTACGCTTTTCACCGGCCGATCCGTGCTCTATTCAGGCTCGCGTATGATGATTTTTGGGCTGTTGGCAGCCGCCATTACCTTTGGAATAGGCCGATTAATTGGGATTAGCTTAGCAGGGTAGGGCGTAAATTTCGTATAGGTTAATATTTACGGTTAAAACAACCTTGGACATCACCAGAATGGATAATCCTAAGTCTTCATCCTGCCATAGCCGGCTGTCAGAGAAAGAACACCCAGGAAAGAAAAGATCAGGGCGAGCAGCCATCTGCGGTTTTTGATTGAAACCGCAGATGCGCCTAACAAACCAGACCCAACCAAACGATTTGCGCGAATAGATATCCGGCTTGCCCGTTCAGGTGAATATCCATGTGAAATCAATGACCACTTCAATATTGGTCCGCCGTCAAACTCAGGAACAGGTGTAAGCGAGGCGAAGGTGATAAATGTATTCATGCCAGCAGCGACATTCACGACTTCCCTGGCGGGGGATTTGGGAAGGGTTATTTGCTGGATTAGCTTCGAAACAAGCAGCAGGACGGCGTTGCATAGCGGTCCGCCCAGCGACCGGAGAATATGCTGACGAGGGGTAACAGATGGGTGTTCCGGTTCTTTGTAGAGTAGAACCGGCATCCCAGCAATAATTCGTATGCTATCGACGGGCTGTCCGACCACACGAGCAACGGCCGCATGGGCAATATTGTGGCACCATTCTGATCCAAGCAGGACAATCATTTTCAGCCCGCCCAACAGCAAATGCCGCCATCTAGTCCAATCAGCATGGTCTTTCATGGCCTGTCTGGTAAAAAGCGTCCAGACAAACACCTGGTTCAACGGCAGCCAACTGAATCCCTGAAAAGCCAGCGGTGTGCCAAAGATACGCCCGACTGTTACAATCGGCTTTCCAGGTTTGAATAAAAAAGGACTGTCCATTGCCAGTTATCCTTGGTACGAAATTCTATGTTGTTTTGGTTGCAGGCACCTTAATTATATGGGAAGTCAGAAAATAATTAACATAGTATTGGCCAACTCATGTTTTTGAAGGAGATCAGGTTGAAAGATTATCAAGGTTTTAAGAAGGGGAACCGGGTATCTAAATCACATCGAAATCTTTCTAGCGAAATAATATTTTAATTTTTCAAGAGAAAAGCCCGAAAAAGCATCAGTAAAAATAGTCTTGCTGATTACTTGAAATTATTCGGTGGGGGGCTTCTGCAAAGAGGCATTATGCGCATATCTGAATGCTTTCGATAATAGTACTTATCGAAAGCATAATGTTTATTGCGTATATTTTAATCCCCCTGCCCGGGTAATGCCTGAAGAAATGGGCTGTAGCGGCGTTCTCCAATCATTTCCACAATTATTTACATGATGAGGAGCGAAAAGATCAGAGGAACATTCGATATATAGAATTGCCCCTCCCCCTGCCAGCCATTACTCCAATAAATGGCTTGAACTATAATTCAGCCATGCAGCAGATCATTCCTGGCGTATTTATGCATTCCAACGCATCGATCTACCAGTATCTGATCGTAGAAAACGGCCAGATCACGCTGATCGACGCGGGGCTGCCCATATTTTCGCGTTCCCTTATCCGGACGATCACCAACATGGACCGTCAAGCTGCGCTCAGCCTGATCCTGATCACTCATGCTGACGGTGATCACTACGGCTCTGCAAAACAATTATCCGAAACTTACCGCTGCCCGATTGCCGCCAGCGCACCCGAAGCAGCCGCTATCCACAGCGGCAGGATGTCTCGTGAGCTGAAACCACGTAACGCTTTCGACTGGCTACTATTTAGCGTTGCTCTTCCCCTGTTTACGGCTGCCGCTGTACCGGTTGAACAGATTATCGAGCCAGGGCAATTATTACCTGTCCTTGGCGGTTTGCAAGTACTGGATTCAGCCGGTCACACACCAGGACATCTGTCTTTCTACCAACCTGAACGCCAAATTCTGTTCGCGGGCGATTCGATCATCAAACGCCGCAACGCCCCCTCCCCTGCGCACGGTCCGAACTGCTGGGACGAAGTGCGAGCCAGAGAAGCCTTTGAACGTCAGATGGCCTTAAAACCGCGCCACATCTGCGGCGGACACAGCTATTTCCGCATTTAATCTCAGGTTGTCAGACATTTAGGAAGTCCCCTTTCATGACCAGACCCATCTTCGAAAATCCTCAGCTCGACGGCGGCACGTTTTCGCTTAATGGATCAGGCGACACAGGCATACTGCTTTTTCACGGGTTTACCTCAACGACCGTCGAGGTACGCCCGCTGGCAGAATTCCTCCACCAGGCAGGTTACAGCGTGATGGCCCCTCTGCTGCCAGGGCATGGTACGCGGCCCGAGGATGCTCTTAGCGTGCACAAGGCTGACTGGCTTAAAACCGCAGATCAGGCTTACCAATCCTTGAAAACGAGGACGCGCAAGGTTGTGGTCGGAGGTGAATCGATGGGCGCCTTACTGGCGCTGCATCTGGCCAGCACGTACCCGGATATTGCCGGGGTGGTCACATATGCGCCGGCAATTCAGGTCAGCGGCCAATGGCGCGCAGTGCTGCTAGCGCCTTTTGTCAAAATCCGGCCGAAATACTACCTGCACGAAGAATCCTCTGCTGCTCCTCCTGATACCCTGCCCTGGCAAGGGTACAATGTTTTACCCATTCCAGCAGTCGCGCAATTTTTTTGGCTGCAGCAGCAGGTCCGGCAGGAGTTAAACTCTGTCCGGCAACCGGCATTAATCTTTCAGGGTAAACTGGATGGCACCATCACTCCTGATGGCGCAAAAGTGATCTTGAATAAACTGGGCAGCCAGGATAAAAGGTTGGTCTGGCTGGAGAAATCGGGACATACCCTTCTACTTGGCAAAGAACATAACCAGATTTACCGGGACACCCTGGCCTTCATCCAACGAGTAACCAAATAATTGATCATGGGTTTTCTTTGGCTACACCATGATTATTTTGTGGGTTATAATGGTAAAAAGTGAGCGATCATTGAGCAATTTGGAGGATGCATGACCGACCCAATCCGACCACCCGGAAAGACCACAATCGCGCCCGAAGTGCTGGTCACTATTGTCAGGTTGACGGTATTAAGCGTCCCTGGCGTCAGCCGACTGGCAACCAACCCGACCGAGGTGGAAAGATTTTTTAATAAAAACACCAGCGAAGGCATCAAGGTGTCAGTGGAAGGCAACGTGGCGTATGCCGATGTCTATGTCGTGCTCAAACCCGATCTGAACGTGCGCGAAGTTGGACACAGCATCCAGGCGCAGGTCACCCGCGCCATTTCCGAGATGGTTGGCATGGAAGTCGGCAGAGTCAATGTCCACGTAGAAGATATCGACTATGTCGCTCAAGCCGAAGCGTGAGCCCGGCTTGAAGGTTTTAAAGCTGCTTTCTGCAGTCCTCATAACGACGGAACTTTATAAAGCCTAATATTCATATGAAACCGCGAACCAAGGCACGAAGTATCGCCTTGCAGGTCCTGTACGAATGTGATTTGACCAATCATCCACCCGGAATAGTGCTTCAAGAACGCCTCGCAGAAGACGAACTTGATCCCGCCCTGGTCGAATTCGCACAGCAGATTATCATGGGCGTTTTGCCGATC
Organism: Chloroflexi bacterium GWB2_54_36; assembly: GCA_001796355.1. GTDB lineage: Bacteria > Chloroflexota > Anaerolineae > Anaerolineales > Anaerolineaceae > Bellilinea. The sequence continues at coordinate 19,855 of MGMG01000015.1, read as the reverse complement.
TCAGCTACGCTGGATCATTTTATTGCAGAACACGCCCCCGAGTGGCCGATGGACCAGGTCGCGGTGATCGACCGAAATATTTTGCGAATTGCGTTGTGGGAGTTTGCAGTTGCTGACGTAACTCCGATTAAAGTGGCGATCAACGAAGCCATCGAGATGGCCAAGTATTTTGGCGCTGATAGCACGCCGCGTTTTGTGAACGGCGTATTAGGCAGCCTGGCCAACCGCCAACAGGAAATTCGGCAGAAATTTGTCGCGGCCCCCTCAAGAGACACACCCTCGTCGACCCATTCATAACGGGGGTTTTTCTTTTGCCATTATCAAAGAGGCAACAAGATGAACTTCAGAGAAAATCATCGTATCCAAAAGCTCTTTTTGTTGTTCATAACTGTAATGGTACTAACAAGTCTGGCCGCGGGATGCACAGGCGGAATTAACTTGCCCGGTTTTCAAAAAGAAACTCCAGCCGAGCCGCCAGTCCAGCCGGATGCAAAATCAGCGCTTGGCACGATCACCTTTCGCGCGCTGGTTCCAGCTAACCCCTACGTGGAAACTGTCACCCTGGAAATTCTGGATGAAGTAACTGGCCTGGCGCTCAATCCAAAACGCTATGAGATGACACCTTCTGGCGAAAATCACTTCGAAATCAATATCCCGATCGCGCTTGGTTCGCTGGTCAAATACCGCTACATCCGTACCGGTGAACAGACTGCAGTGGAATACACTGCCGACGGGCAGCAAGTCCGTTACCGCATGTTCCAGGTGGATGGACCATCGGTTGTGGAGGATATCGTTGCCGGATGGACGGATGCACATTATGCCGGGCCTACCGGTCGGATCACCGGGCAGGTGATCGACGCTGCAACCAACACTCCCATCCCTTCAGCGCTGGTGACCGCAGGTGGAAGCCAAACCTTTACCGCCTCCGATGGTTCTTTCCTGCTGGAAGGTTTAATCCCCGGAACGCACAACCTGGTCGCCGCCAGCCTGGATGGTCTTTTCAAGACCTTTCAACAAGGCGCGGTAGTTGCGGAGAACGCTACAACGCCGGCGCCTTTGTTCGTGGAAATGGCAAAGTTGGTTAAAGTGACTTTCGTGGCACAAATCCCAGCCGGTGAAGTCAAAGGCTTGCCGCTGCGGCTGGTTGGTTCCAGTTATGCGCTTGGCAACACTTTCGCTGACCTGGATGGCGGCATGAGCGTGATTGCATCCCGCGCGCCGATTATGCCATCCATTGCCGAGGACATCTACTCCCTGACCCTGGAATTGCCAACCGGGTTGGATTTACGCTATAAATACTCCCTGGGAGATGGTTTCTGGAATTCCGAGCATTATGCCGATGGGTCCTTCCGCACCCGCCAATTGATCGTGCCAGACGGAGATCTGACGGTAACAGACATAATCGAAAGCTGGAAGATTGGCACCCACGCGCCGGTAACCTTTACCGTAACTGCGCCGCCAGACACTTTGCCAGAGGAGATTGTGTCCATCCAATTTAATCCCTTTGGTTGGACAGCGCCAATTCCGATGTGGCCGTTGGGCAATAATCAGTGGTTATACGTGCTCAATGGCCCGCTAGACTTTTTTAGTGAACTAAAATACCGCTACTGCCGCAACGATCAGTGCAGCGTTGCCGACGACGGCAGCACGCACGATTTGTCCAGCCAGGGAAAAACCATCACGCTCACCGCGGAAGGCCAAAACGTTCAGGATACTATCAGTTCCTGGGCCAATTGGTCCGCTTTCACCAATTCGACCACCATAATCGCGCCTGAAATAACCGCTGTTGGACCCAATTTCTTCGCAGGTGTCGAGTTCAACCCAAATTACAGTCCGGTCTGGCAGCCGTATTTTGCGAATGGGTTACAAAATGTAAAATCTCTTGGCGCGAACTGGGTAATTTTCACCCCGACCTGGAGCTATACCCGGGCAAATCCTCCGGTCTTGGAACCGGTCGCCGGGCGCGACGCCCTGTGGACGGATACCACTGCAGCCATTCAAAATGCTAGTCAATCGGGAATGCAATCAGCAATTTTCCCGCGCCTTCAGGCAGACATGCTGGCAAATGGCATTTGGAACGAGGCCATCCCGGATGCCGGTTGGTGGGAGACATGGTTCAGCAGCTACCGCACCTTTGCGCTGCATCACGCCGACCTGGCGGCTCAAACCCAAGCCTCCATGCTCATCCTGGGCGGTCCGGACGTCACACCAGCACTGCCTGACGGTATGCTGCCAAATGTCGAGCCTTCAGGCGTGCCTGAAGATGCAGGGGAACGCTGGCAGAGTCTGGTTACAGAAATCCGCGGCCGCTACGCCGGTCAAATTGCCTGGGCGCTCCCCTACCCCTTTCCAGCCGCGCCGCTGCCAGAAGGTTTAGACCAATTTGATGCCCTCTATATCGTGTTCAATGCCCGGTTGACAGAGGTCAATGATCCAACCGAGGCCGAGTTGCAGGAATCCTTTGCCACCTTGTTGGATACGAATATCTTGCCTGTCGTTGAGGAAACCGGGATACCCGTTATCCTGGCGCTGGACTACCCTTCAGCTAATGGAGCAGCCAGCGGCTGCGTTCAAATCTCGGACCAATGCCTGCCTTTTGACTTGCTCAATCAACCTACCCCCGATCTGCCTGAAGTTCAAGTTGACCTGCAGGAACAGGCAGACATTTACAATGCCGCATTCAACGCCATGATCACCCGTCCCTGGATCAATGGCGTCGTTTCGGTTGGTTATTACCCACCTGCAGCCTTGCAAGATACCTCAGCCTCAATTCACGGTAAACCTGCTTCCGATGTGTTGTGGTATTGGTTCCCAAAGATTATCGGCCAGTAATCCCTTAAACTAAAACGATTTCAGGAGGTGTTAGTATGCCAATCCATGGAACGCCCAGTAAATATGGGCTGGAAAACCACGGACTCAAGAATTTATCGAACGAATACTGGAATTATTCGCCGGCGTGCCTGGTCGAAGAAGCGGTTTGCCGATTTGAGGGCGAATTATCGGCTGACGGCGCTTTGATCGCCAGCACCGGCAAACATACGGGCCGGTCGCCCAACGATAAATTTGTCGTCCAGCACCCGGAACTCAGCGACAAACCCATTTGCTGGGGGAAGGTTAACACCCCTATTTCGCCGGAAAAATTTGACCAGCTCTACCAGAAAATGCTGGCCTACTATCAGGGTCGGGATGTTTTTGTGCAGGATTTGCGCGTAGGGGCGCATCCTAATTACAGTTTACCTATTCGGGTGATCACCGAAAAAGCCTGGCACAACCTATTTGCGCAAAACTTGTTCATCCGCCTTCCGCAGGATCAATTAGCCGGTCATGTCCCGCAGTACACCGTCATTCAGGCCGAAGATTTCAAAGCAACCCCTGAAATCGACGGCACCCACAGCGAAACGGCGGTCATTGTTGATCTGGTAAAGCAAATCATTCTGGTGTGCGGCACCGGTTATGCCGGCGAGATCAAGAAATCGATTTTCACCATCATGAACTACCTGCTGCCGCTGAAAGGCGTGCTTTCCATGCACTGCTCTGCCAACGTTGGCAAAAGCGGCGATACGGCGCTCTTTTTTGGGCTGAGTGGCACCGGCAAAACCACCCTATCGTCCGACCCAGAACGCCAGCTGATCGGCGATGATGAGCACGGCTGGGCTGACGAAGGCGTCTTCAATTTCGAGGGCGGGTGCTATGCCAAAACAATCCGCCTGAACCCAAATTACGAACCCATTATTTGGTCGGCCACGCGCCGGTTTGGCGCTGTACTTGAAAATGTTGACTATGACCCGGTCACGCGTCAGGTGGATTTTGACTCCGATCGCATCACTGAAAACACCCGCGGCGCTTACCCGCTGCATTTTGTCCCCAACCATGTGGAAGCCGGGTACGCAGGGCACCCGGATAATGTATTTTTCCTGACAGCCGATGCGTTTGGCGTCCTGCCTCCTCTGGCCCGCCTTACAGCAGATCAGGCGATGTATTACTTCCTGTCTGGCTACACCTCCAAACTTGCGGGCACCGAAACCGGTCTGGGTAGTGAGCCCGAAGCCACCTTCTCGACTTGCTTCGGTTCGCCGTTCCTGCCGCTATTCCCGCAGGTGTATGCCAACCTGCTCGGTGAAAGAATTGCCCGTCACAATTCGACCGTGTGGCTGGTCAACACCGGTTGGACGGGCGGACCTTACGGGGTCGGATCGCGCTTCAAGCTGCCCTACACGCGCGCCATGATCCATGCCGCGTTAAATCATGGTTTGAACGATGTAGCTTTCCATCAGGACCCATTTTTTGGCTTATGGATTCCGGAAAGCTGCCCGGGCGTCCCGTCAGACGTCCTCGATCCCCAATCGACCTGGGCGGACAAGAAAGCTTATGAAGTCCAGGCTAAAGACCTGATTGCCCGCTTTGAAAAGAATTTTGTGAAATTCGCCGATCAGGTGCCCATGGGAGCTGCAGTCAACGGACCGCGCGGGTCGTAGCAAACAACAAGGATTTGGCAAGCCCGCTGGCTTCGACAGGGGTAGGGTGCGTTCCGGTTGTGAACGCACCGATTTCATTTTTGCGCCTTATTGGTGCGTTCGACCCACAGCGAATTATCACCAGCCTGATTGAGACAATAAGAAGAAACGGCTATTCGGGTCGAACACACCCTACGAGATCCGCTTGAAACGACTGGCACGCCACCTCAGGAGTGGATGTTGCGAAAACCTCGAAGAGGTTGAAGCAATCCACGTCGGCGATCATAGCCCTTTCCATGGATTATCTACCTGTAAGGTTGGCGCAGATGGCTTCGTTCCTCGCCATGACAACCCAAACCCAACACCGTTAATCTGTATGGATCAATTCGGGTCGGCGGGGTGGGTTGTTGATACCCATGCAAATCACGCCATGTACAGCAACACCGCGGCCGCGATAATGAGGAACGGCGCGTAGGGAATGGCCGTGAAAGCCTGGTATTTCTTGCGCAAAACCATCACCAGGATATACAACCCGCTCAGCAGGCCGCCGAGTACAATGGCTGAAAACAAGCAAACAATGATGCGCGGCCAACCCAGAGCAATGCCAAGAATGCCGCTCAGGTTTACATCGCCAAAACCCAGCGCGACCTCATCAATTTCCTGCCCGCGCGCCTTCGACATCCAACGGTTGAACAGAATGCCGAAATAATACAGGCCAAGCATGACGCCGAACCCGACCGCGAAGCCCAGAAGGGTCTTCGACCAGCCGTTGAGCCATAAGCCAAAAGGAATCGCCAGGAGCACCCCTACCAGGCTGACCTCATGCAGGATGGCGCGGTGCTCGACATCGATGATAAAAACCACGCCAAAATACAGGAAAACCACCAGCGCAATCCAGAACCCGAGCGCCGGCGGCGGAAGAAACCCAATCACCGGGACGGCCAGCATGGCAGCGATCTGGACAATCCAGGCGCGGTGAGTACGCCCCGCCTGGCAGGAGCGGCAGCGGCGCATCAGCAATAAATCCAGAAATGAACGTTTTGACCCGCAGGAGTGACATCCGGCTGCCGAAAACGAGCGGGTCTGCGGGAGAACGTCGGCCAGGTAATTTAGCAGCACCCCGGCCAGCCAGCCAAGAAATAAAGTCATCAGGAAAAACAGGATCGTACGCGGTCCGATCATATGTTGCTCGTTTCCAGCGCTGCCCGTTCGCTCATTTGATTGCGCAGTGTTTTGATATCTCCTGGCAGGAAATAGGCTGCGCCCAGAATAAAGAGGAAGCAGAGAATCCACGCGCCAACCGAAATATACAGGATGGCGCTATGCAGGCTGTACTGGACTGCAATCGCTCCCGCCAAGGCCGGCGCCACTGCGGATCCGCCCTGTTCAATCAGATACTGAATGGAGTTGGAGGTGGAGCGCACTTCAGGCAGGGTCACGTCATAGATCGTCGATAACACATTGGGCGATGCAAATGGGATAAAGATCGCGGTGATCGCCATCGAAACCGTGAACAGCGTGGTACTTTCATTGGGGATCGACAGGGATATGCCAAGCATGATTGCCCCTGCCAGAATGCCGCAGGCGCTTACCAGCAAACGCCCACGCGGGTTCTTTTTGAAAAAGGTGTCGCCCAACACTCCACCAATCGGGTAGCCAGCCGCCAGGAAAAGGATCGAGATCACCATTGTGATCATCACCTGGCTGTCGCTAAAATTACGCTCTGTCTCCAGGTAGCGAAAAAACCAGAAAGTAATCACCTGCCACGGAAAAACCCCAGCAAAACCCTGGGCGAACAAGAATAGCAGACTCTTCTTTTTGAACAATTCCCGCGCCGTTTTCCAGGAAAATTTATAGGTCGTGGTTAGCTCGATGTTCTCCATTTCCGGTTCAGCTTTTCCGCGAGGTACATCCTTGACAAAGAAGAAAATGGCCACGGCCAGGAAAATTCCCAGCGAACCGGTGATGAAAAAGATGCCCTGCCAGCCAATCTTACCAACCAGCATCAGCGCCAGAAGCATGCCCGCCATATAGCCCAGTGGTTGGGCTATTTGCAAGATTCCATACACCTTCCCGCGAACTTTGGGCGGAAAATAATCGGATATCAGGCTATAGATGCCTGGATATGACGAGTCGTCAATGCCGGTCGAGGCTCGCGACCCGAGAAAAACCGGAAACGTGCGTGCTACTGCTGAAACCCAGGTGGTGGCACCCCAGATGAAGGAGGCCAGCGCCAGCAGTTTTGCCCGAGAGAATCGGTCATACAAATACCCCCACAGTGGGTAAAAAATTGCCCCAACTAGAATAGCCCCGGAAAATACCAGACCCATTTTGGCTTCGTCGATTTGAAATTGCTCCATAATCGGCGTGGTCAACGGGCCGATGAGCAGCTTATCGGCCTGGTGCAGCAGCATAAAAATAAAGAAAATGCCCAGAACGAACCAACGGTATCGGCCAACCTGTTTCATAAGTTTTCCTCGATAAGCTCAGGATGCGACGAACTGGTGCTAAGTATGGCGTTACGGTATTCCCCACCGCAGATGGATGATCCATTTATTATATTCATCCGCTCCCTTGAAAGCCTTGAAAAGATGGGGTAAAAGTAATGGATATGCCAAACCGATTACAGGCTCTTCTCAATATCTGGCGCACCGACCCCACCATCCAGCAGAGCATTTCGCAGTGGGTGGTGCAACCCGCCGCGCCTGCCAGCCTGGCGCAAATCCCATCCGACTTAACGCCGGAACTCGCCAGTCAGTTGAACAGGCTTGGTATCGAGCAGTTGTACGCCCATCAGGCGTTGGCTTACCGCGAGATCACCGACGGCAAGCATGTAGTCATTTCCACCGGCACCGCCAGCGGTAAATCGCTGTGTTACCAGCTCCCCATTCTCAACAATGTGGAAAAATTTCCGGATGAGGTCACTGCTCTGCTGCTCTTCCCGACCAAGGCGCTGGCACAGGATCAGCAGCGGGCATTGGCGCAACTGGCGACCACTGAAATCAAATCAAAAATATCCATTTATGATGGGGATACCCCATCCCACCAACGCTCGACCATCCGTAAAAATACTCGCATTCTTCTCTCCAATCCGGACATGCTGCACATGGCTGTGCTGCCGCATCATACCCTCTGGGTGGATTACCTGCGCAACTTGCGTTTCGTGGTGATCGATGAAATTCATGCCTATCGCGGCGTTTTTGGTTCACACATTGCCAATGTGCTGCGGCGGCTCAAGCGCATTTGCGCATTTTACGGAGCCTACCCGCAGTTTATTTTTACTTCAGCGACGATTTCCAATCCCCAGGAATTTGCCAGCCAAATGTTGGAAGAAAATGTCACAGTGCTCGATGTGGACGGCGCTCCGCACGGTGAACGTAACTTTATCATTTACAACCCGCCGCTGGTCAACGTTGACCTGGGAATCCGGCGCAGCGCGATGTCTGAAGGTATGCGGCTAACCGGCGACCTGTTGACTTACCAGGTGCAGACGCTGATCTTTGCGCAAACACGCCGGGCAGCAGAAGTCAGCCTGCGGTATTTACGTGATAACCATCCCGCGATTTCAACCGATTTGTATGCCTACCGCAGTGGTTACCTGCCCGAGGACCGCCGCCAGATTGAAAATGCCCTGAAAACCGGGGCGGCCCGGGCAGTAGCATCGACCAATGCATTGGAGCTGGGCGTCGATATTGGCTCGATGGACGCCGTGGTCATCCTGGGGTACCCTGGCACGATTGCAGCCACTCGCCAGCAGTCCGGCCGGGCGGGCCGTAAACTGGAACCTGCCGTGGGTATGCTGGTGGCCACCCCCAACCCGATCGACCAGTTTCTGGTCAACCACCCCGAGTACCTGCTGGAGCGGTCACCGGAGCGGGCGTTGATCAACCCGGACAACCCGTTGATCCTGCTGCAGCACTTGCGTTGCGCAGCCTTTGAACTGCCGTTTAATCTGGATGAAGGGTATGGAAAGCTGCCTGCAGCGGTTGTGGGTCAGTATTTGGATGCGCTTTCCCAGATGGGTGAGTTACACTTGTCGGGCGGGCGTTACTTCTGGACCGCCGACCAGTATCCGGCGCAAAACGTATCGCTGCGCACCACCACCCCAGGCGCTGTCCGGCTGCGCACCGATGAAGATGGTCAATTGACCACTATTGGTATGGTCGATACGGCCAGCGCCCATTGGATGGTACATCCGCATGCCATTTATTTACATCAGGCACGTACCTACCGGGTCGAGTCCCTCGATCTGGAAGAAGGCCAGGCCATTTTGAAGGCGGTTGACAGCGATTACTTCACGGAACCGCTGATTGACGAGCAAATTGAAAAAGTGGACCTGTTCCGCAGCGACCCGGTTCCAGCAGGCGTTATTCACCTGGGCGAGGTCGAAGTAACCACCCGCGTGACCGGTTTCCGCAAGACGCGCTGGTATACCAGCGAAGCTCTTGGCGCCGAGGAATTGACCATGCCATCCACCACCCTACGGACAGTTGGCTATTGGCTGGCACTTTCACGCGAGGCGATAAAACAACTCGAGGAAGTCAGTCTTTGGACTGGATCACCCAATAATTACGGTAACAATTGGGATCAACAACGCGCACTCGCTCGCCAGCGGGATGGTTATGTTTGTCAAAACTGCGGACGGCCGGAAAACGGGATTGCGCACCACGTCCATCACAAAATCCCCTTCCGGCAGTTCACATCGTTTATCACTGCCAACCAGCTCGATAATCTGGTCACACTTTGTCCAACCTGCCATCGCCAGGCTGAAATGCTGGTGCGCATGCGCAGCGGGATGTCCGGGTTGGCGTACGCACTCGGTCACCTGGCACCTTTGTTCATTATGTGCGATCCCAATGATCTTGGCGCTCATTTTCTACCCGAATCCAACCTGGCAAAAGACCTGCCGGTGGTCATTCTCTATGATAACGTCCCGGCCGGTATTGGGTTGAGCGAAAATATCTACCGTATTCATGCGGAGTTGATGAAAGCAGCCTTGGAATTGGTATCCGATTGTACCTGCCAGGACGGCTGCCCGTCGTGCGTCGGCGTGTCGGGTGAAAACGTGGCTGGGGGTAAGCAGGAAACATTGGCGATCCTGCATTTGCTGAATGGACTGCCGCTTCCGGTATAATTTCCCGTGAGGATATGGACCATTCATTGCTCGATCGGTTGAAATCACTTGGCGTCCAGGTAGGCACCTCTCAGGTAAAAAAGTCTGAGACGCCATCGGACCGCGTCCCCATCGAGAAGGTCGTTTCGGGCACCGAGCACACCACACCGTTCGGATCGGCTTTCCTGGCGGATGAGCAATTTCCAGCAGATTATCAACACGGGTTAATCCCTTTCAGCCAGAAGGTCGATTACAGCCTGCTGGGTGAATGGGCGGGTTATCCAACGCTGCATGAAAAACCTGCCGATCAATTTATTTTTCTGGATACCGAAACTTCAGGCCTTGCCGGCGGGACCGGCACTTTTGCCTTTATGATCGGTCTGGGTTGGTGGCAGTCGGACGGTTTCCGCCTGCAACAATTCTTCCTGCGCGAACCAGCCGAAGAGGCTGCGGTTTTGGCAGCGCTGGACGAAGTATTGACGCCCTTCCAAACCATCGTTACCTACAACGGAAAATCATTTGACATCCCTCTGCTCAATGCCCGTCACACATTGAGCGCATTCCAGTCGCCTTTTCCGAGTATGCAGCATGTTGACTTGCTGGCGCTTTCACGGCGTATCTGGCGCAATCGGCTGCCGAGCCGCTCCCTGGGCAGCATCGAGCATGACGTTCTGGCGGTTTCCCGCAGCCAGGAGGAGATTCCCGGCTGGATGATACCGGAGATGTATTTCAATTACCTCAAAAGCGGCGACTCCCGCCCCATGGCTGGCGTGTTTTACCATAACCGCATGGATATTTTGAGCCTGGCAGCGCTTTTCTTACACCAGTCCAACCTGTTGAGCAGCCCGATGGATTGGCTTGCAGCAGAAAGTCTTGACCTGATTGCGATTGCCAAGCTGTACGATGACACCGGGCGCCGTGAGCAGGCTGTGCAGTTTTACGAGCACAGCCTTTCACTCGGCTTGCCGCGGCCATTTTTTATTCAGACGCTTTACCGCTATGCAGACCTGGCGCGGAAAGAATTGCATTTCGAGCAGGCGGTATCTCTCTGGCAAAAGGCTGCCGAGTTGCAAGAATTGCCCGCCTGCATCGAGCTGGCCAAATACTATGAGCACCGCGCCCGGGGGTACGAAACCGCCTTATACTGGACACAGAAAGCTTTCGATATCCTGGACACCCAGGTTCTACCGCTCTATATCAAAAAAACCACACTAGCGGAGCTGCAAAAAAGGCAGGGGCGTTTGCAGCGCAAAATGTATAGCCGGGGATCGAACACTGAACCAGTGGAAACCGTGGAGGAAACCCATGACCAGTCCTGAATACGTCGAAGTCTATAGCGCGAACGGTCAATTAGAGGCCGACATGATCCGCTTGATGTTGGAGGCGGCTGGTTTACACGTGCTTACCCGCGGTGAAAGCGCTGGAGCGGTTTACGGCCTGACAGTGGGACCGCTCGGCGAGGTGCGCGTTCTCGTGCTGGCATCAGAGGCGCAGGCAGCCAACGAGCTGCTGACCGCAATGGAAGACGGACAACTGGAGAACCCTTCGCCGGACTCTTATCTTCCGGCTGCACCAGAGGATGATGACAGCGAACTGGAATAGTTAAATTGGCTCGATCTCGGACAACACCTTCTGATTATATAAATGCATCAACATTTGGGTAAGCGGACCAGGTTTACCGTCCCCGACTGGCTCATGATCGATCTCAGTAACCGGAAGGACTGCCCGGCTGGTACTGGTGATGAATGCCTCGGTGAAGCTGATTAGATTAGATAGTTTTGGCGCTTCCAGCTGCACTGGATAACCAGCGTCTTCCGCCAGTAGCAGAACAATTTGGCGAGTAATGCCGGAAAGCACCCCCTGGCCGGCAGTCCATATTTCTCCGCCCATGACTGCGTAAAAGTTGCTGGTCAGACCTTCGAGAATATTCCCACGCTCATCAACCATCAATATTTCTTCAAAACCTTCCTGCAAACGCCGCCGTGCCGCCTGGGAGGTTTGAATAAAATTGGACAGTTTCGCGGATGGGTTGTTGCGCTGCATTTGGGCGGTAAGCGTTTTGACACCATTGGCGCGCTGCGCTGCGGTTGGAACAGATAATGCACCCACATGGATATAAATGGTTTCATCACCCAAACCGAAGGGGATGATCAATCGCACGCGGGCTTCAGTACCGGGAAATTGCGTCAGGGCAACTCGTAAGTTACGCCGCAACTGGTCAACATTCAACCTGATCGGATGACCGCCAAGTTTGCTTGATGTTTCGAGCCGCCTTAAATGGTCATTTAGATGCAGCGCAAAATATTTTGAGTAAGTTCTGAAGGTGGTGTAAGCCCCCGCAGGCAATAGGTTGCTCGCCTGGTCGAGCGTTGTGATGGCTGATTCCAATGGATTTGAAACTAAACTGGAACTATAATCGCCATTCAGGTAACAAAAGGATAAAATGGGAGACATGCTTTCCTCGACTATGTTGCGACAAATTATACTTCGCTCCTCCCCCATAACCAACGTAATCTATGAGCGCTGGGGTAATGCATGAAAAGACATATCGACATCTGGCTGGCTGTTGCCGCAATTTTGTTTACTGTTTTAGTTGTGCTGGTTGCTTTTTTAGTTGGATTTTATACCAACAATGACTATACGCAATTTAATTTCAAAATTTTCAACCAGGCTTACGAGATTTTGGAAAAGAATGGACTTAAACCATTGCCCGCCGCTCCATTTACAGAGTACGAGATGATTCGCGGGTTGGTCAAGGCGTATGACGACCCTTATACGGTCTTTGTCGAGCCATCCCAGCATGAACTTGAATCCAACCAGCTTGAGGGGAAATTTGGCGGGATTGGAGCAGCGCTGCAGCGAGACACTCTGGGGACCTTGCGGGTTTACCCGTATCCCAATTCACCCGCAGCAGAAGCCGGCGTACCGTCGGGCAGCATCCTGCTCAGCGTGGACGACCTGACAGTTGATTCAGACACGCCAGATGACGCGGTCATTTCGGCCCTGCGCGGCGATGTGGGCAGTAAAGTGGTTGTCCGTGTTACACCGCAAGGCGCAACCGAGCCGGTAAGCTTCAGTATTGAGCGGCGCGAGTTTGGCATCCCCTCTGTCTCCTGGTTCATTCTTCCCGAGCAACCAGCTCTGGGGGTGGTGAAAGTTACCGGGTTCTCCGCGACCACCGCGGACGAAATTTCCGCAGCCATTCAGGATGTTGAGGTGCAAGGCGCCTCTGCTCTTGTTCTTGACTTGCGCGACAATGGCGGCGGCCTGGTCGAGGCCGGGGTGGATGTGGTGAAACTGTTTGCCAAAGCTGGTTCGACGATCATTGCTCAACATCAACCCGACCGCGCGGATCAGGTCACGCGTACCCTGACCAACGGAAAATACGCCGACCTGCCGCTTTTGGTTTTGGTCAATCAAAATACGGCCAGTTCGGCTGAAATCGTCGCAGGAGCGCTTCAGGCGCTGGACAGGGCAAGCATTATTGGGAAGCAAACCTACGGTAAAGACACCATTCAACTGGTATTCGACTTAACCGATGGTTCTTCCATCCATGTTACGTCTGCGCGCTGGAGCTTACCTGCCAACCCGGCATTCACCTCCGGCGCCGGGATCGTCCCGGACTTCCCCCTCACCCTGGACGCACCGGCCGATTCAGACTATTACCGGGCTGCACTTGAGGTTTACAGCAGTAATCCATAAAACAACAGTCAATATATTGGCTATGCGCAGTTTTCATAAAAAATGATCGCCTGCGCCGACCATATTAGGCTTCACCGATGGCGCGCTGGTAATCTTCCGGGGTGTCCATATCTTCTAAAATGCTCGAGGTATCGACCACCAGGTAATGGAGCTGGTCTTGATACTGCTGGATAAAATCGCGCATGGTATGACCAGCCTGCAACCCAATCAGAGATGCCCATTGGACTTTTCCTACCAGCCAGGGGTGCCCACGGCGCATCCGGTAGCTGGGAATAATAAGCGTCTGCCCGGTCGTTTCGTATTCGTGCACCAACGCCTGGACCACCTCCGCGTGTATCTGCGGCTGGTCGCCCAACACGATCAAAAAGGCATCCGTTTCATCCGGAAGGCGCTGCATTCCAATTTGCAGTGAATCCAACATTTCGGTGTGCTCGTAGTCCGGGTTATAAGCGCGGATAACCCCAAAAGGCAGTTCAGACAGCGCCATTTCAACGGCATCTCTTGCGCCGCCGATCACAACAATGAGTGGATCGATCCCTGCGCTGTGCAAGGTGGTTAATACTGTCCCCAACACGGTGCTGCCCTTATACGCAAGGGTCATTTTTGCCTGCTTCATGCGCCTGGATGCGCCGGCAGCGAGAACTATCGCTGCAACCTTAACCATCATCACCCTCGTCCACCAAATGCTGATAGTCAGCCGGGGTGTCGACGTCCAGCAAGTCCTGGGCATCCTCCGAATCCAGCCAGCGCAGTGAGTGGCGGTCAAACAAGGCTCGCCCGCCTGTGTCCCCTTCCAACTTAACCAGTTCGGCAAAGGTGAGGCGGTCAAACAATACCGGGTTGGTTCGTTGACCTTTTACCCGCGGAACAATAATCTCAACCGGTTCGCGCCGATGAATTTCCAATTCAGCTTCGATCAAGCCCACCGGAACCCGCGGCATGTCGCTGAGCAAGAAAACAGCCGCGCCGCAGCGGTCTTCCAAAGCTTGAACACCGACGCGTATCGAACTGGCTTGCCCGCTTTCCCAATTGCGGTTGTTTACCAGTTCCACCGGCAACCCAGCCACAGCATTCTCGATTTCTTCCGCGGCTGCGCCGATGACAACCACTACCGGGTCCAACCCTGCAGCGAGCGCTTTTTCTGCCACATGGCGAACCAATGGCTTCCCACGCCACGGTAGCAGTTGTTTGACGGTTCCCATGCGTATTGACTCGCCTGCTGCTAATACAACGCCTCCCACAGGCTCACAACGCCATTTAACCTGCTCCGCAGCGCCCTTCCGGACAGACCCAGCCATAACCAAATCAAATTCATGGGTTAATTCCAATAACTCGCGGTAAAGATCATCTTCAGGCAAGCTACAGACATCCAGTTGGTTGGCAAGCACGGCTCGCCGTGCTCCTGCCGGGATATTTTTCAAGCCACCCTGGGGTTGAAGCAAGGCTGCAACCAGGTGACGAGTCAGGATCTGCTGACCTGGCTGTGCCCCGCTTAACTGCGCAAACATCTCGGGCTGATAGACCCACTGTCCGGTGAGCGGCTTCCCCAACGCAGAAAGCCCAGCAACAACCACCACTTGTTCGACCCAGGCGGGTATGGGCGGCTCATGGGCCGCCGGCGCTTTGAGGGGTAGCATCCGCGAGCCATCCGCCTCAACCAGGATGGGTAGATGATATTCAACTGCATAGGTTTTGATTTTTTCAGCAGCCGCAGGTTCTAATCTCATCAGTCGTCCGCGGCTATCGCCAGGCCCGGTGATGAGAGTCACACCCACCTGAGGGGATCGAAAAATGGTCTCAATCTCACTCAAGTCCCGAATAATCCAATGCTTATCAGCAAGTTGTGCCTGTTCCACTGCCAGATGTGCGGTATTCAGGCAAATTACTGGGGCAGTCAGTTGACGAGCCAGGGAAAACATGGCTGTCGTTTTGCCCCCCGCCCCCACGAAAGCGATTCTGGAATGACTGCCGGCTCTGAGTGCTTCAAGCAGCCGCATGATCAGCCTTTACCCGCTATACCTGGCGCGCAGATCCGGTCGGGAGAGCACAGCTTCCAGCACCCCGCCCCCCACTGCCAGAGATTTGTCAGAGACCAATGTAACGAGGTTTTCGTCCAGGCGTGGATCAAGATCGCCAACCTTCATGCCCCGTTTAACGGCTACATCGTTTGCTAGCAGCCCGCGCACCACACCGTCAAATGCGGCTGTCAGCAACTGACCGTCAACTTCTGCCAACGGTTGACCTTTTACTACCCGCTGTCCAATGGTTACCAGGCCTTTCAATAACCCGTCGGAGGGTGCGCGCAGCACGCGCTCCTCCACATAACCGAGCACCATCTCCGGAATTCCGGAATCGGGCTCACCGGCGCCCTGCCAATACACCCGTCCCAAATTGTGACCGCGTTTGGTTTCAACCACCGCATGACAGTTTACCCCGGCAGTAAACCCCGGGCCAAGTCCAATTACCAGTGGAGATGCCTGCAAGTGAAAATCCACCGGCTTTTTCAAAAGGCGGGCATCCACAAGCACATCCGGTTTAAGCCAGGTTAAAAGCGCCAGGTTCGGGTCATCAGTGACCGGTAAGACGCCTTCAGCCCAGGCCTGCATAATTTCCGATTGACCAGACACGCATTTGGCGCGTACCCCTTCAACTGTAATTTCCGTTGAATAGATTGCCTCGGCAAAGGCGACCGTCCGGCGGACGACCAGGGGCTTTGCCAATTCGCAAACGACAACCCGCATACCAGCGCGGTGCAAACGCAATGCTGCACCGCTGCCCAGGTCGCCACCACCGCGAATACATACCACCAGACTCATAATACCTGCACCAATCTTTGGTTCATTTCGATTCGCCCGTTTCTTCGAGTCCCATCAGAATTCGTTCCGGCGTATAAGGGAACTGGTCAAACCATTTCCCGGTTGCATGTTGAATCCCGGCAGCCACGGCAGGTACGAACGGCAGGTAGGGCATCTCACCCATGCCGCGCGCGCCCCAGGGACCAATTGGATCCGGGTATTCCAGAATTAATGATTCAACCTGATCAGGAATATCGAGTATGGTTGGGATCAGGTAGGTCGAGAGTGTCTTGGTCTGTACCTGGCCGTCCTGCTGGATAAAGTTCTCCAACAAAGCATAACCAGCAGCCTGGACGACCGCTCCTTCGATCTGACCGCGCACCATCAGCGGGTTTACTGCTTTTCCAACATCGTCTGCGCAGATGACTTTCACCAGACGCACCTGTCCGGTTTCGACATCCACCTCCACCTCGATGGCTTCGGCGACGTAACCGTATGAAAAATTAGGCTCCGATTTTCCTGTCTCCGGGTCCAATGGTGTGGTTCGCGGTGGGCGATATTGGAATTCAGCGCGCGTTGGGCGCTCTTCATTATGCCATTTCTCCAGGGCGCGTTCGGCTGCGCCCCGAATAGCATTGCCAGCCATAAAAGTCATACGTGATGCAGAGACGCTGCCCGAATTGAGCGACGTCGCGGTGTCAGCAGCAATAACCTGGACTTTTTCCAGCGGCAGCCCAACTGCTTCAGCAGCCATCTGGGCAAAGACCGTATGCGATCCCTGCCCAACTTCGGCCCCCGCATGATAAAGTCTGGCAGACTCGATTTCGCCATTCCCCTCTAGCTCGACGATCGCCCAGCAATTTTCGGGGGCGCCAAACGAGAAACCTACATTTTTAAACGAACACGCAAATCCGATCCCACGCTTCAAATGCGGGCTGCCGGGCACATCTTCCAGGTAACCCTGCGGACGAGTCCAGCCTTCTTTATCCTTCACCCAGCCTGCTGCTTCCGCGCAGGCGGCTGTTACTTTCTTGATACTGACACCCTTGGGCAGCGGGGTTCCAACGGATAAAAGACTGCCCTCGTCCAGCAAATTGCGCATCCGAATTTCGACCGGGTCCATCCCCAGCGCCTGAGCCAGCTTATTCATCTGGGATTCGGCCGCAAAGGCACCCTGAGGACCGCCAAAACCGCGGAAGGCGCCGTTCGGGATGTTGTTAGTGTAAACCGTATAAGCATCCACTTTGACGTTCGGGATTTCATAAGGCCCGGTGCACATCAATGTGGCATTCCCGAGCACCTTAGAGGAGGTATAAGCATAAGCGCCGCAATCAGAGATCACCTCAACCTCGGCAGCAACCACCTTGCCGTCCCTGGTCGCGCCCCAGGTGGCATGAAGATAATAAGGATGGCGTTTGTGATGCCCGATAATCGACTCTTCCCGCGACCAAATGGTTTTTACCGGCCGATTGATGCCGCGTTGGTGCAGCTTCCAGGCAGCCAGTGCCAGGACAATTTGCACAGACATGTCTTCGCGACCGCCGAAGGCGCCGCCGATAGCCGGGTAGATGATGCGCACTTCCTCTTCGGGTAGGCCGAGGGCATGGGCAACCTGCTCGCGGTCTTCATGCGTCCATTGCCCGCCGACAACAACGGTCACGGCCCCATTTTCGTCGACAAAGCTGATGCCGGCTTCAGGTTGAAGGTAGGCATGCTCCTGGGCTGGCGTTTCATAATAGCCTTCGATAACCACATCAGCCCTGGCCAAGGCGGTTTTCGCATCCCCCTTGCGGATGCGATAATTAACAAAAACATTCGAGCCGTGGTCTGGATGAATAAACGGCTGCCCATCCTGGATGGCAATGCGCGGATCGGTAAGGGCTGGTAAATCCTCGTATTCGACCTCGATCAAGTCGCAGGCTTCGGCAGCAACTTCTTCGCTCTCAGCGACAACCAGGGCAACGTTATCAGCCGCAAATCGCACCCTTTCAGCATAGGGCTTGGTCGAATTGAGGCCGCACAAAACCGGCTGGTCTTTGACGATTAACCCATATTCATTCACCGGGACGTCCTCAGCGGTGAAAACCGCCAATACTCCGGGCAGCGATCTGGCTTTTTCAGTGTTCATGCTGCGGATGATGGCATGCGGCCGCCCCGAAAACAAAATCTTAAGGTAGGCCTGATTGTCCAGGTTAATATCACCCGGATACAATGTCTCACCTTTGACTTTTCCTACAGCATCGATGCGCGGTACAGATTGCCCGATGGTCGTCATGGGCATCAACCTCCTGGTTTTGCACCAAATTTCAAAAATTAACGGGACTTCTTGATTTTGCCCGCGCTAATCGGTGGTATATCCATTGGCCCATACCGTGCTGGGCCTACCATGCGGTAAATCAAGATTCCTACGAATTGAAAAACGAAAAAGACGAGGAAGCCCAAAAGTATGGTCAACCCAATCTTAATGTACAACTGTGGGTCCGCACCCGGAGCCAACAAGTCGGGTGGGATGTTGAACCAGCCATTTTCCTTATTCGCTTCGATCAGGACCAGTGACCCATAATAGCCCATGACCGGCGCCAGGATCAGGAAGATGAATCCAACCCCGCGCCAGATGGGGTGGATCGCTTCTTTTTCCTCTCTTGAACGACCGCGGTTGTAATTCGAATATTTGGTCATTATTTACTCCCTGTTCCTAATTGTGCTGCCCGTTCGACTGCCTGAATGATGGTGTAGTACCCTGTACATCTGCACAAATTACCGGTAAGCGCTTGCTGGATTTCATTCCTGCTTGGATTAGGCCGTTCTTCCAGCAATTTCGCCGCCGACATGATAAATCCGGGAGTGCAGTAACCGCATTGCACAGCACCCTGCTCGATAAAAGCCTGCTGCACCGGGTGCATGGAGCCGTTTGCAGTCAATCCCTCCACTGTGACAATCACCGCGCCGTGCGCCCGCGCCGCGGGTACCATACAACTCATTACCGCCACGCCATCTAAAAATACCGTGCAGGCGCCGCACTCACCTTCGGCGCAACCTTCCTTGGTGCCGATTAACTGGGCTTCTTCGCGCAGCAACCGCAGCAAGGTCTTGTTTTGGCCTGTTTCGAAGCGGTAACCCTTCCCATTGATAGTGGTTACGATGGCATCCTGACAGGTATGCAGCATGGATGATCCGGAGAAGCTAATTTTACCGTTGCTACTACCGCGCAGCAGCACCGGTTTGACCGGGAATTCCATTTTCTCCTGCCCAGTTGCCAGCGCCGTTAATGCCCGGCGGGTAATCACCTCAACCATGCGGCGACGGTATTGGGCTGAACCGCGCACATCTGAGATCGGTCGGGAAGCGCCCATCGTCTTGACCGCAGCAGCGGCAGTGACCTCCGGGGTTAACTTTTGGCCAATCAAATATTCTTCGGCATCTTTAGCGTGGATGATGGTTGGAGCCACCGCTCCGAGGGTGATTGCAGCGGCCTGGACATTATCACCTTTCATCGTCACGATCACCGCAACATTCACCAGCGAGATTGCTTGCGCCCGCCGTAAGGCAAATTTGACGAACGTGCCGCGCTGATTGGGTTGGAGAGCCGGGAACGTGACATCGACCAGCATTTCATCCGGCTGCATCACCGTCCGACGTACGCCCAGGTAAAACTGATCGAGCGGAACACTCCGTGTGCCGGAGTCGGAACGCAGTGTCACCGCAGCACCCAATGCCACCAGCGGGGTGATGGTGTCATTGGCAGGAGAAGCTGTGATCAAGTTACCAGCGACTGTGCCGCGATTACGAAT
>MGMG01000014.1 GCA_001796355.1 Chloroflexi bacterium GWB2_54_36 | reverse complement strand
GGCACATCATCCAGTTGCTGGGACGAGAAACCCGTCCTGCAACCAGCGACGAACTCGATCAGATCAAACAGGAAAAATTCACGGAATGGCTGACCAGTGTGAAGGCCGAGATGAAAATCGAGACCTTTGACAACTGGCTCGGTAAAGTTCCGACCATTCCAGCCACACCCTCCACCCTGGCGCAATAGACGAAGACTAGCAGTACTATATAATTTCGATAATAGTAGAGGCGGCTCACGCGAGCCGTCTCTATATCTTAATCGAGTCGTATCCCGGATGCCATAAAGTTATCAACCCCGCCCTTCCCGCCCCAGTCTTGGGGCGGGTTTATCTTAATCGAGCATCGACTTCATAATATTTATGCTTGGCATACCCTATACCCCTATTCGATTAGGGCAGCCCCACTGCAAGCCATAATCCCTTACCGGGCGCGCACCAGTTCCTCGGGCACTTCGTCCAGCTTGAGCGAGATCACCTGGCTGGCAGAGTCTTTGCCCATGGTTACGCCGTAGATCACATCAGCCACCTGCACCGTATTGCGGTTGTGGGTGATGACGATAAACTGGGTGGTCTGGCTCAGTTCTCGCAGTAATTCCGTGAACCGGCCAACGTTGGCTTCGTCCAGCATGGCATCCACTTCGTCCATGACGCAGAACGGCGTTGGCGAAACTTTCAGCAGCGAAAAAATCAACGCCACTGCGGTGAGCGAGCGCTCGCCGCCGGAAAGCAAGGAAAGACCCTGCTCGCGCCGGCCGGGCAGTTTGGCTTCGATGTCGATGCCGCCCTCGGTTGGGTTGTCTTCATCCTGCAGCACCAACCGCGCCGTGCCGCCGCCGAATAAACGGGTAAACAGGACGGTAAATTCCGCGGCAACAGCTTTGAAAGTCTTGCGGAACTCGGTTTTCATCAACTCGTCCAGCTCGGTGATTACCTGACGCAGGTCTTCGTCTGCTCTGCGCAGGTCGGAAACCTGGCCGTTCAGGAAAGTGAAGCGTTCCTTGACGTCCAGGAATTCACTCCTGGCCTCCGGGTTGATGGCTCCCATGCGCCGCAGTTGATTGCGCTGGCGGTTGATGGATTCTTCCAATTCGCTCGGGATTTGCACAACCACAGGTAGCTGCTGGACCAAGCCGTCGAATGGCAGCGGCGTGGGCCCCGAAATGTCTTCCTTGTATTCAAAAGCCACCAGCCCGAAATCCTCTTCGATGCGGTGCCGCAGCGAGTCAAGCGAATCGCGCAGCCGGCCGGATTCAAGTTGCGACTGGGTTGCATAGCGTTCCGCCACGCCAACAGCCTGCTGGGCTGCCGTTAAATCTCCCTGCAGGTGCTCGTAGCGCTCTTCGATTTGGGCTAATTGCTGCTCTTCAGGCTCGATCTGGACGCGCAGCGTTTCAATTTGAACATTGAGTTCAACTTCTTTGAGATGCTGCTCGTGTTTTTCCTGATCATGCAGTTGTTGGGCGGCTTGCGCCTGCTCCATGCGCTGCTGGAAGGTGCGCTGTTGATTCAGGTTGGTCTGCAAAGCCTGGCGGTATTCTTCTAGGCGGCGGTCAGCGTCTTTGAGGCTGCGGGATGCCAGGGCGGTCTGGGTGTTCCAATGCACAACTTGCGTCTGGAACTCATTGACTGGCAGCTCATCCAGACTGCGCTGAACATCGCGGATTTGCAGTTCCAACGATTCGGCTTCCCCTTCACATTTATCCAACGCCTGCTTGTTCGCGCTGCGTTCGGCTTCGCTTTTTTTGATTTGCTCTTGAAAATTGACCAGTTGGCCCTGCTGCCAGTCGCGTTTCTGGCGCGCCTGCTCGTATTCCAGCGTTGCCTGCTGCAGGGTGCGGGCAGATTGGCGAACGGATTGATCCAGCTCGCGCAATGCTTTTTCCTTCGCCTGCAGCGCTTCGCGCGCCTGCTCTAGCTCCTGCACAGCTTTTTTTGCTACAACATCCGCTTTGTTCAGGCGGGCCTCCACCTCTGCCAGGGAGTCCTTTGCCTCGCGTAATTGGCGCGGGCGAGTGAGCAGCGCAGACCGGCTCACCTGCCCGGCTGTAACTGCTCCGCTGCCGCTGAATACCTCACCTTGCAAGGTGACTACACGCACATTGATGGGCTGCGCGGCTGCCAGCCGCCGGGCGCTCTTGCGATCGCGCGTCACCAGCACCTGCCCGAGCAGTAAATCCACCACGGGCTGGCTGCCATCCTTGACGTGCACCAGTTGCGAAGCCACGCCCAGACAATCTGCATCCTTGGGAGACTTAAGCGCCGCATCCAGGCGCAGCCAGTCCAGCGGATACAGGGTGGCGCGGCCTTTTTCACCGCTGGCCAACAATTCCAGTGCCTTTTCGGGATCCGTTTTCCCGGCCAGAGCGATGCCTTCCAGCGTTTCACCCAACACGGCTGCGATGGCTTGCTCGTACTCGCTGGGTACCTCGATCAACTGGCTCAATGAGGTGTACTGCCCGGCCAATTGACCTTGCTGTGCGGCCTGCAGCACCGACTTGGAGCCCTGATTCAATCCGCTGAGGCTGCGTTCGGCCTGTTCGAGCACCTCCAACTGGGTCACCAGGCGCGTTTTTTCACCGCTAACGTGCGCTAATTCATCCTGAGCTTGTTTGCGCCGAGTTTCAGCGCCGGTTACACCGGTCTGAAGCTCGCGCAGGTCACTTTCCAGCATCTGGCGCTCCGCTTCAGCTTTATCCTGTGCGCTGCGCGTTTCATCCAGCCGGATTTTTGTGCTTTGGACGGATTTTTCAGCCGGTTCCATGGCTGCCTGGGCGGATTCCAGGTTCTTGCGCAGGATTTCAAGCCGGTTTTTGATCTCACCCAGGTGGGCTTTGAGCTGCACCTGCTGGGTTTCGCTGGCAAGAAGCTGCCGGCGCAGATCACGGACATTTTTCTCCAACCGGCTGCGGCTGGTTTCACGCTCAGTCAAAGCGCCGCGCACTTTTTCCAACTGCGCTTCAGAATCATCCAACTCAGACTGCAAACGCTCTCGTTCCGCTTCCATGCTACTCAACCGGTCGCGGTGCAGATTTTCTTCCTCTTCAACCCGGGCAAGATCGAATTGCAGCGTTGCCTGCTGATCGGCCAGGGCGCGTTGGCGCTCATCCAGCACGGCTAAAGCCCGATTAACCTGCTCGCGCGCATTGTGCAGTCCCGCAGATTGACTATGCCAGCCGTTCAAACGGCTGCGCACCCCGGTCAACTGTTCGCGCAGTTCCTTGACCCGCGTATCTACTTCCTCATATTTACGCTGGGCCTGGTCGAGCTTTTGTTCCTGCACATGCAGCACATCCCGCGCGTGGGTAACCTCCCCCTGCATACGATGCCAGTGGTAGCCGTACCAGTCGCGCAGCAAAATTTGTAAATCGGCTTTGATCCGGTCATATTCAATCGCCCGGGCTGCCTGGCGTTCGAGGCTCTTCAGCCGCGGTTCCAATTCGCCCAGAATATCCAACACCCGCTCCAGATTGCGGCGGGTTGCGTCCAGGCGGTTAATGGCTTCCTCGCGGCGTGAGCGATACAGGCCAATACCGGCGGCTTCTTCAAAAAAACGACGACGTTCCTCAGGCTTAAGCGCCAGGGCAGCATCCACCAATCCCTGGCCAATGACGGTGTAGGTGCGTTCGGCCAAACCGGACTGCGCCAGCAACTCGTGGATTTCTTTCAGGCGCACGCGTTGACCGTTCAGCACATATTCATTTTGACCGTCGCGGTAGGCCCGGCGGGCCAGCAAGACTTCACTGTAATCGATCGGCAGCCAGCCGTCATCATTGTCAAAAGTGATCGCCGCCGATGCCATGCTGGCGCGGGGACGCTGCTCGGAGCCTGAGAAAATCATGTCCTCAGTCTTGCGCCCGCGCAGCAGGCTGTAAGACTGCTCTCCCAGCACCCAGCGCAGCGCATCGGCAATATTGGATTTTCCGGAGCCATTTGGCCCAACAATGGCCGTAATGTTGCCGGGAAATTCGAATATGGTTCGACTGGCGAACGTTTTGTATCCGTGTAGTTCCAGCGATTTTAAGCGAGAAAGCATGCAGTTTCCTGTCGGGTGCGAGATTTCTATTCAATCCGCCCAAGTTTAAGCAGCGCCATGCGGGCAGCGGCTTTGGCGGCCGTGGACTTGCTCGGACCGGCGCCGTAGCCGTAAACCGTTCCGGCGATGATAACTTCCAATTCAAAAGTTTTCGAATGGTCGGGACCGTGGGCGTTGCGCGTAATGTACTGCGGCGCCTGGAACCCCTGCGACTGCGCCCACTCTTGCAGCAGGCTTTTGGGATCTTCGTTCTTGTGGTTGAGCAGGATATCTTCAGCGGCTTCTTGAAGCAGTGGATGCATAAATGCATTCACCGCGTCGATGCCGGAATCCAAATAAATGGATCCGACCACTGCCTCGAAGGTATCGCACAGCAGCGCCGAGCGGTAGCGGCCGCCGGCCTGGACTTCGCCGCGGCCAAGCCGCATGGCATTCCCCAGCATGATTTTCCGGGCAAAAACTGCCAGTTGTTCGGTATGCACCAAAGCGGAGCGCATCCGGGTCAAATCGCCTTCAGCCATCTCGGGGTATTGATGATACAACCACACTCCGACAATAAAATCGAGGATGGCATCCCCCAGGTACTCCAGGCGCTCGTTATCTTCCAACGCCTCGGTGTGCTCATTGAGGAAGGAGCGGTGGGTTAAAGCCCGGCTGAGCAGCAACAAGTCCTTAAAATTTAAATGGAGCCGCTGTGCCAATTCGGCAGGCGACTCTTGTGCGTGCGGTGCAGCAAGATTGTCCAACGAGTCCTCCTAGGAACTCGGGGGGCGGAAGCCACCTCAACCAACCGGATCAAGTAGCTCGCGCTCCACCAGTTCTGGTGTATGACCCTCCAAAAGAGGGTTTCAGCTTGTAGGAATATATTTTAACCCATTTCCGCTTAAAACTGCAACCGCCGGTTGCGGCAGGTTACGATGCAATTCGCGGTACGCTGCCCAGACCAGGGCGGAAGTCGGTTCAACATAGTATCCGCGCTGGGCTAGCTGCTGGTAGGATGATTGAATTTCAGCTTCGGCGATGGAAATGAATGTCCCTTTACCCGGCGAGATGTGTTCGATCAACGCCCTGGCGCGCACCGGCGTGCGAACTCGCACCCCCTCCGCCAGGGTCGGCAATTCTGGCGCGGATTGCATGGCATCCAGGCCGTGTTCAAAGGCGCGCACGACCGGATCGCAGGCTGCAGCCTGTACCCCGACGTAATAGGGTTCTGCGTTGCTCAATCCTGCTTTTACCAGCGCCTGGAAACCGCGCACAATTCCGAGGAGCAAGCCGCCGTGACCAACCGGGGCGATCAGCGCGGCTGGGACCGTTCGTCCCATTTGCTGCCAAATCTCATAGGCAATGGTGGCAATGCCCGCCAGACCAAACGGTAAATAGGCGTGGCTGGCATACGGCACCCCCTGCTCGACCTGGGTCAGCACCGCTTTGGCTGCTTCAGAGCGCGGCCCAGGGATACGCATAAGCTCCGCGCCATAAGCTTCGATTTGCTGTCGTTTGGGCCCGGAAGCAGATTCGGGGACGTACACCCGGCCGGACAGCCGGGCATGGGCGGCGTAAGCCGCGAAAGAAGCGCCGGCATTCCCGGACGAGTCCTCGACCGCCTGCTTAACGCCGCGCGCCAGCAGTTGACTGGCGAGTACGGCACTACCGCGGTCCTTGTATGAGCCGGTCGGGTTCAGCGATTCGAACTTCAGCCCAAGTTTTTCACCGGTAAAATCTTCCCACAACAGCGGCGTATTGCCCTCGCCCAAGGTGACAACCGGCGCGCCAGCCGGCAGGGCGAAAGCGTGACGATACTGCCAGTATCCCGGCAAGTCCGGTTCGAGCTTGTCAAGCGAAAATTGGAAAGGAGCGTCGTAATCAAATATGCCGCCGCATTCCTGGCAGCGGAACGGTACACCTTGCGATGGATAGAGCGAACCGCAGTCTACGCAGCGAATATTGGGCATCGGCTGTTTAATCTCCTTTATGCGGATGGTAATCGCCCTCGACCCACACCTCGCCATTGGAAAGGATCTCTTTCTTCCAAATCGGGACGATTTCCTTGAGGCGGTCAATGCCGAAGCGGGCAGCCTCGAACACGCCGGTGTCGCGGTGGGCAGCCGTGCAGGCAATTAACACCGTGGGCGTTCGCGGGGTCAGGTAACCAATACGCTGGACAATGGCAATGCCCTGCACGGTTGGCCAGCGTTCTCGAATCTCGTCTGCCACCTGCGCCATTTTGGCTTCAGCCATGGGCACATACGCCTCATACTCCAGCGCGACGGTCTCATGCGCTTCACCGCGTGAGGTGATACCGCGCACCATGCCGGTGAATACCGCCGCTGCGCCGGTTGAAGTCAGCGTGATGCGATCGAGTAAATCATCCAGGTCGAGCACATCGTGCGTAACCTGAAAGATGGTCGGTTGGTCGCTGCCACCGCTGACCGGTGGGAAAATTGCCACTTCGGCATCCTGCGGGACCATGTCCTCGTCAAAAGCAAACTCGCGGTTGACCGCCACCAGCGCAGTGGGCAGTACCGTCACCAAACTCGGAATTTCGCGCAGAAGCTGTTCTTTGAGTTGCTGGACGGTGGCGCCAGCCGGAAGATCCATCACCGTGCGGTTAACCCCCGCGATTTCTTTCAGGTGAGCAAAAAATAAAAGGGTAATGGTGGGCATCCAGGTTCCAATCTAACCGTTATTCGTTGATCACATCGCCGCTCTGGCCGCCGCGTTTTTCGACCAGCCGGATATTGGTGATGCGGGCGGTTTTTTCAACGGCTTTTACCATGTCATAGACCGTCAGGGCAGCCACGGCCACGGCGGTCAGCGCTTCCATTTCGATGCCGGTCTTGCCAGTGGTTTTAAGTCGGGAAGAGATGATCACCCCAGGCAACTGGTCGTCCAATTCCAACTCGACGGCCACCTGGTGGATGGGTATCGGGTGGCACAGCGGGATCAATTCGGAAGTTTTTTTGGCGCCCATGATACCCGCCAGTTGGGCGACGGTTAAAACATCGCCTTTTTTCATCAAACCGGCTTTGATCAATGCCAGGGTTTCCGGTTTTAAAATCACTTCGCCGCGGGCAACGGCGGTGCGCTCGGTCTCTGGCTTGGCGCCAACATCCACCATGCGCGCTTTTCCGCTTTCATCGATATGAGATAGCTGAAGTTTTGCCATAAGCAAATTATACCGTCAGGCGCGCAAATACGCCTAAAACCGGTCATTTTACCGGGGTAGTCATTCCGATGCTATAATAGCGGGCGTGAGTTTCCAAGTCGCCGGACACCAAACGGAGGGATACCAGGTTGCCACGGCGGTCTATGAAGGACCGCTCGATTTGCTGTTGGAACTGATCGAACGCGCCGAGCTGGATATAACCCGGCTGGCGCTGGCGCAAGTCACGGACCAGTACCTGGAGTATTTGCGCGTCCTGCAGGATCATAACGCTGCGGAAGTCTCTGCGTTTCTGGTGATCGCAGCCCGCCTGCTGCAGATCAAATCCGCCGCGCTGCTGCCGCGCCCGCCCATTGACCACCTCGGATCTGATGAGGAAGACCCCGCAGAAGCGCTGGCAAGGCAGTTAATCCTTTACAAGCGCTTCAAGGAACTGGCGGGCTATCTGAACCAACGCGAAGCAGCCGGGTTGCAAACCCACCTGCGGCTGGCTCCCCCGCCGGTAACGGCCACCCAGGTCAAACTAGACTTGAGCGGCATTACCCTGGTTGATTTCATGGACGCTGCCCGCAGCGTTTTCTTCAATAAAGCCGCGCTGACTTCACTGGACAAAGTGGTCGCCATGCCGCGTGTCACCATCCGCGAGAAAATTCAGTCCATTCTGTCGCACTTGCGCAACCTAAAAACCATCACCTTCCGCTCGATCCTGGGGAAAAGTATGCCGCGGGTTGAGATTATTGTCACATTTTTAGCCATGCTCGAGCTGGTGAAACGCCATATCGTGTCAGCCGAACAAACAACTTTGTTCGGTGATATCGATTTGACGCCGCTCACAGACATGAACGGGGTTGAAGAGCTTCCCTTTGAGTTCGACGAAGAACACTCGCTCGAGGACGAGGAATAATCGGGGTTTTACTCGCCCGCTTCCACCTCATCCACCTTTTCCACCATGTCAACCGGTAACCGGCCGCTCAGCCAGGCGATCATCATATTAATGTCGTACTCGTGCTCGCCGTCAGCGGGGTATTGAGCAGCATAAGCGTCGTCCAATACTTCGAAGGTCTCGGCTTGCGGCCAGCGAGTCAGAAAGCCAGGCAATTTGCTGCGGTCAGCGTCCAATGGCAACAGTTCCCAGTTGCGGGCTTTGAGCAAGTCATAAACCTTCTGTGCCAATTCCGGGTGCAGATCATACCAGGCGCCCATGATCTGGCTGGAAAATTCGGCTGATTTTTCGAATGCCGAGACCGCTGCCCGGGCTTTCACCGGCGCGGGCGCCAGCGCGCTGTTGCGGAACCCGGAGACGGTGACCAGTTTTTTCACCAGCCGACTGATGGCGCTCCGGCGGCCTTCCGGCAGGTTGTTGAGTTCGGAAAAGGCCTGTTGAAGAATTTTCAGGCGATATTCAGGCAATAAAAATTCATTGACTGCATTAAATGGGATAATTTGCGCTCGTTTTTCACTCATGGGCGCGATTATATCCCAGTTCAGCTTATTTGCTCACCCTTCCGGGATAATGATCCAGCAGATGAGGTAAATGAGAATCCCCGGGATGCCGCCAGGCAGCAGCATGAGTAAGAATCCCAGGCGGAACCAGGCCGGGCTGATGCCAAAAAAGTCACCCAGTCCCCCGCAAACCCCGGCGACTACTCGATTAATCCGCGAACGGCGCAACATGTGAGTGCTCATTGATTTATCCTTTGCCTATATTTACGTCAGAACCCGCCTGGAGTTGCAAAGCTGGCGTGGATTAACCTTGCCTAATTACCGGCATCCTCGTAGAATTTCAGCATGGCAGAAGACGTCACACCCATTCGGCAGCAGTACCTTGAAATCAAGCGCCAGTACCCTGACACCATTGTTTTCTTTCGCCTGGGCGATTTTTACGAGACCTTCGACGAGGATGCCGAGACAACCTCGCGCGAATTGGATATTGTGCTCACCTCGCGCAATGTCGCCAAGGGCATGCGCATTCCGATGGCGGGCATCCCTTACCATGCGGTTGAAAATTACCTGGCGCGCCTGATCGACAAAGGCTTCCACGTTGCCATCTGCGAGCAGGTCGGTGAGCAGCCTGAACGCGGGTTGTTCGCGCGCCAGGTGGTGCGGGTGGTTACGCCGGGGACGGTGATCGAACCGGCGCTGCTCAAGGGCGATCATAACAATTACCTGGCAGCCGTGGTTACCGATGAAGCCCGCGCCGGGGTGGCTTACGCCGACATCACAACCGGCGAGTTCTACACCACCGAATTGGAAAGCAGCGACATTCTAACCGCGGTGCGCTCAGAGCTGATGCGCTTACAGCCGGCTGAAATTCTCCACCCGGACACGCTGGAACTGGCGAACGGCTGGGCAGGACATCTGACCAAACTGCCCGCCTGGCGCTTCGAGCCCGGCCGCAGTCAGGAAATACTGCTGCACCATTTTTCCGCCGGGTCGTTGGACGGGTTTGGGCTGCGCGGCAAGCCGCTGGCGGTGCGGGCTGCCGGCGCGATCCTGCACTACCTGCAGGAAAACCAGAAAGACGCGCTCAAGCTGTTGACCAGTCTGGCAACCTATACCCTGAATGACTTCATGGTGCTGGATGCTTCCACGCGCCGCAACCTCGAACTGACGGAGACCATTCGCAGCGGCGAAACCGAGGGGTCGTTATTGAGCGTGCTCGACCACTCTGTCACGCCAATGGGCAAGCGCCTGATGCGCCAGTGGGTCAGCAAACCGCTGCTCAATTTGGAAGCGATCAACAGCCGACAGGAA
The DNA here is from genome assembly GCA_001796355.1 of Chloroflexi bacterium GWB2_54_36. Lineage (GTDB taxonomy): Bacteria > Chloroflexota > Anaerolineae > Anaerolineales > Anaerolineaceae > Bellilinea. The sequence continues at coordinate 29,349 of MGMG01000014.1, read as the reverse complement.
TGCGTCCGCCAGTTGCTCGAAAACGGGTTGCAGCGCGCAGAACTGCGCAGCCAATTAAAGCCGCTAGCTGATCTGGAACGCATCACGGCGCGCGTCATTCAGGGCAGCGCTGGGCCGCGGGAACTGGTGGCTCTACGCGCCACGCTCAAAGCCCTGCCGGGCATCAAGCAATCTTTGGCCAGTCTATCCGGAGCGTTGGGGGAGATTGCCAGCCAGGTCAACCCGTGTGAACCTGAACTGACCTTGCTGGAAAGCGCCATCAGCGACGACCCGCCCGCAACGCTGCAGAATGTGGGTATCATTCGCCCGGGCTTTTCGTCCGAGTTGGATCAGGTAACTTCCTCCTCGGAACATGCCCGCGAGTGGATTGCCAAATTGGAAGATGCTGAACGCGAGCGCACGGGCATCAAGACCCTGCGCGTGGGTTACAACAAAGTCTTTGGTTATTACATCGAAATTTCGCGCGGCGCAGCCAGCCAGGCCCCGGCTGATTACATCCGCAAGCAAACCCTGGTAAACGCCGAGCGTTTTATTACGCCTGAGATGAAAGAGTATGAGACACTGGTGCTCAACGCCGAAGAGCGCATCCGTGAAATCGAGGTGCGGCTGTTCAAGGATGTCAGCCGGCAGCTGGCTTCATCCAGCCGACGGCTGACGGGAACGGCGCAGGCATTGGCAGAGCTGGACACCTATGCCTCGCTGGCGGAGACGGCGGCGAACGGAGGCTACGTCCGGCCTGCGTTGACCGATTCGACCATATTGGACATTCGCGACGGACGCCATCCGGTGGTCGAGCGCGGGCTGCGCGGCGAACGCTTTGTGCCAAACGACGCGCTGTTCGAGGATGGCGAGATCGTGCGCATCATCACCGGACCCAACATGAGCGGTAAATCCACATTCCTGCGCCAGGCGGCATTAATCGTGCTGATGGCTCAAATTGGCAGCTACGTGCCCGCCAGTTCAGCAACCATCGGGCTGGTGGACCGGATTTTCACCCGCATCGGCGCGCAGGACGAAATCCACGCCGGTCAATCGACCTTCATGGTCGAAATGATCGAGACCTCCAACATCCTGCACCACGCCACCCCGCGCAGTTTGCTCATCCTGGATGAGATCGGGCGCGGCACCAGTACCTATGACGGGCTTTCGATTGCCTGGGCGGTAGTGGAATATATTCACAACCATCCCCGGCTGCGGGCGCGCACATTATTTGCCACTCACTTCCACGAATTGACTCAATTGAGCGAGTTGCTGCCCGGCGTGCGCAACTACAATGTTGCCGTTTCCGAATCCGAAGGCAAGGTGGTTTTCCTGCACAAGATCGTCGCGGGCGGCGCAGACCGCTCGTACGGCATCCATGTCGGGCAGTTGGCCGGCTTGCCGCAGCCGGTGGTGCAGCGCGCTAGCGAGATTTTACGCCAGTTGGAAGCATCGTCCGGCAAGGCGGTCAAGATCGACCCCAACCTGCCGGAGCAGTTGGTGCTCTTCCCGGAGACCAACCCGATCCTGGAAGAGTTGAACGAACTGGACATCAACGCCCTGTCTCCCATCGAAGCGCTCAACCGGCTGTATGAGTGGCAGCACAAGTATATCCGGCGGAGCTGATTAGTAACGCTCGCTTTCCTCTTCCATAAACGGGAACGCCATCTGGCTGAAACGCAGCCGTTCGATGTGCGCTGCGAAAACTGTGTCTGCACGCAGACCGCTGCGCCAGGATTTAGTCTTTGCGAATAAGGCTTGCGCTTCCGAAATCAGGTCGGCGCCGGCAGCCATTTTAGTCCACCAGACTGCCTGGGCGGCGTAAGTGACCACGTTGCGCGGTTCGATGCGGTCGAAATCGTCGAAAAACCAGCCGCAAGAGGTGAACATGCGCTGTTTGTTCAGTTGCGCCCGCAGCAAATAGTCAATGCGCACCAGCGTTTCTTCATCCAGGTCCGCTGAACACGCCGACTGGATCAGCTCCTTGAGCGCTATTTTTCCGTGCAGCACCTGGATGAACGAATAGAGCAACTGCCACGGGTCCAGGCAATAAGGCTGCAGCACCTGGAGATAGATATCGTCCAGTCGCGCGCTAAGCTGATCCATGGCCTGGCGTAAGGTGGATTTCCAATCACCGCTGGGACCGCATGGGCAGGCTTCCTTCCAACGGGCAATGCCGTGGTGGCAGGACCAGGAAGTATTGGAGCGAATTTTTACAGTTTTTACCGGCGGATGCGCCTTCAGCCACAGACCGGGGTAGGTATATTCGGCCACATCCTTGTTCTGAGGTGAATGGTAAAGATAGGACAGGAATTTATCGCGGAACTGCTGGTGGTGACCGTACAGCTCGCCATCCGATGCAATCGTGACCAGTTCCCTGGCGTCCGGGTGCGTGCCATTGAACTGGAAACGCGGCTGCAGCACATCCCGCAGGAAATGGTCGGCATTGGAGGTCGCAGAGGGGTCAAAGCTGACGCGCATGCTCAATTCTGCGTCATAGAAAAAAACCACGATCCGTTTACCGCCGGGTAAGTCCACCCAGTAGGGTACGTTGGCATCCACCACATCCGAATCGGCTTGCCAGGGCGCCAGGATGGTGAACTCGATTCCGGCTTCAGCCGCCACCAGCAGCGTCTCTTCGTCCACCGCTGCCTCGGGCAGCCACATTCCACTCGGGCGGTGTCCAAAGCGGTGTTCAAAATCGGCAATTCCCCACAAGATCTGGGTTTTTTTGTCATGCAACGCCGCCAATGGCAGGATGGTATGGTGGTATGGCTGCGCCATGCCATTGCCAACCCCGTGGCGCTGGAAATTCTTGCGCTCCTGGGTGATGATCTTGGAAACCGTAATCGGATCGTGGGAGAGCATCCAGTTGAACAGGGTCGGCCCGATATCAAAGCTGAGCCATTCGAAATTCCCCTGATCGGCATTTGGCCGGTAACACTGGTCATGCACCCGTTCGTTCCAATCGTGGTACGGGAAAGCGCCGTCCTCACGCGGTATCAAGCCGGTATTCGGGTCCTCGCGGACCGGTTGGTAGAAATGCCCATGAATGGTTACAGCGCGTTTACCCATAAGTTAGTTCAGCCCCTGTTGCAGGGCGTGTTGTCCTTTGCGATATACCAGATAATTGATTTGCGAATGAAATCGAGCCGGTAAAATGCCAAACAAGCGCGGCAAGGTATCCAGGTTGGTGGTGCGGTCGGCCGCTAAATAATCCAACATAAAAACTGAGATAGGCGAGCGGGTGAATTGCTCGAGCATCAAACTGCCCATGCGCAGGTATGGCGGAGAAAACGGGGTTAGCACCCGCCGCACTTTAATTTTGTCCATGATAATCTCAACCACCTGGCGGAACGTCATCGCCTCTCCGCCGCCGATGGAAATCACCTGGTTGATCATGGCAGGCGTATCCAGGGCGATCAGCATACTGGCGACCAAATCCTCCACCCACAACGGCTGCACCAGCCCGGAGCCATCGCCTGGCAGCAAAAAAGGGCCAGGCCAGGAACGCAGTAGCCGTGCAATACCGGTAGTAAACTGGTCGCCTGGGCCAAAAACGACGCTTGAACGGAAGATGGTATACGGCACGCCGGATGGAATAATCGCGTGCTCGGCCAACCCCTTGGCTTTTAGCAATGGGTAAGCTGAATTCTGGTCAGCGCCGAGATGGCTGATGTACAGGATGCGCTGCACTCCGGCCTGGGCAGCCACATTGACCAGAGCCTGCGTGCCTTGGATATCGACTTCCTGCAGCCGGGCGTGCGAGCTGTGGCGCTCATTGCCGGCCAGATGAAAGATTGTATCCACGCCGCGTAAAGCAGCGCGTAAACTACGCTCATCGAGCATACTGGAGACCGCTGCCTCCACAGGAATCCCCCGCGGCAATTTGGGAGACGATTTAGACGGTCTGAGTAATGTGCGAACTTCCTGGCCGCTGGAAAGTAAGTGACGCACCAGCGTCCGGCCAATAAAGCCCGTTCCTCCGGTAACTAATATCATAAACGGGTGAATTATAGCAGGATTCGCATGAATCCTTGCAGTTAACCTACTGTACGGTTGGGGGAAGGCAGCTAAATCGGTCCTTGGAAAATTGCCCCAAAGATGATTTCATTCTGCCCTACGGGCAGCCACTAGGCAACTGTACCCTGTCCGCAGGACAATCTGTGATTGAGCTTGTCGAAGGGTAGCCTTAGGCTTCGACCGCGCCCTGTCCGCAGGACAATCTGCGATTGAGCCTGTCGAAGGGCGCCATCAGGCTTCGACAAGCTCAGCCAACGGGCTCTCGTGCCCTGTCTGCTGGACAATCTGCGATTGAGCTTGCCGAAGGGTAGCCTTAGGCTTAGGCTTCGACCGCGCCCTGTCCGCAGGACAATCTGCGATTGAGCCTGTCGAAGGGCACCATCAGGCTTCGACAAGCTCAGCCAGCGGGGTTCGTGCCCCGACCAGGTGGAAGGGCAGCCACTGGCGTTCAATGCAGCTACCCCGATTGTAAGTTTGGCTCTGGTTAGTGGCATGTTTCTTGTAACATTACCGACACACACTAATCGTAAATATTTTTTCAGGGACTGAACAAAATGACCAACCAGGAAAATCGCAATTCAAGTTCGCAGCCTTTTACTCAATCCGGCCGCCTTGGTTTCCATTATTTTCCCGATACCTTGCATTACACCGAGCGGGACCTGCAACTCTGGCTGCCCATCCTGGTCGAGCTGGGTGCCAACTGGCTGGTCATCCGTTCCGATACCGGACGGGCGATCCCTGAGAGTTTCATCACCTCCCTGAAACAGGCTGGAATCAACCCATTTATCCAGTTTAATCTGCCGCTTGGCAAGCCGCCCGCCATGGAAGAAATCCGTCCATTGATCGAGTCCTACATCCATTGGGGCGCCATGCACATCCAGTTCTATGACCGGCCGAACCTGCGTTCGTCCTGGCCGGCCGGCGGCTGGGCGCAGCAAGATTTGGTGGAACGCTTCCTCGACCGCTTTCTGCCGCTGGCTGACCTGGTCGCACGGGCCAATGCCGTGCCGGTGATGCCTGCCTTTGAACCCGGCGGCGATTATTGGGATACCGCCTTCCTGCGCAATGCGCTTCAATCCATCGAACGCCGCGGCATGAGCAACGTCCTCAGCAAATTGGCCCTGGGCGCCTACGCCTGGACCTTTCGCCGCTCGATCGATTGGGGGGCTGGCGGCCCGGAATACTGGCCGGATACGCGGCCGTATTTTACTCCCTCCTCATCGCAGGATCAGCGCGGTTTTCGGATTTACCAGTGGTATCAGGCGGTTGCTGCCGCCGTTTTACAGCGTCCTTGCCCGGTTTTTCTGCTGCAGGCCGGCCTGCCTGCCCACCCCGACCGCACCAAACCCGGCGAGTTGGCCACCGGCGAACACGCTGCGGTGATCAAAGAACTGTACACCTGGGTCACTGGCAAAGAGCTGGTCGTCGAAAAGGGCATCGAAACGCTGCCTCCGCCGCAACTGGATATGCCCGAAGAGGTGGAAGCCTGCAATTTCTGGCTGCTTTCAGCGGACAAGAATAGCCCATACCGCGAGCAGGCCTGGTTCCATGAAGGCAACCCCCGGTTGCCGCATACCCAATCCATTGCAAAGAACATCACTCCCCCGGCCGCGGATGCCTTTGTCAACCCGACCATATCCAACGACACAGTCTTCAAACGCATTCAACACCCGATTTCGCATTACATTCTGCTGGCAAACTGCCAACACGGCAGCTGGGAAACACAGCTGGCGCGGTTGCTGCCTTTTATTAACCAGAACCACCCTACCATCGGGTTTTCCATCGAAGAAGCCGCGCTGGCGGGCAAAGTTACCATCGTCGGCAAATCGCCCTATATCACCGCTGACACCCTGACTCGTCTCACCCGTACCGGTTGCCAGGTCGAGCAAATTGGCGATGATGGCACAAATCTTGCAATGTAGTCCTCAAAGAGGTGATCCATGAATATGACCATCAACGGTACATCACAGTCAAACACCCCCGCTATCGCCGGTAAACCGGTCCTGAAAGTGATCGGCCTGGGCGGCGGCGGCATGAACGCCGTCAACCGTATGATTGAACTAGGCCTGACCGGCGTCGATTTTATCGCTGCCAACACCGACGCCCAGACGCTCAAAACCAGTCTGGCGCCTACAAAAATTCAGTTGGGCAGCAAGCTTACCCGCGGTTTGGGCGCTGGCGGCAATCCAAGCGTTGGCGAAGCAGCCGCCGAAGAGAGTTACCGCGAATTAAATCAGGCGCTGGAAGGTGCCGATATGGTTTTCCTCACCGCCGGGATGGGCGGCGGCACCGGTACCGGCGCCATCTCCATAGCAGCGCGGGTCGCGCGCTCGCTTGGGGCAGTCACTGTGGCTGTGGTCACCACTCCGTTCATGTTCGAGATCGGCAAGCGCCAGGTCAACGCCCGCGAAGGTTTAGCCAGGCTGCGCCCCTACACAGACACCCTGATCACTATCCCCAACGACCGTCTGCTCAAGGTTGCTCCGCGCGACCTGCCGTTGGAAATGGCTTTCCGTCTGGCGGATGACGTACTGCGCCAGGGAATCCAGGGCATTTCGGAATTAATCACGGAAACCGGCCTGATCAACGTGGATTTCTCGCATATTCGCAACATCATGCAATCGGGCGGCGGTTCACTGCTCTCCATCGGCATCGGCCAGGGCGAACGAAAAGCCCAAAAAGCCATCGAACACGCGCTGAACCACCCGCTGCTTGAGTCGATCAACCTGGCACATGCCAGCGGCATCCTCGTCAACTTTACGGCCGGCGCAGACCTGACCTTTACTGAGGTGGTTGAAGCCCTGAATGACCTGCAGGAAAAGACCAACAATAAGGCTGAGATCATCCCCGGCGTCATTACCGACTCGCGCATGGGCGACCGCGTCCAGGTCATTATGATCCTGACGGGACTGGGTGCAACCCCGGTCGAGGTTTCGTCTTTCCAGAGGCGGGTGGCCAATCCGGTTCACGAAACCAACAGCCAGCCGCTGCCGGTCGAGGGATTTCAAACCGAATCGCAAGTTATGGAAGTGGCGTCCATGCGCAATGACCTGGACATCCCCGCTTTCTTACGCCGCCGCGTTCGCTAGACGCAGGAGCAAAGAATGGATGCAAAGACCATTTCGGCCGTATGCAAACAGGTTTACGCCAAATTTCCCGAAGTCAACGGCGCAAAACCAAAAGTAAAAGCACAGACAGAAGATACTTTTTTGATGATTTTTGAAGGCACTGGCACAACTGCCAGCGGGGCTTCGATCCGCCGCACCGTCCGGGCCATCGTCAACGCCAGCGGCAAAATTATCAAACTCACCACTTCACGCTAATAAAGAGGATTCCAATGAACGCTTCCTTCTACCGCAAAATGGAAATCGCTGCCTGGGATTTGGTCATCGAATATTTATCAAATTCAGGCACCGTTCGCAAGATCGTCAAGGAATGGCTGCTTCTCAAACAATCCCAGAAAATGGGGCTGTACGCTGCGACAATCGCAATGGGCGGCGCATTCGGTTTCTTTCTGGGTTTCGCAATCCCGCAATTTTTGGTCTATATTCAGTAATTGAAGCCCATGGCCAAAATCCTGCGGTGGGCCCTGATCTGCGCGTTGTTGATCGGTTTCTTGCCGGTCAGGGAAGCACAAGCTGCACGCGGCATTCCAGGTTCTGCAGAATTTGGTTACGGCGCCTGGCTGCACCCGAACGGCGCCTACTTTGACCAGGGGTTGGCGCTGCTGCAAGACCTTGCGCTGGATTGGGTAGCTATCGAAGTGGATTGGGCGTCCATGGCTGCCAGCCCGGAAGCCGCAGTCGATTTTTCCAAATTAGATCGTGCGGTCGCCACCGCCTCGCGTAGCGGCACCGCCGTGTTATTCAGCCTGACCAACCCGCCCGACTGGGCGATGACTCCTGCAGGGCCGGATCATGCCGCAACTGCGAAATTTGTTTTAACCCTGAGCAAGCTGTACGGCGAGCAGTTATGCGCAATTGAACTGCTGCCAGGCGCCAACACTATCGCTGCCTGGCGCGCCGAACCCGACCCGACTGCCTATGCCAGCCTGTTTATGGATGTTCGAGCGCAACTGGACGGTATTGGCAATTCCATGTACCTCGTCGCTGGCGGTCTGCGTCCGCTGAGCGCCGGAGCCCCGGTTGCTGATTGGAATGACCTGGACTTCCTGCGGGGGTTGTACACTGCCGGGGCGAGAGATTGGATGCCCATCCTGAGCATTCAGTTCCAACAGGTTACAGGAACCCCGCTGCAAACAACTGCCGATGGCGGTACACCCTTGCGCCATTATGAAATGGTGCGGCAGGTAATGCTGGACAATGGCCACGTAAATGGCTTGCTTTGGATGACACTTTTCAACGCGCCTGATGGTACAATAAGTGCATCCGATTCTCAGTTTGCAGACCGGCAGCACCAGACAGAATGGTTGCAACAAGCATTGATTCAAGTACGATCCCAGTTATATATGGGTGTGGTTTTCGTCCACAATTTGAATCCTGCGGAAAACAAACCATCTGTCTACAGCCCGGATGCATTGGTTCTCGACCGGACTACTGTCCATCCTTTTTATTCGGTCTTCAAGGCGATTATTCGCCAGACCAACCCTGATACAGGCGCAACCCGACCTGGTAGATCCAAAGGTACCAACCTTTTAAAGTCTAAATACAAAACCTGACATGCGGAAAATCGTCATCTTCCTGACCATCCTTGTTTTTCTAGCTTGCCTGGGATTTGGGTTATACACTTCCTACAAGCCAGAACAAAACAAGAAACAGGTTGAAGGCGGCTTTGCACCGGTAATCACCCCGGTCTCCCAGTTTCAAAACAACTACCTGATTATTCATGTAGATGATCTGCAAGCCGATGACCCCCAACTGGTCAGTGTCTGGGGGCTGATTGCTTATTTCCCCGAGCCCAAGCTCATCTTCCAGGCGCTGTACCCCATGCAAACACCAACCAATGCCGAGGTGCTTAAGCGCTACAAGCTTTCCAACCAGAATGTCCCGGATCCCGCCTGGCTGCGTGCACTGGCGGACTTCAACCAGATCACCTGGGACAATTACTTCCTGGTGGATAACCAGGCGTTGATTCAACTGGGAAACTTTGTGTATGGCGGCGGTATCGACTTAAACAGACCGGATGATCCGATTGGCGCAGAACAGCCGTACATGCAGACCATGTGCGACGCATTTGCGGCACAGGGAAGAAATTTCCTGCTTACCTACACCTGGAAAGATATCATCCCGGACCACTTACGCTCGAACGTCAGCCTCGATTTTGGCCTGGTCAATACCGACAGGCTCTTATCACCGGGGCTGCCGGTTCGCTGCGAAATTTTTGGTAATTGATTTTTTGGGGGTGCTACTACCTGGTAGTTCTTACCAGCCTGCAACCCGACCAGGTGAGGGACACAGGGATTTTTACAGCCTATCAAAATCTAGAAAATAACCCTGTGCCCTTTCAACGATCGGGCACGGGGTTTATTTCTAAAATGGCAAATTATGATCATTCCCCGTCCCCTACAGTCGAAGGATGATTTTATAGAAACGTTCTTCCACACCCGTCCAATTTTGAAAAAGCACCATGCATGGACAAGCTAAAGCTTATCCTACACGTTGTGGGAGTTTCTGTCTCAACCAAAATGCCGTGATATAATGCACCCGTTTAATTCAAAAATGGCTCTACCAACAAAGAATGGAGAACTTGTGAACGAAATCAATGACCCCACCGTTGTTGCCGATGACGTCGTCGTGACAATGGAATACACCTTGACGGTTAATGGCGAAGTAATCGACTCATCGGAAGGGACTGACCCCTTGGAGTTCCTGCAAGGCTACCAGAACATCGTCCCGGGACTGGAACGTGAACTTTACGGTATGAAGGTCGGACAGAGCAAGAAGATATCGGTATCCCCGGCTGATGGCTACGGCGAGGTGGATATGGATGCCTTCCTTGAGATCTCGCGCAGCGAGTTCCCCGATGATATTCCGCTGGAGCTGGGGGTCGAGCTTGACCTGCGCGATGAAGACGGTGAAATCATGTCCGCTACCATCTCCAAGGTCGAGGGTGATATGGTGCAGTTGGATCTGAATCACCCGCTGGCTGGCGAAACCCTGGACTTTGAGGTCAAAGTGGTTGGGCTTCGGTCACCGACTGAAGAAGAGTTGGAACATGGGCATGTCCACGGACACGATCACGACGATTATGATGAGGACTTCGACGAAGAATTTATCGATGCCGTCGACGCCGAAGACGAGGAATAATTCCTCCCTTGAGGATAAAAATAATAAACCCCGGAAAACCGGGGTCTATTTTTGTCCTTGTCACCTGACAGTTTATCATCCAACCCGCAGGACACTCTGCTAATGAGGATAACGGTGTCACCCTGAACGCAGTGAAGGGTCTCCCAATCAGCCACCGCGGCTTCGACAGGCTCAACCGGCGAGCAAAGCGAAGGGTTTCCCAGTCAGCCACCGGGCTTCGACAGACTCAGCCAGCGGGCAAGGCAGCCAGGTTTTGTCAATCTATCGATCACGGATCCGGCTATTCGAGCACGGGGATGCCATAACGGCGCATGGCGGTATGTAAAATGGATAACACCAGTTCCGTATGCCCTACCCCATCCGCTGCCGCCTCGATAACAATATCAGAAATGCCAGGCGATAGTCCCGGCAGCGGATTGATTTCGAGGATATAGGGCTTATTGTTGTCATGCGCGTCCAGACGAAAATCGACCCGCGAGACGTCCAACCCGCCGGTCACGCGAAAAGCTGCGGCTGCCAGCCAGTTAAGTTCGTCCAGCATGTCCGGTTCCAACGGCGCCGGGCATAGATAGGTCAGGTCGGCTGCCAGTTGCACTTTCAGACGGTTGGAATAAACGGTGTCCGTCTCTTCATAAGGCTGCAAATCGACCTCCAAAGCTGGGAAAAAGCGCAATCCAGCTTGAATGCGGGGTGAATCGAGATTTTCGGGCAGGCGGCGGCCGACCGGTCCGATGAGATTGCCCACCATCCCCACTGTCACCTCGCGACCTTCGATGTAGCTTTCCACCAGCACCGTTTGATGGTATTTTTTCAGCATCACATTCACTTGATCGCGCAATTCTTCCTCATTATGTACGATGGATTTTTTGCTCACGCCCATCCCGGTGCCTTCACGACTGGGCTTTACGAACAGGGGAAATTTCATTTTCGGGTCGATCGGCTCATCCGCGCGTTCGAAAGACTGAAAGTCAGGCGTGGGTAAATCATGGTAGGTTAACACCCGCTTGGTCATCGGTTTATCGAGTGCCAGCGCCAGGGCGAGCACCTTTGAACCGGTGTATGGAATGCGCATCATTTCCAATAAAGCAGGTACCTGGGCCTCGCGAGCATCGCCAAAGTGGCTCTCGCAGATATTGAAACAGATATCGGGTTTAAACCGGGTCAAATGGTTGACCAGAGCCAAATCCCCTTCAAAAAACTCGGCTTCATAGCCGCTGGATTTTATGGCGTCAACCAGTGCAATAATCGTCGATTCTGAATCGAGGTCATCCCATTGGTCGTCGGGCATGTCTTGCCAGTGAGGTGCATTTTTCTTAAGGTTAGCCAACACGGCTACGCGCAATTTATCGGACATCCGAAACCCTCGCCTGTGGAATGATGGGGTAGATTTTTCTTCATCGCCCCTACAAAATCGGTATGGTCATAGTATACACAAACCATTCGGTAATGGGTGAAATCAAGTCAGGAATTTTTCCAACCCCTTTGTAACACCGCCTCTATTTTCGTCAGCTGCCGGGTAAAGGCGAGGCAAAGGCAATTTTCCCGGACAGAGATGGTCATTTTGCCTCGCTCTACTACAGTGAATTAAGCCAGCGGGCATCGACAGGGTCGGCCAGCGAGCTTTGGCAAGCAATTTCGGTACGCTGAAGCTTACGCTGCTTGACGACACAAAGGATCTTGTAGGGTGCTGTTCGACCCGGTGCAAAAACAAACTGCTCAAGGGAAGGTACGCCTGACCATCGCGGCATGGGTGAACGCACCGGTAAGCATACTTTTGGTGCGTTCACCCACAGGGCGCAAAATCCGCGAAAACCGAACGCACCCTACGACTGACCTTGTCGAAGGGCAGCTGTATGATTACTTTGTTACCCGGTCGCCCAGAATTTCGCGCAGTTTGTTCTCGTTATAATCGATCAAAATATGGCCGTCGATATCGAAAGTTGGCGTGGTTTCGTAGCCGTTGGCCCATTTTCGCACCTGGGCAGCCGCGGCGCGGTTACGTGAGATATCTACTTCTTTATAATCCAAGTGGTTGGCTTCAAAAAACGCGCGCGCTTTACGGCAGCCTGGGCACCAGGTATTACAGTACATCACAATTCCACCATGCGGCAATTGGGCTGCCAGGGCTTCCAGATCAACCGGATATTTTTTAGCATTTTCTGGGTCAATCTGACGCAGAATGGAGAAGACTTCATCGTTGTCAGGCTGCTCATCAATATCATGAATGTCGATGTAGCGGATGATTCCTTCCCGGTCGATAATAAAAATCGCCCGTTCGGAATAGCCTTCGTCGCGCAAGACGCCATACTGACGCGCAGCCATGCCGTGCGGCCAAAAGTCGCTGATCAGCGGGTAAGTGATACCACCCAGGCTTTCTGCCCAGGCTTCGAGACAGGGTACGTGGTCGATGCTGATACCCAGAACCTGGGTATTTAATCCCTCAAACAGGTCCAATTGCGCCTGATAGGAGGGAATTTGACCTGTTCAGATGGGCGTCCAGGCCTGTGGGAAAAAGACCAGGGCCACATTCTGGCCACGGAATTGGCTTAAGGTAATGGTTCGACTTCCGGTTGCCGAAAGGGTAAAATCTGGAGCGATCTGACCGACTGCAAGCTTCATAGATCCCTCATTCCAATAAAATGTGTGCAACGTTTCTACAGAAAATGATGGAAAAACAATCCAGACTTACGATTTCTGAGGTTGCACATCAAATGGTTAATTTTAGCAGGAATTATTATACCCAAAAATTATTTTTATCGTTACCCTTTATTTTCAAAGCCGGCCCAAAGGCCTGCCATGATTTAGCGATTTCGTATTGGTGTTTGGTGATAAACTATTATTAATTAAATCAACAAAAGCATCAGCAGGAATACCAATTTCTCCCGTGGTCGGTAATTTCGGAGGCCAGCGTGTACCCAGCAGCCGATATGGAAACCTTGCGTACGGTCGTTCAATCGCCTGCCGAGCAGGTTTACCGGGCATTTACCCGTTCCACCGGCCTGTCGGAATGGTTATGCAACGGTGCGCGCACCTTCCCCAAAGTCGGCGGCATGATAACCTTGTGGTGGAATAGCGGCTATTATACCGCGGGCGAATTTACACGCCTGGAACCTGACCGGCTGGTCCACTTCTCCTGGCAAGGCCGGAGTGAACCGCATTCTTCGCAGGTTCAGGTTCAAATCATGCCGGATGGCGAACAAACGCTGGTAGAAGTTACCCACAGTAGCCTGGGGAGCGAGGAGATCTGGGTAGAGCCGCGCCGGGAATTGCGTAAATGCTGGGGACAAGGTTTGGAAAATCTCAAATCGGTGCTGGAAACCGGCGTTGATTTACGGATTATTAACCGCCCGGGGATGGGGATTTATCCGGCTGAATTATCCGCAGAAATCAAGGCTCAGAACAAGTTTCCGGTGGACCATGGAATTTTTCTGCATCAAGTGATCGAAGGTCGCGGCGCCGAAAAAGCCGGACTGCTCAAAGGCGATCTGGTCACGCATGTGGCCGGTTCCCCGGTCGATCGCATTGAAACCTTACTTCAAGTGTTGAGCCGGCAAAAAATGGACAGCACCATCGAGATCGAATTCTATCGCGGACCCGAACGACACACGGTTCAACTGGATTTAATGCCGCTCCCGGTACCTAAGGTTCCGAATTCGCATGCTGAGTTAATAAATTTGCTGGAAAAATCTTATGAAGGCGGATATCAAAAGCTGCAGGCAGCAGTCGCAAGGGTTTCTGATGAAGCTGCTAATTGGAAATCAATGCCGGAAGACTGGTCGATCAAAGAAGTATTGGCGCACCTGATCCATACCGAACGCGATAATCAATCTGGGCTGCATTCCATGCTGCTCGATGAAAAATTTGAGTGGCATGATAATAGCCTTGAGCGCGGCATTGCAACGATAACAGCCTACCCCACCATTCCAGAGTTAATGGAAGAAGTCCTCCGTTCACAAAACGAAACCCTTGCCTTTCTAAAATCCCTACCGGAAAAATTCCTGGCGCGCAAGAGCACATATTGGCGCCTGGCGCAAGATCTGCTAACCGTCGATGTCCATATTCAAGAACATACCGACCAAATTTTGCAGAATCTGCTTCAATTTACCGCCATCCAAAAAACATGACCCATTCACAATCGCCAATTTTTCTGCAGGAAGTTTACAAAAATTATGGAAAAGTCCGGGCGCTCCAGGGCGTAAACCTTGAAGTCCAGCCCGGCGAAATTTTTGGGTTCTTAGGCCCGAACGGGTCCGGGAAGACCACAACCATCCGCTGCATGTTGGATTTAATCCGGCCTGCCAGCGGGACCTTGCGCGTTCTTGGGCTCGACCCGCAAAAAAGCCCCACCGAAGTTCGGGCACGCTGCGGCTACCTGCCCGGTGAGTTACATCTGGATGAATCAGTGTCCGTTGCAGATTCTCTACGCTTGTTGAACCGCTTGCGCTCTCCTCAGGCTGATTGGAAAATAATCACAGCGATGGCAGAACGGCTGGATTTAAATCTAAAACTTCCGATAAAAAGCCTTTCCAAGGGCAATAAACAAAAAATTGGCATTGTTCAGGCGCTGATGCACCATCCGACCTTGCTGCTGATGGACGAACCAACTTCCGGGTTAGACCCGTTGATCCAGCAGGAGGTCTATCAATTGCTCCGTGAAGCCCAACAGGACGGTTCAACCGTCTTTTTTTCATCTCACATTCTCAGCGAGGTGCAGGAAATTGCCGGACGGGTCGCCATCATCCGCCGCGGGAAAATCATCGAAATCGCCGAAACGAATGCGCTGATTAATCGTTCATTCCGCCGGATTCGAATTGCTTTTAAATCTCCCTGCGAGGTTGATCCCATCAAATCGGTTCCCGGGGTAACCGTGGAGAACTCGGATGGCAGTTCAGCCATTACACTGCGAGTGGAAGGTGAAATGGACGGGTTGATCAAAGCCCTTGCGGCGTATCCCGTTCGCGACCTGGAGATCGTCAAGCCTACCCTGGAAGAAATTTTTCTGGCGTATTACCAAAATGGAAACGGAGAGGCTTGACATGAAAACGATCCTTAATGACACCTTGCGGCGCTCCCGATATTTAATACTTGGCTGGGGGATCGGATTTGGTCTCCTTGCGCTGTACATTATTCTCTTTTATGACAGTCTGGCAGAACAGCAGGTTCTGCTTGACCAGTTAATTCAGGCCTTCCCACGGGAATTGATTGCATTTTTTGGCAATATTGAATTTTTCACCACCCCTGAAGGGTACCTGACGATGGAATTGTTTTCCTACCTGCCAATTATCCTTGGAATACTGGCAGTCGGTCAGGGCGCTGCTGTGATTTCGGCAGCCGAAGAAAACGGAACATTAGATATTCTGCTCGCCCACCCACTGCCCCGACGGTCATTTTTCCTTGGACGATTTGCCGGGATGGCATTAAACCTGGCCGGGATCGTATTTTTGATCTGGCTCGGATGCGTCATCGCGCTGAACTGGTCGAGTATTCCGCTCACAGCGATTGAATTAGGCCGGCCATTCCTGAGTCTGTGGGCCTTTCTGACCGCCTTTGCTGCATTTGCCACCTTTCTCAGTCAACTTCTGCCGTCTCAGGCTGGCGCATCCTTGACCGCGGCTTTTATCCTGGTAGTCAGTTATATCCTCAATTCAATGGCGAACATTGATGACCGGCTGGCGGATGTGGTCAAGTTTTCGCCGTACACGTATTTTCAAGGTGGAGATGCGCTACGCGGTCTGAACTTGAACTGGCTGCTGGGATTAATTGGCGCCATAATCCTATTCGGTGGGCTGGCGCTCTGGCGTTTTCAGCAGCGAGACTTGCGCATCGGCGGGGAAGGCGGATGGGAAACGCTGGTCAGTCTGTTAAGTCTGCGAAAAACAAAAAGCATTTCCTGACCGTTAGCAGAATTTAATCCTCCCGAAACTTCGTGTACTCATTGTGCTTTAGTTAAGTTATCTTAAAATTTCGCCTTTAAGTTGACTAGACAACATTAAAATGACTTGACTCGCACTCCCGTCTTTCCTATAATGAATTTGCAGGGAGCTCAAAGAAATTGCAAGCTCTCTCCGGTGAAGCAGGTTAATTTTGGTAACACTTTTAAAAAAGGTGGAAGACCCTTAATAACCGGTGTACCGAAATGGACTGTTTACAGTCAACCTGGAAGGTCAATTCGCTTCCTGGTGGGAATTGGAAGCCCCCTTCCCCTGAAAAAGAGGGAAGTCACAACCAGAGAAGGAATGCCGAGGAAAACGGAGATGTGTGGGAAGGTTACTCGGAGCCCCTGCGAGCCACCACCCCTGGAATGTACATTCCAGGGGTGTTTTTTTACTCACATTCACGCAAATGATGGGGATTCTGGAAGGCCTCGGCCTTAAGCAGGCCGATGAAGGGCAGGTTGCGGTAGCGTTCCTGGTGGTCCAACCCATAACCGACAACGAAGCGGTCGGGTAGGTCGAACCCTTTGTACTTAAGCGGAATGTCGATGATCCGCCGGCCGGGCTTATTAAACAGCACGCAGACTTCCAGGCTTTCCGGTTCGCGCTCACGCAAGCTGCGCAGCAGATAATTGAGCGTCAGGCCGGTGTCGATCACATCCTCGACGAAAAGGACATGGCGGTGGTTGATCGGTATTTCCAAGTCCTTGACCAGCCTTACAACCCCCTGTGTGCGCGCCTCGCTGGAGTAGCTGGACACCGCCAGAAAATCCACCTCGGAAGGAATGGTGATGACCCGCAGCAGGTCCGCCATGTAAAACAGCACCCCTTTAAGCACACCCACCAGCACCGGGCATTTGCCGCGGTAATCATTTGATATTTGGGCGCCCAGTTCCTGAACGCGCATTTGAATCTGATCTTCTGAAATGATGATTTCCTGAATATCGCGGGCAAAATCACCGTAACCCGTTAATGAGTCAATTTTCATGGTGCCTTCTTCTGCGCTTGCGTCCCCTGAATGTGCTCAGCCTGGTCATACAGGCCGTATTTCACCATCAAATCCCGCATTTCCCGCCGCTTCATCAATTTGATATTGATATCGGGATACAGTTCTGCCATTAATCGCATCTTTTTGTTTTTTTTGGTGGAAAGCTGCGGTCGAAGGGTAGTTAATTCCACGTATAAATCCTGGTCAGACAAGTAAAAATCGGGGGTAAAGGCCAGCGTAACTTTTCCATTCGCGTCCCACTCCAGGTCAAAGGTACGCGGCTCATAGATCCAGCGAACGCCGTAATAATCCATAACGCGGGCAAACATTTCCTCCGCGGGATGCACGAAGGATGGGGCTTGAGGTTGCTTCAACGACAATGTTAATCTTCCTCGCCAGCCTGAATGGAAATTGCTTCTTTGACGAAGGGTTGCATTGCGGCGTGGCTGATGATTTCGGCGGCTGTAGTGAGTGACATTCGACTGGTGTTGAGGATCAGATCATACAGGCTGGTATCCTCCCAGTTGGCCTGGTAAGCGCGGCGCAGGTAGCTCTTTCTTGTCCGATCGCTGGCTTCAATTTGCGCCCGAGCGGCTTCAGGAGAGATGCCACGATAACTGGATATACGCTGCATGCGAACGTCCAACGAAGCAATAACGCGCACATGCAGCGCCCGGGGTTCATCGCGCAGAACCACCTGCCCGGCACGGCCAACGATGACGATTCCCCCAGCCGCTGCCAGTTCTTGGATCACCTGACCAACCACCCGGAAATAGGCATTAAACTGGTCGGTTGACGGCGTCAATCCCAGCAGGTTGAGTTCATCGATCATCGCCAGAGCGATTTCCGGGGCGCCTGAACGTATCGCAGCCTGGTTTATCAGGTCGCGCCATACCAGGCGGTAATTCAATTTGGCGGCCACCGCCTGGCCGACCTGGAACCCCAGGCTGCCCAATTGGCGGGAGATTGTGATCACATCCATTGCGAAGATCCCTTCCCCATCAGGTGATCGGCTCTAGTCTCTTCATAGGTCATTATAGCATGCGAAAATCCGACTTCTTCCTGGCCAATACGGTTAAATTTCGGCAACAACTCGTAGGTCGGATTGAGGGGCTACTTAAATAGTTTTCATTATTTCTGCCGTCATTGCCCCTCAATCCGACATTCCGCTGTTGCTGCAAGCGACATTGTCAGACACAATCGTTCTATCAGTCAGGCGCAGATGGCTTCGACAGGCTCAGCCAGCGGGTTCACGGGTAAAGAATGTGCTCGAGATCCTTCATGCCCCTTGATCAGATTCAAAAAGCGGGTTTTTCTGAACCACGGGGCATTCACTCGCAGAGTGCCCTGTGGGCAGGATGACAAATTTAATTGGCTCAGCCGACGGGTTCGCGCCATGACCAGGTGGTAAGGCAGCCACTGGCTCCGACAGGCTCAGCCAGCGGTTCCGCTCTATGACAATCGGACCAGGCCAGATGATTTCGTTCTGCGCCATGACAACATATCAGAGGTCGTTGATTCCAATACGCCCATTTGAGAAAACCGCCACCCAGAATGGGCTATTTATCCATGGCGTGGTATGATTCCAAGGAAAGCGCACTGCCCACTTCTGGCATCCAGCTTTCAACATACTCAAATGTGTCAGAGGGAAGAAAAATTGAACTACCGCCTGAAATACCCTTATGAATTTATTGGCGAAATATTGATTACCCAGGAACAAATCGAAGAGCGGGTAGCAGAGATCGGCGAACAAATCACTCAGGATTACCAGAATTCCGAAAAATTGCTGCTGCTTGGCTTGCTGCGCGGCAGCGTTATGTTCATGACTGACCTGATGCGCAGTGTCCGCCGCCCGATGACGATGGACTTTATGCTGGTTTCATCTTATTCCGGTACGGATTCTACCGGTTTTGTGCGGATCGATTCAGACCACAAATCCTCGATAGCCGGCTGGGATGTCATCATCGTCGACGATATTATCGATACCGGTTTCACGCTTCACACCGTGCGGAAATTACTCCTGGACCGCAAACCGCGCAGCCTGAAGGTTTGCACGCTGCTGGATAAGGTCGCCCGCCACAAGGTGGACATCCAGATTGATTATTGCGGCTTTGAAATCCCGGATCATTTCGTGGTCGGCTACGGCCTGGATATTGACGAAAAAGGCAGGAATTTGCCGTACATCGCCTCAGTCGATCTCGACAAATATCACCAGTTGTACGGGTAGGTTGCACTCCTCAAAAGAAAGGCTGGTGGGGAAACCATGGCTCAAAAAATCGGAATATTAACCACCGGCGGCGACAGTCCGGGAATCAATGCAGCCCTGCGCGCCATTGGCAAGGCGGCGCTCAGTGTCGAGGGTACCCGGCTGATCGGGTTTCAGGACGGCTTTGCCGGGATGTTGAACAGCATGGTGGTTGAAATGGAAAACCCCATGTTCTCCGGGATTTTGACCACCGGCGGAACCATCCTTGGGACAAATCGCGACCGCCCCGACCATATTCTGATCAACAGCAAATATGAAAACCGCACCTCGGATATCATCGCGGCATACCGCAGCCACGGATTGGACGGACTGGTCTGTCTGGGCGGCGGAGATGCTCAAGACAGCGCTGGGTTACTCATGCGGGAAGGCTTGAATGTGATCACTGTACCGGTGACCATTGATAACGATATCCCGCACACTGATACGTCTGTCGGGTTCAATACTGCCCTGGAAGTGGCTGCCGAAGCCATTGACCGCCTGCATTCGACGGCTATCAGTCATCACCGCATCATCATTGTCGAGATCATGGGGCGCGAAAGCGGTTGGCTGACGCTGGGCGCTGGCATCGCCGGCGGCGCAGATGTAATATTAATTCCCGAGATCCCTTACCACCTCGAGAAGATATCCGCTGCCATCCTGGCGCGCGCGGCCATCGGGAAGCGCTTTAGCTTGATTGCGGTATCGGAAGGTGCCATTTCCGTCGAAAATGTGGAGTTTTTCGAAAATGCACGCCGGACGAACTTGCGCATCCGCGGTTCGCGCGACGGGGCGGATATCTCTGCACGGCTGGACGCTATCGAAAAACGGGCGGCCGGCGACACCCTGCACCTGGCCAACCGGCTGGAAAGTTTTACCGGGCTGCAAACTCGCGTTACCATTTTGGGATATTTATTGCGTGGCGGAGCGCCTTCAGCCGTTGACCGCGTGCTGGCCACCCAGCTCGGCACAGCTTGCGCTAAATTTATCCAACAGGGACAGTACGGCGTCATGGTCGCGCCGCGCGGCGGCGGCGTTGAGACCGTGCCGCTCGACCAGGTTGCCGGAATGGTCAAGACCATCCCGGCGGATCACGCCTGGATTCACGGCGCCCGGCTGGTCGGAACCAGCCTCGGAGATTAAGGGCCAGCGTGTTTCTACCGACAACTTTACGCGAATGCGCGGATTTGGGATGGCGCCAGCTGGACGTGATCCTCGTCAGCGGCGACAGCTATATTGACACCCCGTTCTCGGGCACCGCCGTCATCGGCAAGGTGCTGGTTTCAGCCGGTTACCGGGTTGGCGTGATTGCCCAGCCAGATATTCAGTCGGCTGAAGATATTACGCGCCTGGGAGAACCTGTGCTTTTCTGGGGAGTTACAGCCGGCGTGGTCGATTCGATGGTCGCCAATTACACGGCCACGCGTAAAAAACGTCGCAGCGACGATAATACCCCCGGCGGGATCAACAATCGCCGCCCCGACCGCGCGACAATTACCTACACCAACCTGATCCGGCGCTTTTACAAAAACACCCGCCCAATCGTGTTGGGCGGCATCGAGGCCAGTTTACGGCGCGTTGCGCATTATGATTTCTGGTCCGACCGGGTGCGCGGCTCGATCCTGCTGGATGCCAAAGCTGACCTGCTGTTTTACGGCATGGCGGAAATAGGCATTGTCGAACTGGCAAACCGCCTGCGCGATGGGCAGGATATTCATGACATTCGCGGTCTGTGTTACCTTGACCGCCAACCGCGCAGCGGTTATCTGGAACTGCCCGCCTACGAAACCGTCGCCAGCGATAAAAATGCTTTTATCGAGATGTTCCATACGTTTTACCGCAATAATGATCCACTGACCGCCCGCGGCCTGATCCAACGTCACGGTGACCGCTACCTGGTCCAGAATCCGCCGGCGCTGACGCCCACCCAGGACGAGTTGGACTCGGTTTACCGCATGGACTTCGAGCGTGCCCAGCATCCGTACTACGAACGCCAGGGAAAAGTTAAAAGCCTGGAAACCATTCATTTTTCCATCCAGACTCACCGCGGCTGTTACGGGGAATGCAATTTCTGCGCGATCGCGGTGCATGAAGGCCGCACTGTATCCTGGCGCAGCCCAGATTCGATCGTCGACGAAGCCGAACGGTTGGCTGCCATGCCTGATTTCAGGGGCATCATCCAGGATGCCGGCGGTCCTACCGCCAACATGTATGGTTTCGAGTGCGCCAAAAAGCTAAAGAGCGGGGTATGCATCAAAAAACGCTGCCTGTACCCTGAAATTTGCAACCAGATGAAGGTCGACCACTCGCAGCAGATCGAATTGTTGCGCCGGTTGCGGCAGGTCAAGGGCGTGCGCAAGGTGTTCGTCGCCTCCGGCATCCGTTACGATATGGTGCTGGCAGATCAGGCGCACGGACACAACTACCTGCGCGCTGTGGTGCGCAATCATGTTTCCGGTCAGATGAAAGTGGCGCCGGAGCACACGGAAAATAACGTACTGCGCCACATGGGAAAACCGGGCGATGACAATTTGCTGCGGTTCAAAGGCATGTTCGAGCAGATGACCGCTGAGGCTGGCAAGCCGCAGTTTTTGACCTATTACCTGATCGCCGCTCATCCCGGCTGCTCGGAAGAGGACATGCGCCGTCTGCGGCTCTTCACCAGCCAGAAATTAAATATTCATCCGGAGCAAGTGCAGGTGTTTACCCCTACCCCCTCCACTTACTCCAGCCTGATGTATTACACCGAGATGGATCCATTCACCGGTGAAAAATTATTCGTCGAAAAAGAGAGTGGGCGTAAAGAACGCCAAAAGCGCATCGTAGTCGATAAAGAAGCGCCGGTACGCCGAGGTCTGCATGGCCGCTAGTCCACTGCTGGAGGCTTTTGCCGCCTGTCTGCCGGGAGTCGAGCCATTTCTGGCGCAGGAACTGGAAGAACTGGGTTATATTCCCGCAGCCGATTCAGCCAGTCATCACCCCGGAGAAGGCGGTGTGGGCTTCTCCAGCACGCTGGAAGGGCTTTACCGCGCCAACTTATGGCTGCGTACCGCTAACCGCGTCTTGCTGCGTCTGGGACGCTTCCACGCCATTCAATTTGCCGAACTGCGCCGCAAAGCTGCAAATTTGCCCTGGGAGCGCTACCTGGCTCCCGGCCAGCCGGTCGCAATCCGCAGCACCTGCCATCATTCCAAGTTGTACCACAGCGGCGCGGTCAGTGAACGCGTGCTGGGCGCCATCGGCGACCGGCTCAAGCATGCGCCAGAGGCGCTGGCATTTGACGAAGAGCAGCCATCTGCGCAACTGGTTCTGGTGCGCATGGAAAATGATGAATGCACCATCAGCCTGGACATGTCTGGCGAACCGCTGCACCGCCGCGGTTACCGGCTGGCAGTAGCCAAAGCGCCGCTGCGCGAGACCGTGGCGGCTGCCATGTTGTACGCTTCAGGCTGGGACCGCCGTTCCCCATTGTTGGACCCATTTTGCGGCTCGGGCGCCATTCCGATTGAAGCGGCCCTGCTGGCAGCCAGGATTCCGCCGGGTATGCAACGGTCGTTTGCCTTCATGAACTGGCCGGGCTATCATGCATATAGCTGGGAAAACCTGAAGTCAAAGGCAGCAAAAAAGATCCACGCACCCGAAGGCGCTATCTTTGGCTCCGACCGCGACGCTGGCGCCGTGCAGGCTGCAATTGAGAATGCAGAGCGAGCCGGGGTTGCCCAATGGATCCAGTTTACTCAGGCTTCGGTGAGCGCCATTCAACCTCCAGCATCACTTGGCTGGGTGGTGACCAACCCACCCTACGGAGTGCGAATCAGCGCCGGCAATGACCTGCGGGGGTTATACACACAGTTTGGGAATGTATTGAGAAATGTATGCCCGGGCTGGCATGCCGCCTATCTGTGCAATGACGAACGCCTGGCCAGTCTCACCCGCCTGGAATTTGAAAAAGGCGTATCCCTGTCCAACGGCGGCATCCCGGTAAAGTTGACCCGGGCGCTGGTTCAAAGCGGACAGGACTAATCGCGCAACCCGATCTAAAAAAGTGGGTTATACCTGTTAGCACCTTGCCAGAGGGGGCTGTGCTTAATGCTTAATGTTTTCAGGTTATCTCAGGGACAGGAATTCGACATTATGACTGGAACTCAGGCTTTTGCCGCAACCACCGCACTAACCCACACTCTTGCCCATTCAACCGGGTTGACCTGGCAGGGACCGGCTGAATCCGTTGTATCCGACCCGGCTGGCATTCAGGCAGCCTTGTTGGGATTCAATGAACCGGTGCATATCATCGCCATGCCGCAGGGTTTAGGTGTTAGTAACGCCGGCGCGGTGCAGCCCGGGATGAATGGAAAAGCCCCGCAGTTGCTAGGCGCGCTTCCCCCTTTGGGTATCGAAGATCTGGGCGATGCCGGTTTTCGCGACCAATACGGAGTGCGCTGCGCTTACTATGCAGGCGCCATGGCTAACGCCATCGCCTCGACGCGCATGGTGATTGCTTTAGGCAAAGCTGGTTTGCTGGGGTCATTTGGCGCCGCCGGGGTGGTTCCAGCGCGGCTGGAAGCGGCCATCCACGAGATTCAAACGGCTCTCCCGGACGGGCCTTACGCCTTCAACCTGATCAACAGCCCGAACGAACCTGCAATGGAGCGCGGCGCGGCTGAACTCTACCTCAAACACGGCGTTCGCACCGTGGAAGCGTCAGCTTACCTGGACATTACCCCGCCGCTGGTGCATTACCGCGTAGCTGGCCTGGAAGCGGACAATGACGGAAAAATTGTTGCCCGCAACCGCATCATTGCCAAACTCTCGCGCAAAGAAGTTGCCGCGCGTTTCCTCAGCCCGGCGCCGAACGACATCCTGGATCAACTGGTCGCGGATGGCAAGATCACGCCTGACCAGGCGCAATGGGCGCAGCGCGTTCCCATGGCGGATGACATCACCGCCGAAGCCGATTCCGGCGGGCACACCGACAATCGTCCGCTGGTGTTGCTGCTGCCGGCCATCCTGGCGCTGCGCGACGAACTCCAGGCGCGCTACCAGTATGCCTCTGTGCCGCGGGTGGGCGCGGCGGGCGGTATTGCCACACCCCATGCAGCTTACGCGGCTTTCGCTATGGGCGCAGCTTTTATTGCCACCGGTTCGGTCAATCAGGCCTGCGTGGAAGCCGGCGCTTCCGAGCACACCCGCAACTTGCTGGCCCAGGCCGGTATGGCGGATGTGATTATGGCGCCAGCAGCGGATATGTTCGAGATGGGGGTCAAAGTGCAGGTGCTGCGGCGCGGCACCATGTTTGGCCCGCGCGCACTTAAACTGTATGAATTGTATTCACGCTACGGCTCGATCGAAGAGATCCCGACCGAAGAACGGGAAAAACTGGAAAAAACCGTCTTTAAACGCGAACTCAATGCGATTTGGGCGGACACGGTGGCATTTTTCACCGAACGCGATCCGCGCCAGATCGAGCGCGCTAATGCCGACCCCCGCCAGAAAATGGCGCTGATTTTTCGCTGGTATCTTGGACTGTCTTCGCGCTGGTCGAACAGTGGTGAAAAAGGGCGCGAATTGGATTACCAGATCTGGTGCGGTCCCGCCATGGGCGCGTTCAACGACTGGGCGCGCGGCACCTATTTGGAAAAGCCGGAAAACCGCAGCGTGACGGATGTCGCTCTGCAACTGCTGACGGGTGCAGCCTATCTCACTCGCTTGCGCCAGCTTACTGCTTTCGGGGTTAGAACAACCGCTGGGTTGGAGCACTACAACCCCAACCGAGCGCTCTGAGCCGGTGAATGCTTTCTTATCCGGACTGTTTAATCTCAGGCCGGGTTTTTGCGCCCCTGACCGCCAGGGTCAGCACGTGCTGTCCTTGATTGCGCCAGAAACCAAACCAGTTTTCGTTTTCCATATTGGCTACGCGCAATTCAATTTCTCCCCAGCCATCCCCTTTACTTTCGGCTATGCGAAGCACCTCAACGGCGCGCGTGTCCATTCTCAGCCCCTGCCCAAGTGCCTTCAGCACAGCCTCTTTCGCGCTCCACATCAAACTCCCCACCCAGGCGCGCTGTTTCGCTGCATATTCCCCCAGGGCGCGCACCTCGTCTGCTGTGAAAAAATCCTCATAAAAGCTCACCGGGTGATCCTCGACCCACTCTAAATCAATCCCCTGGCTGATGCCCGTATTCAGGCTTACTGCCGCCGCAGCCAACCCTTCCCGGTGGCTAATGCTCAGTTGAATCGGCAGGATTTTATCAGCCGTACGCGCATAAGGCGCTCCCGCGGCAGAGTTGGCAATGGTGATCTGGGCAAAAGGTACATTTTCCATGTCCGGAACGCATGTGACAATGAGTTTCTTTGCCGCGAGTCGTCCTGACAGCCATTCAATGCGACGTTTGGGAAAACGCATCTGCCTGAAACGATTCCATTCTTCAACCGAAAGCCGACCATCGACTGAATCGCTTATGAGGCCGGCCCCCTCAGGACCGGCCTCATCCATTAACCAGTAAATTACCGCGGATTTTTGCACCGCTAAAGCAATCCTGTCTGTTTACTTCTTGTCTGCAACCAGACCGCGCAGCGGCTTGAGCAGCTTCTCGTCCACCGCATACGGTAGCGGCGAGGTGCGGTAGTTGTCCAGTTCCAGGTAAACCCGGCCCTTGGCATCCACCACCGTAGCATCGAAGGATAACTCTCCCTCTGCGTTATGGTTTGGCGTTACGGAAGCGAAGATGGGCTGGCCATTCGGGGTGATATGGTACAACCGCAGCTCACCAATCGAACTGGGCAGCGCCAGCGCCCCGGTGGATCCGGCTTCCCAGATTCCTGCAGTTTGCATGCACAATTCCACCAGCACGGGCGTGGAGACCAATTCCTCGCCTTCAGCGGTGATGGCGGGTGTATCCCGGTGTAATTTACCCAACACCGTCTCGCCAGAGCGCTGAACCCCTTCCAACACCTGGAAGGCTGGCCCGTGGAAGTAAAGCTGGTAAATGTCTTTGGCTTCCACTGTGTACGCACCGTTCCAAACCGGGGGCTGCATGGTTCGCTCGGCATGTGCATCGGAGATTGGGGCTAAATAAACCTTGCCGGTGAAATGCAGCATTTTTTCATCATCGCGGCCGGGGCGAGCCAAGGTGGACTCGAGTATCACATGCGCCACCAGACCGCCTTGCTCGTGCGCTACCTGGGCGCGCCAGGTGATGCGGCGCGGGGCGTCCTTATAGAACTTGAAGGGCGCCAGGAAATGGATATCTTCCAGGCGGGCGACATCGAACCCACTCTTTTCGGACGCGAGCACTGAGGAGATGTGTTTGGAGGCAACCGAGAAACCCTCGATGCCCATCACCCCGGGCAGCAGCG
This sequence comes from Chloroflexi bacterium GWB2_54_36, assembly GCA_001796355.1. Classification (GTDB taxonomy): domain Bacteria; phylum Chloroflexota; class Anaerolineae; order Anaerolineales; family Anaerolineaceae; genus Bellilinea. The sequence goes on along the minus strand of MGMG01000014.1, from coordinate 2,562 downwards.
GAATGCCATTCAGCGCATGGTCTTTCAGAAAAGGCTGCTCTTTCGGGTCAAGTTCGGCTTCCAGGGTGATGCCCTGGTTGAGGTCCAGGCCAGTCAAGCGACTGAACATCACGTGGATGGGCTTGCCAGCAGTCAGCGCCTGGTTGGCGGCTTCCAGGTTCACACCGCCATCGGGGCGGCGCGGTTTTTCCAGCAAACCAAGCGATCCGGTCAGCAGCACTTCACCGCCGACAGCGCCATGCACCAGTTCGCGGTACACCAGCGGGGCAGCCTGCTCGGGCTGCATCATTTCGATGCCGGCGAGTTCCATCAACATCGGGATCGAGCCGCGGCTGGCCATACCAACCTGCGCCCAGGCGCTCCAATCCAGGGTCAATGCTTTCAACCCCGGGTTTTGCCGCCGCAAGGCATAGGTCAACCGGCATACCAGGTCATTGGCGGCGCTGTAATCCGCCTGACCAGAATTGCCAAAGCGTCCGGCCACCGAGGTGAATGCCACCACCGCTTTGAGCGGTCTTTTGTTCTTTGCTAATGCCTTCAAGAAGTGGAAGTACCCACCGGCTTTGATTGCCAGCGTCTCGCGCACTTCCTCCAGCGGTTTGTTTTCCAGTTTGCGGCTGTGCTCCAGCCCGGCAGCGTGAATAAAGACATCCACCCGTCCCTCAGCTTTGGTCACAGTTTTGACCACCGCATTGACTGATTGAGCATCGGTGACATCGCAAGTCAGGTAATGCGCCTGGCCGCCAGACTGCCGCACAACGTCCATCGTTTGCAGCGTAGCCGCAGCCCGAGTGACCTTATCCACGACACTTTCCACCTGTTTGGGAGTGGGTTTTTTGCCATCGGCTACCATCCGCTGCATGACCGCATTCTTAAGCGCTTCACGTCCGCTGCGCGCCAGTTGGATATCAGGGTCCTGTGCGTCGGGCAGTTCAGATCGCCCCAGCAAGTAAAAGGTACCCCTTGTTTGCTGCGCCAGATCGGTCACCACTGATGCGGTAATACCGCCAGTGCCGCCGCTGACCAGGAAGATCGGATTCTTTCCAAGGTTCAGGGTCTGTTCCGCGACATCGCGATCCAGTACAGCAATTCCATAGCGTTGTTCGCCGCGCCAACCGACTTCGACTACGGCCGAATCGACCAGGGTTTCCTCGATCAACAGGGTTGCAGCTCGAGCCGGGATTTCATCCTCAGCAAAATCCACCACCTTCACCATCAGGTTGGGGCGTTCCATGCCCATGGCTTTGGCAAAACCACTGACTGCCCCGCCCATCGGGGCGCTGGCGCCGTCAGCACCGTAGCCGTGCAGGCCGCCCATGCGGGTGGCGCATACCAGGAAAGACTCAGGACCTACCAACCGCAGCAAGTGATACAAAGGCAGGACGCGAGCTTCCAACTCCGATTCCCAGGTGGCAGCGTCCAGATCAGCCAGCGCGGGTTCAACGTTCAAGGCTGGCAGGTAATAGACACCGGTTACCGGGGCTTCAGCCTGCCATTGCTGTACTTTTGCCAGCGCAGCCTCATCGAGTGTTGGGATTACCAGCACCTGGGCTTTACGGCCGCGCAAGCGGCGGGCCAGACCGTCAGCGGTTTTTCCACTGTCGGCAACCACCAGGATGCGGCTACTTGCATCGATGGTTACTCCGGACGGTGTGCAGAGGTCTAGCCGTGGGCGCAGCACTGGAATGGGGATGCGGCGGCGAATGGCGCCTGTTGTCGCCTGTGCGGCGGCAGCGGTTGGACTGACCTGTGGCGCCGGTGTTTCTTCCAATTTTGCTTCAACCTCGACCGGTGCTGCTTCTACCGCCTTGGGTGCAGATGCAGCAGCACGTTCGGCCACAGCGTCTGCCATGAACTGGATAACTTTTGCCAGCGTGTTATAGTCCGAAAGGCGCAAATCTTCGCGCCGCGGGATGTCGTAGTTGGTGCGAATGGTCGCGAACAACTCGGCTTGCTTGACAGTGTCGATGCCCAGGTCTGCTTCCAGATCCAGGTCAAGATCGAGCATGTCGGATGGATACCCCGTCTTTTCGCTAACCGCCTGCAGCACGAATGCCTTGATTTCGTCCATATCCACGCCATCGTGGGATGCTGCGGAGGTTGGCTGGACCACAGCGGCAGCAGGAATTGCTGCCGGCTCAGCTTGTTCCTGGGCAACAGGCGCCACCGGCGCGCTCTGTGTACCAGTCTCATTCAGCATGAACTGGACCACCTTGGCGAGCGTGTTGTAATCCGACAGGCGCAAATCTTCGCGGCGCGGGATGTTGTAGTGGGTGCGAATCGTGGCAAATAACTCTGCCTGTTTGACCGTATCGATGCCCAGGTCGGCTTCCAGGTCGAGATCCATGTCCAACATTTCCGCCGGGTAACCCGTTTTCTCGCTGACTGCTTGCAGCACAAAGGCTTTGACTTCTTGTTCATCGCTATTCGAACTGCTGACAGCAGCGGGAGACGGAGGTACGGCAGGAACAGCCGGAGTGATTACTGAAGCGGCAACCACCTGCGTCACAACCGGCTGGGGTTGACCCGCTCCAACCAGTGCGTCGCGCATAAAGCCAACCA
>MGMG01000013.1 GCA_001796355.1 Chloroflexi bacterium GWB2_54_36 | reverse complement strand
GGCATGATATACCCTGCCCAATCGCTCGCGCCTATTCCTACGATCAGCGCCACCAGCAGCAGACCGCCGGCAGGGTAAACCGGCCAGATGGTCCGTTTGCCGTTATCGATTGGCAATAGTGCCAGAACGCCAAAAGTGGCTGCCAGCCCCAGGAAAAAGAGGATGGCTGACTCAGACAGGTACGGGTCCAGCAGGATGAGCGCCACCAATGAGAACATGACGCCCATGGGGATGATCGCCCACCAAAAGCTGCGGTTAAGCAAGTAAACCACCAGGAAACTGACGCCGATGCCTGCCAGAACCAACGCGCCGCCGATTTGTTCAGCAGCGCGCGGCGCAATCTGGTCAAGGCCAATCAACGCCCCAATTCCAAGCAAGGTAAAGCCAGGAATGGCCGCCCACCAATGATTACGGTTGCTCGCCATCACAGAAATAAAAGCCAGCCCGCCCAGCACAAACAATACTGCCCAGACAAAACCGCCCAGATCAATTCCGGTAACGGCATTGATCATCGCAAAGACGCCTGCCAGAATGAGCAGTCCTCCAACCAAAATTCGCCATCGCATAGGGTTCATCATTTATCCTTTTCTCGTTACGCGCTTTTCACTTCAATCGAACCAACGCCGGCTTCGACCAGGATCTCCACCCGGTCCATGGCGCTGTCATACCCTGGTGTTTCATAAGTCGTTCCATTGAACGGAAAGCGAACATTGTCGATTTTAGTTCCAACCAGCCCACTCTTTATAGTAATCCGGCCTGCCACACCCTGCGGTACCCACAGCACAACAGAAGCGGCCCCGGCGTGCACATCGACATTGGTAAAACCGGCTTTGGCTGGCAGGGTAATGATGGTTGAACTGGCTCCGGTTTCCAGGGTCAGTTTTTGAACGCGTAGCGTGCTCAAATCGATGCGAGCTTCTCCCGCGCCGGTGTGCAGGCGCATGTCCAACGGAATCGCATCCGTCAGGTGAAAATCCCAACGGAAACCCTCTGCGCCAAAACCCCCGGGAAAGCCCCACACCATATTGGTCGGAGGATTCAGCGTCAGACTGGCGCCAGTGCCAATTTTCTCCATGCGCGATTCGACCCCACCGGTGAAAACGCCTGCCATCAACTGAGCTGGTCCAGCACCGCCGCTGATCTTCAGTGTACCGGCGCCGTGGTTGACATCGATGACTGCTTCCCGGATCGATTCCAACGGAAAATCCAGATTGACCGTTTCTGCCTTCCCTTTAGTGAGAGCTGGACCGAGCAGCAGCCACACGCCAGCCATAACCAGGATCACCGGCCAAAAGATCAGCCAAACATTGAAGGTGATGATGCCAAGGCTTTTAAGTAACAGCAGACCGCCGAGCACCACCAGGATTACACCCCAAAACATACGACTTGATTTCATTATTACCTCACTATAGTCTGATAAATGGGTCACAATGCGTTTGGCCAGGATGAAATGGCCAGCACCAGAGCCATTGCCATGCCTGTTAGCATCAACCCATAACTTAAACGCCGCGTAAAACGCCAACCCTGCCCGCGGGAAATTTCAATCAGCATCCCTGCCCCCGCCATCTCAGGAACCAGGCTCAAACCTGCCAGCCAGATGGACCCCCCCCGGAAAAAGGCTGTGTAAGGTGAAAGTTGCACTAATTCCGAGCAGCGCACCCGCCAGAGTAAACGGACCTGAAACCGCAGCCTGCCAGCCGTACAAGATTAACCCCACTCCTGCCACCGCAAACAAAATTGGCAAAAACACCGGCGCCCACCACCCATTTTGAGCAGCCACTATAACGGTCATAAAGCGCCAAATGCCAATCATCAGCATGACAAGCAACGCTCCAAACCAAACAGATTGGCGGCGGGTCACAGTCGTTCTCCCGCCAAAGGTGCAACAATGACGGATATTGTGAATGATGGTTTAAAGCGATTATACGGCAACATGGTCTATACATAACGAGGATTGGGGTGCAAAGTTGCGGTATTTCTGCGTCGCTCTCTCTTTTAAAAATCTTAACCCCCTTGACAAACCCGTTTTTCAGTCTATAATCAGGCAATATTATGAGATTTATGATAAATATTGAGGCTTTTGATATGCAACATTGCATGTGTCTAAGGCGGGGTTGGCAAGCACCGCTGCCTTAGACTGAACCGATAAATTTATCGTCAGCCAGCAGACTTAGGCAGTGGACTGCAGCCCCGCAGGGATTTTGGTTTTGCGCGGCAGCCGTCCGCTGTTTTTAATTCTGCTGGCTATTGTTTTAAACATTTTTTTTACTCTTGAGGAGTCATGAATGAAAATCGCCAATAACGTCACCGAACTGATCGGCAATACCCCGCTCGTCCGCCTTAACCGCATCACGGACGGAGCTGTAGCCCAGGTCGTTGCCAAACTGGAATTCTATAACCCGGCCCACTCAGTCAAGGATCGCATCGGCGCTGCCATGTTGGATGCAGCCGAGCGCGAAGGCAAGATTAATAAAGACACTATCATCCTGGAACCGACCAGCGGCAACACCGGCATTGCGCTGGCATTCGTGGCGGCTGCCCGCGGTTATAAAGCCACCATGGTCATGCCTGAATCGGCCAGTAAAGAACGGCGCATCCTCATGCGCGCCTACGGCGCTGACCTGATTTTGACGCCAGCCAGCGAGGGAATGGCCGGAGCCATCCGGAAAACCGAGGAATTAGCTGCCAGCGACTCGCGCTATTTCATTCCGCAGCAGTTCCAAAACCCCGCCAACCCTGAAATCCACCGGCGCACGACTGCCGAGGAAATTTGGAACGACACGGACGGCAAAGTGGATATTTTGGTGGCCGGCGTTGGCACGGGCGGTACGATCACCGGGGTTGGCGAGGCGATCAAAGCCCGCAAGCCGTCCTTCCGCGTGGTGGCCGTCGAACCGGATGCATCCGCTGTGCTTTCAGGTGAACCGAAAGCCTCGCACCCGATTCAAGGTATTGGCGCGGGTTTCGTCCCGGACGTGTTGAATACCAAAATTTACGATGAAATCGTCCGGGTCAAAAACGAAGACGCCTTCCGCACCGCCCGCGATTCAGCGGCGCGCGAAGGCTTGCTGGTTGGCATCTCTTCAGGTGCAGCCATCTGGGCGGCAATTCAGGTCGCCAAACGCCCGGAAAACGCGGGCAAGTTGATTGTGGTCATCATCCCATCCTTCGGCGAACGCTACTTGAGCACTGCGTTGTACGCTGATCTGGTTGACTGATCCTCTCTCGCAACCGCTCCCCCTCCGAGGGAGAACGAGCAGGAAGGTGAAGTATGGTACGTTTATTTCAGAAAGCCAAGTCAGATATTCAATCCGCTTTTGAGCGCGATCCGGCCGCTCGCCAGCCGTTGGAAGTCCTGCTGACCTACCCCGGCGTGCATGCCATTTGGGGGCACCGGCTGGCACACTGGCTGTGGCTCCACCACTTCAAGCTGATCGCACGCTGGTTGTCGCATATCAATCGCTTCCTGACCGGAATCGAGATTCACCCCGGCGCTGTGATCGGCGAAAAGCTGTTCATCGATCACGGCATGGGCGTGGTCATTGGTGAGACCGCGATTATCGGCAACAACGTGACCCTGTACCACGGCGTCACACTTGGCGGAGTCAGCCTGGATAAGGGCAAGCGCCACCCGACTATCGAAGATGACGTCGTGATCGGCGCCGGCGGCAAGGTGCTCGGTAATATCACCATTGGCCGCAGCAGCCGGGTGGGCGCGAATGCGGTTGTCGTGCATTCTGTTCCGCCGAACTCGGTTGTCGTGGGAGTTCCCGGTCAGGTGATGGTGCGCTCCAAACCTCAGCACCAACCCGACCTGGATCATGACAAGATGCCGGACGCTATAGGTGAAACCCTGGCATCCGTGATGGCGCGGCTTGAAGCACTGGAGACCGAGGTTCACACGCATCAATTGGAGCGTAATGGCGGCAACGGACATGCCAAATCCGGACCACGCGAATCGCAAATCCTGGAGCACCCGGTGTTGATCCATGCGCCTGAGCACGGTGTATGGCGCGGAGACGATTTTTCGATCTAAGACGGCGTCAGGATTTTTTCCGCAGCGAAGACAGCACCACCATTAACAGGCCGATGCCGCTGATGGCGATAATGCCGACCCCCAGCGTATTACGCCCGGCCCAATCTGGCGGTGTCCAGTTGAATAACGGGCGCGGCGTTGCGGTTGGTGTGAGCGTAACGGTCGGTGTAACGGTTGGGGTGCGCGGCGTGGGTGTCGGCGTTGGCGTGCGGGTCGGCGGGCGCGGCGTTAGTGTGACCGTCGGTGAGACCGTGGGTGTAAATGCCTGGCGCACGATGAGTTTCTGGCCAATCGACAGCACCGGGTTTGCAGACAGTTGATTCAAAGAGATCAAATCGGCAATTTTAACGCCGTAAGCAATGGCAATGCTCCACAACGCCTGCCCGGGCTGCACCTCGTGCACGATCGACCCGTCATCCCCCGGCGTGGCCGTGATGACCGGTTTCACAACACCGCTGGTGGCTATGGGTTGGTTCGACCCGGAAGTTGTGGGAGCTACCGGCGCAGAGCTATACGAGCCGCCTGAAACATAAGCAGCATGAATAACATAAAAGACCCGCCCATCGACCACGGTCACTCCGCCGCCAATATGGGTGTATTTCGGGTCGGTCATGGGCATCATGTGGGTGGCATCCGCCCAATACTGATAGACGACGTCCTCGACCGTCATGGTGATGCCGCAAGCAATATTTTCAGTGGCAAAGACCGTCCCCCCGCCGCCGTACCCGGCAGCGGCGATGCGTCCACTCGCATTGCCAATGTGGGAACAACTGCCGTTGGCAGCCATCACATCCGAGGATGCCTGGGCAGTCCCCATCAAAATGCCATCGATTTCGAGTGCTGGCAGCCCATTGGCTGTACGAACGGCATTCACGGCTGCCACCAGGTCATAGGCTGTACTGCCCTGTGCCCGCACGCTTGGGGGCGCCGGTAGAACAGCCAGACCAACAATCACCATTGTCAAGATCAAGCGGGAAATTAATAATAAAAGGCGCATCGCGTTGATTATAATCGATGCGCCTTTGGTAATTTTCGTTAAAGGAAATGCTAATGGAGCGTTCGTTCGCTGTTGCCGTGCCCCAGTTGCTCCGCCACGATCAGGAAATCGTTGGCAGAAATCATGCCAACCACCGTACCGTTGGCGTCCGCGACCGGCAGATGGTGAATGCGGTGGTCTTTCATGACCTTGGCGCATTCTACGATCGTCATCTGGGTGGTGACAGTGATCAAAGGTGAGCTCATAATCTCATGAACTTTCACCGTCGAAGGATCGCGCCCTTGAGCAACAATCTTGTCACAAATATCGATCGAGGTGACAATTCCGTATTCAGGCGACTCCTTGGTCTTCTTGGTGATCAAGTTGTTGACATACCTTCTGCGCATGATTCCCAATGCTTCAGTGATTGTACTGTTCGGATCGACGAATACGACCAGGTCGTTCATCCAATCGCGCACGGTATTTAACATAACACCTTCTCCTTGAGAAATCTTATGATAGCCGTACTTTTGCGAATCTGCGACGATCTGATTGCGTAGAACAGGTACTGCTCAAACCAGTATAGCATATGGAAAATAAAAGGCAACCTGCTGAAAATCAACTATTCGGCGGGCAAACTACACGGAAAACTTACCTTGCGATATGCCAATCCCAGGCGCGAAGGGCTTCCAGCGAGCGGTGGGCGGTAAAATCCAGTTGGACCGGACAAATCGATACGAAGTTGCCGGCTAACGCGCCAATGTCCGTGCCTTCCTCTGGAACTCCGGTCGGGGCGTCACCGCCGATCCAGTAATAGGGCTTGCCACGAGGGTCCTCGCGTGAAACCAGCACATCCCGATAAATCCGCAGGCCGAGCCGGGTTACCAGGGAACCCTTGATTTCACTCATGGGCAGGTTTGGCACATTTACATTGAGCAGGACATTTTGAGGAAGCCCATTTTTTTGCACCATTGCCACCACTTGGGCTGCAATGGCTGCTGCTGTGTCATAGAAATAGAGAGTTGAGCCGGTTTCGCCCGTATCCAGTGAAAATGCCAGCGACGGCAGTCCGCAGATCGCACCTTCCATGGCGGCGGTTACTGTACCGGAATAGGTCATGTCGTGACCGACATTGGCGCCGGGGTTGATCCCCGAGACCACCAGATCGACCGGTTCAGTCAGAATGCCAAGGACCGCCAGCGCAACGCAATCTGAGGGTGCGCCGTCGGTCGCCAGGGCCGGGTAGCCGTCGGCCAGCCGGGCCTCGGTCACGCGCAGCGGGCGGTGCAGGGTTTTTACATGCCCGGAAGCGCTCCAGTTACGGTCAGGTGCAAGCACCGATACCTTACCCAGCGGCTGCATCGCCTGGGTTAAAGCCAGCAAACCCGGGGCATTCACCCCATCGTCATTGGTCACCAAGATGTGCATGGTTTACCCCGAAAAGTCTAGTTTTTTCTTCCGATAATTCGATCCGAGCGGACAGGTTTATGCATGATTATATACCCCCGTGGAACGATTTTAGTTGTGAGACCCCAAAGAGATCGAAGCAATTTAGCCGGATTTAAAGCTGCCAGATTAAGGCCAGACAAACCGGCTGACGGGCGCACATCGCTGCGTTCCCTTCAGTCGCTCGCGGTGGCAGTTGGATCTGCTGTCATTGCGAAACCTCGAAGAGGTTGAAGCAATCTGCGTTAACCGAAAGTGGTATCCGTAGGTTGGGTTGAGGGCGAGGAAGGCATTATTGCAAAAAAGACTGTGTTACAGCCCGAAATCCAACGGTTCGCCGCGTTGTGGTTGTCGGGTTTCGTGGTTGAAAAAGCAATATTCTGTCGTTCGGCTTTCGTCGCCGCTCACTCGCAGAGTGCCCTGTAGGCAACCCAACCAACGCTGTTTCGCTCGTGGTGATAAAAAACACCGTGGCATTCCTGCTGCGGTGTTCGTGCTAATTATCGCGAAAAATCTTGGCCCGGTCGTGCCACCAGTCACCCACTACGCTGGCGGCGGCTTGGATCAGGTTGATTGTCGGCCCATGCATCGGAATTTCAAGCTCGCGCTTGTCGCACACCGTCGAAAGGTTGGCATCATCCACATGGTGTTTAAGTTCATTCAGGTGCACCTGGCGCTGCTCCGGATCAGTGACCGTCTGCACGATGCGGTCAATCTCTCCCATGAGTTCCACCGCGCGCTTGATGCGTTGGTCTGTAGCCAGCACCTGGGCTGCTTTGAGCACGCCAAACTCGCCCTTCATCAGGTTCAGTTGACGACCGGACTCATAGGTGGCGTTCGCAATTTGATCCCGGTTCATCCAGATGGTCTCATAATTGAGTACATACTTCCAGGAAGGCGCCAGTAGCTGGCGGCGGTGCTCTTCAAGAGTGCGAGCGAACAGACGATAGCCGTGCTTTTCCGGTTCTTCGAAGGCGCGGCTGCCTGGGTCGACAAACGGCGCCAGCGGCGAGATGAAAGGAATCACTCGGTGTTCACCGCCACGGTCATATCTTTTCAGCATCTGCCGCGAGTATTCGACCGTGCCCATTACCGACTCATAGGTTTGGCCTTTCAGGCCAACCATAAAGAACAAATCCAGGCGTTTGCAACCGGCATCCAGGGCATCGTCCATGCTGCGCTCGATGTCCGCGGTGGAGTACGGGCGGCCAAAGGCTTTACGGACCGGTTCATCATGTGATTCCATCGAAATTTCGACGGTGAAATTGGGCATCGCCCTGGCAACGTCCTGGAAGAACTTTTTAGGGGCTGCATCGAACAATTCGATGAAAACCGGCTTTTTGTAGCCAGAAATGGCATCCAGGAAACGGCGGGTATAATCTTCGCCCGGCTGTCGGATATCGCCCAGGATGAAAACCGGACCCTTGGAGTACTCGCCGATGCGGCGAATATCCTGCGCCAATAACTCAGGCGACCGGTACGCCGGGCGCTGGCGGTTGGAAATGCCGCGGAAAGCGCAGGCCGAACCGCCGCACGTGGTGCAGTTATAGCGGCAGCCGCGCACGGTGAGCGCCGCGGTGATGGGGTACTTCATCCAGTTGCGGAAGGGTTTGTAGCTGGCCAGGTCGCGGTAACGTACCACTGACCGCAGGACATGGGTGTAATCCAGCAGCAAATCATCAAGGTTATCCGGGCTGTATGAGATCGGGTTGGCGTGCATCTCGCCGTCACCGGTCTTGTACACCAGGTTGGGGATGGCCTCCAGCCGGCCGGCGCCCAGTGATAATGGTTCAGGCCGAATCTCGCCGCCGGCCCGCAGGTACTGCATTAACATCAATAGCGGGAGTTCGGTTGAATCGCCGCGAATGATGAAATCAACGGATGGGTAGCTGATTAATTCTTTATAGAAATAACTCGACGAGAAACCCCCGAACAAAACCGGCGATTTGGGATGGTAGCGCTTAACAATTTTTGAAATTTCGACTGAGCCGTGAGCATGCGGCAGCCAGTGCAGGTCAATTCCGTATACCAATGAATCCAGCTTCTGGATGTAGTCTTCCACGTCAAAGTTGATATCATCCAGCATTCGGACTGCCAGGTTGACGATGCGTGTTTGCAAGTCATGGCGTTCCAGGTACTCCGCCATGGTGGTAAAACCGATGGGATACATTTCGAAGACAGGCGTCGATGGCACCAGGTCACTGACCGGCCCGTAGAGAATGGATTCTCGCCGGAAATCATATACGCTTGGAGCGTGAAGCAGGGTCAAATCAGGGATTGCCATGGATTTACCTCAGGAGATGGCTTGCGCCGTGGGGAAATTACCACTAAATCAGGGGGTACTATTAAAAAAGCGTTCGGACGAACGCATCTACAAAATCATCAGTCGTAAATGAATGGACTGGTTTGCAATGCTCTGTGATTCTTAAAATAACCGGTAAAGCCAATAATTCGTTTGTCGTTGGTAATTCTTTTCACAAACGCAATTCATTATACCATTATCAAATTGCTATAGATTAATATACGCCAAACTTAGGAAAAAGATACTACAAGGGGGATAACAAATTACCCGTCTTTTTTAGGATAAATCTGACATTCTTCACCCTTTATTATCAAAATAAACAGCCGCTCAAAAGCGGCTGTTTGATACCGGTAAGTAAGCGCTTGCGCACCAATAAACTTTTTATTATGGAACATCACCGACTAAGCGGGTTGGCGCAGCGATACCAGTTCCTGTTCCACAGCAGTAATTTCGGCTTTCAAATCGCGCAGGTAATTCTCCAGGCGCACGATATATTCATCGCGAGGAAGTTCGACAACATCCGTGTCTAATTCAGCAGTCTGGCAACCGCACGATCCACCGCAAGCACATTCATGGTCACTGGACATAGCGTATTCTCCTTTGTTGGTCAGTTTAGGTTCTTCGCCAATATTATAACCAATATTACCATTTTTGTAAAATTAAGGTTGGATTAGACTCGATTACCCATTACAATTAATCCTGATGATGCCCAATTCGATGATCAGCCAATTAAATAAAGGGGTCAATTATGAGCCTGGAGTCTGATAGTTACCACCAAACGATCCACACCAGCGCATCCCCGGCAGAAGCGTTCCGCTTTTTCCGGCATGAGACCGCACTGCGGGATTGGCTGTGTGATCGGGCATCCTTTAATGCCCGAATGAATGGGGAGTACTATTTTCTCTTTCCAAATGGATACACGGTTCAGGGAAAGCTCATCGCTTACGCGCCTGACCGGCGCCTGGAATTCAGTTGGTTGGCGCTGCCAGAGGGCGGGCAATCCAAAGTTGAGATTTTGATATCGGAAGCCGATAGCGGCGCCGATGTCACAATCGCCCATCATAACCCAGACCTCGCAGCGCGGCAGAAATGGCCCGACTGGTTGGAAAATTTCCAGTCCGTGCTTGTGAAAGGGATCGACTTACGCATCGCGCGCCGCCCGCGTTTGGGAATTATGATCGAAGAATTCAACCCGGAAATCGCAAAGCGGATCGGCGTGCCGGTCCAGCAAGGCCTGCGTTTGGGTGGCACGGTGGAAGGATCCGGTGCGCATGCAGCCGGCTTACTCAAGGATGATGTCATCGTCAGCCTGGATGGTCACCCGCTGAGCGACTACGATTCCCTCAGCTTACCGCTGCAGAGTTTACACGCTGGCGACCAGCCCGATATCATTTTCTACCGCGGCCCCGTCCAACATACGGTTCCGCTGACCCTGTCCTCATTCCCAATCTTCAAAATCCCGCCTCCGGCAGAAATGGCCAGGCAATACCGCAAAAATGCAGGTGAAATCCTGGCTGCCTGGACAGCGCAGCTTTCAGGCATTTCGGAAGAACTGGCGGCGAAGCAGCCGGCTGAAAACGAGTGGAGCGCCAGGGAAATCTTGGCTCATTTCACGCTTTGCGAGCGCGATTACCAGGGGTGGGTAGCGGATATGGTCAACGACACGCCGGTTGAAGATTGGCTGCAAATGCGGCCCAACGTGACCACCCGGATTCAATCGCTGGTCAAGCGGATGGGCAGCCTACCCGCTCTTTTGCAGGAATTGGCAGCCGCCCAGGAAGAAACTGCTGATTTCCTGGAGCATTTACCCGACTCATTTGTCAACCAGCGCAAACACCTCTACCGCCGCGCTGCGCAATGGGCGTTGGAAACCGTGCCTTCGCATTATTATGACGAGCATAAGGAGCAAATCGAGAACGCGTTGCAACCCTCCAAATGAAGCTCGTTTTCAGCTGACACAGCGCTGGAATCCTTGACGATTCCAACGCTTGGCGGTATTATTATGCGGCTTGTAGGGCGGGCAGCGCCCGCCAACTTGCCCTCGTAGCTCAATTGGATAGAGCGTTTGCTTGCGGAGCAAAAGGTTGCAGATTCGAGTTCTGCCGGGGGCACTCATTATTTAATCAGCTATAGAAGGTTGCAGGCCCCATCGAGGGATATTATTCGAGTTCTGCCGGGGGCACCTGACCAGTCCTGATCTTCAGGGCTGTTGTTTTAAACAGAAGGTTGCAGGCCCCTTAATACAACAGGAGTCCGCCCGATCAGGATCGATTTGTGCGTATTGCATCTAAATATGATTTTCGAATCCTGTCTTGGACATACAACTCATGGTCAGTCGAGGGTGAAGTGGATTGGCAGCGGGGCGGTTTGGCGTAGAAGGCTGTCTTGTTGCATCTTGATAAACGCTTCAACTACGCGCGGGTCGAATTGGGTATTAGCCTGTGAGCGGATGTAATTGAGCGTTTCTTCTTCCGGCCAGGCAGGGCGGTAAGGTCGATCGTGAGTGAGCGCATCCCACACATCGATGATGGAAAAAATTCGGGCGCTGAAAGGGATATCTTCGCCCTTCAACCCACGCGGGTAACCTTTGCCATCCCAACGCTCGTGGTGACAAAAGGCCACTTCAAGCGCGCCCTCCAGGTACGGGATATTTTTCAGTAAATTGTAAGCAAATTGCGGATGCTGGCGCATGACCACCCATTCTTCGTCTGTCAGCGGTCCAGGCTTGTGCAATATATAATCCGGCACACCCATTTTGCCGATGTCGTGCAGGAGTACACCACGGGCGATAACTTCCAGCTTCTGTGAATCCATACCTAACCGGCGTCCAAGATGCATGGTCAAGTCCATCATGCGCTCGGAATGCCCGCGGGTTTCCTTATCGCGCAGTTCAAGTGCGCGGGCCCAGCCAATTAATGTGCCTTCATACGCCTGTACCAGTTCGTGATTAGCGTGTTGAATGCCTTGAATCATTTCATCGTTTTCCAGCGTTATGGTTGCTTGAAGCGCCATGGATTTAAAATGCTCCAACCAGCCATCATCGGTTTCAATGGGTTGGCGCCCGAAAACCTCAAGAACACCGATCAGCCGACTGCTGGAGATCATAGGCGCTGCCCCATAAAATTCTATCCATCGGCTGCCGCTCAGACGCGATTTCGTCCATACGGGGAGTTGGGCTTTGGCTGGATTGACCAAAATGAGCGGCTCGTTGTAATCCCGAAATTCAGTCAAAACCGGATCAGAAATGAGAAAAGGCTGCACTTCGAGGAAATCCGCCGAAAGTCCCTTTGCAGCAATTGGAACCAGGCTGTTTTCGTCCTGATCAATCCGCAGAATATCCACCGCATCCACATTGAGCGATTCCTGGATGGTGATTAAGACACTGTCTAACTTCGCCACAGTGTCCATATTGCTGGTAATGGTTGTGTCGATATTTCGCAGAGCTGTCAGGCGTGAAAGGTGCAAGCGTGTTTCGCGCAGACTATCCCGCAGCAAGGATTCAGCCTTGCGCCTTTCGGTAACATCCTCGCCAATGCGCACGATCCCGGTCACGACCTCCTCAGGCGAATAGAGCAGCGTATTGCTCCAGGTAAAAGTTCGGGTTTTGCCGTTACGCAGTAAGAACAGGGTATCTTCATGCGCTGTAATTCGGCCGGAGCGAGCAGCTTCCACAATCTCCCGGCGGCATTCTGCCTGCTGTTCCTCCGGGATGAAGCGAGCGCACCAAGAATGGCCGATTAATTCTTTGTGCTGCCAGCCGGAAATATTAACAATATGATCGTTGCAAAACACAATTCGTCCGTTAGAATCCAGAATTACAGCAGCCAGGCTTAAATTTTGCAGCGCTTCACGGAACTGCCGTTCTGCCTCTATCTGGCCCTCCTGGAATTGTCCGAGCTCAATAATTGTGGCATTCACCGCACTGGCCAGGTGAGCCAGTTCATCATTCCCATCCACCTCGATTTGCTGATCAAAATTATGCGTTTCCCGGAAACGGTTAATTCCATCATCAATTACCAGCAGCCGGGAAATCAGAGAACGGTCAAAATATAAATATGCAGCTCCGCCACAGATCAATCCAATAAGGATCAGAACGAAACCATAATTCCGCACCGATTTTAACCCTTGCTGGTAGAGATGACGCTCATCTTTGACCCGCAAGATTAGCTGTGGATTTCCGTCCAGGTCTTTTATAGAAAGGTAAGCAGCCACATACTCCGAGGTATTGGACAACTTAAGTTCATCCGGCACTTGAACGGCGATGGGGTCGGGCGTTTCCTGCAAAATACGAATTGCCCGCTGGTAATCACTTGGGATCGCGGGATCGTCGACCGACTTTACTTCCAGTGAAAGCTGGGTCAACTTGCCAAGTTCATCCACAAAACCCTGGTCGATATACCGACCCAATACCAGCATTCCAACAGGAGAACTGCCCGCGCTGCCGGTTTTCACCAACCTTGAGGAAAGGATTAATAGTCCCTGGCTGGTGCGTAAGAAGCCGCTAATGCCCTCAGTAGCCTGCGGGTCTGATTGGAATAAATCATGGTCCTGAGGGAACGCGCGCAGATCAGCCGGGACAGCCTGTTGTTTGCCGGTGATTGGATTACGAACGTGACCATATATCAGTTGTTGGAGGTCGTCAAAATATAAAACCACATCCATATCCAGTGATTCTAATTCTGCATCGGGTGGGGTTGAGTTTGCACTCCTTGGATCAAAATCGCGAATGAACCGATAGGTATCATTACGAAGCGCCCAGTTCTCTGTTATTTGATTGAGGGTATCCAGTTCTTTGTTAATCGCTTCTTGAGCGCGCTGTGCACCCTGGCGGATATCTTGAGATTCGAGTTGTAAAAATTGTTTATTAACCATCGTCTGTGTAATCGCAAACACGATTCCCACCGTACCGATCACGATGAGCATGGAGTAAATGAAAGTCCTGATACGAAAACTCATATCCTTGCACTGCCAGCGCCTGTTCCAAAATCGAATATGATTTGTTGAATCCCACCTTAAATGGCGCTGTTCCCAAATCATTATAAAGATATTTTGGCTGCGTCACATTAATAACTTTCTTACAGTATATTAAGAATTTACCCGCCACTCAATGCGCCGATAATACGAATCTCATCGGCGTCCGTGACTGGCTGGTGCAGTCCCAGCGTCATTTCCTTATTGATAAAAATATGGATATGCTGACGGATGCGGTCCTGCTCGTCGATTATGCGGAAACGCAGGCCCGGGTAGCGCCGATCCAGTTCGTCCAACACTGCGCCCAAAGTAGCGCCGCTGCACTCCACCCGGCTGGCATGGGTGTAGGAGCGCAGCTGGCTGGGAATCATTACGTTCATGCCGCAAACACCACCGGCACGATGGAGTAAATTTCCGGCAGATAGTCCACCAGCTTGCGCCAGCGATTGCCTTCATCCACGCTGCCCCACACCTGCCCGCCGCTGGTGCCGAAATAAATGCCCAGTGGCGCCTGGCGGTCAGCATTCATGGCATGGCGTTTGACCGTGAAGTAGCCGTGACGCGCCGGCAGCCCCTTATGCAAGGACACCCAGTTCTTGCCGCCATTCGTACTGACGTATACGGCCGGCTTGCCTTTGGGACTGGTGCGCGGCCAAATTTCGGTGCCGTCCATCGGAAAGACCCATACCCGCTGCGGGTCGCGCGGATCGAGTACGATCGGGAAACCAATATCGCCAACATCCTCTGGCATGTTGGAGCCGATGCGCACCCAGTAACCGTCCTCGCGGTCCATGCGGTAGATACCGCAATGGTTCTGCTGATAGAGCACATCTGGATACAGCGGGTGAATGCGCAGGGTATGCGGGTCATGACCAAAATCAGCTTCGGGGTCGGGCAAAAAGTCGGCTTCACAACCTTTGTTCAACGGCTGCCAACTCCTGCCCTGGTCGAGCGATTCAAACACGCCGCCCATCGAGCAGCCAATGTACATATGCGCCGGGTCGCGTGGATCAATTTGCAGCGAGTGCAGTCCGCCGCCCCCCGGCGGGGCGAACTCAGCCGGGCCGATCCAGGTGCGGCGCATGGGATTCTCATTGAAACCGGCTACGCCGTCCCAGGTTTCGCCGCCATCTTCAGAACGGAACAACCCGACCGGAGCCGTACCGGCATAAAAGACGCCCGGTTCATCCACGTGCCCAGGCCACAGGGAAAAGGTGTGACTGACAGCTTCACCCTTTTCCTCTGAATCTGCTTTGGGGAAGGCGGGCGGGCGGGCTGCTTCCGTCCATGTGCCTCCCTGGTCGCTGGAACGGAAAATCGTCGGCCCAAGATGCCCGGTACTGGCAGCCATCAACAGGGTACGCCCATCGCGCGGGTCAAGAATTATATTGTGGACGATTGCCCCGAGCATAAACGGGCCTTCCAATTTCCATTTTTCGCGGCTGTGGCTGCTGCGCAGCATAAAACCGCCTTTTCGCGTACCTACCAGTAAAGCCACGTTCCCGTCTTTGATGGGGATTTTTGGCTTGTTCATGAAGTGCCTCCTTGCGGCAGTGCCTGCCGAGAATTGTATAGCAAAATACTACACGATTCTTTCCCGGCAGGCAAGGTTGAATTATTCTTCCCGTGCAGGAATTTCCCGGGCAGCCTGCTCCAAAATTCGATAACTTTGAGCCAGGATTGCGTCCAATTCGTCCGGCGCTGGTTTTCCCGCCTCCAGCTCTCCCAGCACATTGAGCAAACCACCCCGCATCCCGGCAGCCCGATGCGCCCAATGGGAGTCAACGGACAACCGTTCGAGACGGGCGATCAATTGGCGTAATTCGATTATTTTTGGGTTTCCAGGCTGCATACGGAACCATCCTGATGTCCACAGCGTCAAACGCTTGGTACAATGTTAACCGTAAGTCCGAATAAAGAAGGAGAAAACGATGTCCCTGTTAAGAAAAGTCACCCTGGCCGCGGTGATCTTTGCCCTGGCCGCCGCCGGCTGCGCCCAACAGCCCACCGCCAGCATTCCAAGCCCGGCAGCCGATACGCCGTCAGTGCCGGATATTGCTCCGACACCTCTACCTTCTGAACCCACCCCTATGACTGAACCGATCCGCTTGCAATCCGACAAACCGCGCGAGACCCCGCCTTCGACTGCCTATGACAACCTGCCAGTCTTATCCAGCGGCAACACCGCCTTCGCGCTCGACTTGTATCAGCAGTTGCGCAGTCAGGACGGCAACCTGTTCTACTCTCCGTTCAGCATTTCCCAGGCATTGGCTATGACCTACGCCGGCGCAAAAGCGGAAACTGCATCGCAGATGGCTGCGGCCATGCATTTTGATCTGCCCCAGGCCGACCTGCATCCAGCCTTCAATGCGCTCAGCGCCGAGTTGGACAGCCGCGCTGGCAAGGGCGACCAGACCGGCTTCAAACTCAATATTGCCAATGCTCTCTGGGGCCAACAGGGGTTTGCCTTCCTGCCTGATTTCCTGGATACACTGGCGCTCAATTACGGTGCCGGCATGCAGGCGGTGGATTACAACCAACCAGACGCCGCCCGCCAGACTATCAATGACTGGGTCGCTGCTCAAACCGAGGACAAAATCAAAGACCTGATCCCGGAGGGTGCGCTCAACCCGCTGACCCGCCTGGTGCTGACCAATGCCATCTACTTCAATGCGGCCTGGTTGCTGCCCTTTGAAAAAGAAGCCACGCAAAATGACTCATTCGATTTGCTGGACGGCAGCGAAGTCCAGGTGCCCATGATGCGCCAGACCGAGAGCTTTGGTTACCTTAAGGCCGAAAATTTCGAGGCGATTGAACTGTTTTACGAAGGCCGCGAGTTATCGATGGTGATTTTACTGCCCGACGAAGATCAATTTGCCGCCTTCGAAGACAGTTTGGATTCCGCGCAACTGCAATCCATCCTCGACCAGTTGACCGAACAGCGGCTCGACCTTTCCATGCCCAAATTCAAGGTTGATTCCTCATTCGGGTTGGCCGATACCCTGGCAGCTATGGGCATGCCGGATGCCTTTGATGGGGTCAAAGCTGATTTCTCGGGCATGACCGGCCAGCCTGACCTGTTCATCACGAATGTCGTGCATAAAGCCTATGTGAATGTCAATGAGGAAGGCACGGAAGCCGCTGCCGCCACCGGCGTGGTGATGGGTTTGAAATCGATGCCGGTTGGCGAGCCCATCGTGGTCAAGGTGGACCGTCCGTTCCTGTTCCTCATTCGCGACAGCCAGACCGGGGCAGTGTTGTTCCTCGGCCGGGTGGTTCAGCCGTAAGATTCGGCTTTGACCGCGCTCCCCTGCCCACAGGGCACTCTGCGAGTGAGCTTGTCGAAGGGGTAGCCCGCCGGTGGCTGAGCCTGTCGAAGCCCGGCGGGGCAGCCAACTAGACCCCGCGCACTTCGTACCCTGAGCTTGTCGAAGGGTCGAAGGGTCGAAGGGCATGCGGCGAGAAAGCGCTGGCTTCGACAAGCTCAGCCAGCGGACCAACCGTGCCCTGAGCCTGTCGAAGGGCTGTCTGCCAAAGTATCGAGGGGTCATCGATGTAATATGTGAGCCCGGAATTCACACTTGTGATTTCCAGCCCCAATTTCATTTTTTGCTAGAATAACCTTATGCCGTATATGTATATTCTCGAATGTGCTGATGGGAGTTTTTATACCGGCAGCACCTGGAATCTTGACCAGCGCCTTTGGGAACACCAGAATGGTCTAGGGGCTATTTACACCAAGAAACGTTTACCCGTTAAATTAGTGTATTATGAGGAATGCGACCGCATCGACGATGCTTTTGGAAGGGAAAAACAAATTCAAGGGTGGAGCAGGCGAAAAAAATTTGCTCTTATCCAAGGGCAAGAACATTTGTTAGTTGAATATTCCAAAAGCCGAACCAAGAAGGATGATTACAGCTAAGCCAGGGGAATAAACTGCCCCACCGCGCACTTCGTACCCTGAGCTTGTCGAAGGGGTAGCCCGCCGGTGGCTGAGCCTGTCGAAGCCCGGTGGGGCAGCCACCTAGACCCCGAGCCCGTCGAAGGGCCGGGCTACCAACAACTTGCCTGCTAACCGTCGGAACGCCGCGTTGAGGGCTTCCGACGAGCCGGGGAGGACGCACCTGCCAGATACGGTGGCGTGGTAATGGCGTAAATGGTGCACAGACGTTTATCCAGCATGCGGCTGCGCACGCGCGGGTCGATTTCGTCCAGACGTTGCGCGGTGGTAATCACAGTTGGCAGTTTGGCATTGTAGCGGTAGTTGAGCAACTGGTAGAGTTTTTCGCGAGCCCAGGGGGTGGCAGATTGCGTTCCCAGGTCATCCAGGATCAACAACGGGGCCGAGCGCACTTCCTCGAAGCGCCGGTCATACGAGGTGTTGCTGGATGGGCTAAAAGTGGCGCGCAGATGGTCGAGCAGGTCGGGCACCACCACAAAAATGGGGTCCTCGCCCATCGCTTTGCGGTAGTTGCCAATGGAAGCCGCCAAATGGGTCTTCCCGGCGCCGTACCCACCCATCAACACCAGCCAGCCCTGAGGGTCCTCGGCGTAGGCTGTTGTGGCGCCAAAAGCTTTTTGCAGACTTTGCTGCTCTTCCTGGGGTAATTTCTCATACTCGCGCAGCGAAAAGGAGCCAAAGGTGCGGTCGCTCAGCAGCGCCAGCGAGGAGATGATCGACCGGCCTTCATCGGACACCGGCGAGCGGTAATCGGGGGCGTGAATCTCCAGCAGCGTCACCAGGTCCGGGTCCTGCAGGCGTGAGGCAATGCGGCCATCGATCTCGTTCAGCGACAGGTTGGTGGTAATCACCATCGGCAGCCGGTTGACATAGCGGTGATTGATGATCTGGTAAAGTTTTTCCTCGGCCCAGGGGGTGGCATTTTGCGTCCCCAGGTCATCGAGCACCAGCAGGCGGACGCTGCGAAGTTCCTCCAACCGTTGTTCCAGGCTAGTATCGCCACCCTCGAAAGAAAAGCGCAGCCAGTCCAGCAGGTCCGGCACGGTCACGAACAGGGTCGAACCGCCTATTTCAACCATCTGGTTGGCGATGGCGGCTGCCAGGTGCGTCTTGCCGCTGCCGTAGCCGCCCATTAACAGCAGCCAGCCCTGTGGACTGCGGGCGAACTGCTGTGCCTGGTTAAAGGCAAACTGCAGCGATCGCAGCTGCGCTTCTCCCAGCCCAAGCCGGCCCTGCACCTTGAAGGTCTCGAAGGTCATATTCTGAAAGGCGTCCAAATTACTCAGGCGGTAGAGACGCTGGCGTTCGGTTTGCGCGATCTGGCTCTGGCGGCAAGTGCAAACAGCCGACTTTCCAAAATCAGGGTGATCGACCGGCAGGTCGCGACGCACAAAGCCAACCCCGCCGCAAATAGGGCAGTTGGGATCACCCAGGAACTGGCGCGTGCGGTCGGCAGGCTCAGTGCTCGATGAAGTCACCGAACTCCCCTTCGACATACCTGCGGCGATCTTTTTCAGTTTCTCTTCGAGTGGTTCCATCAGGTTCTCTCTCCAAACGAGCGCGCAAAATCGCATCAATATAGCGCCAGCGGCGCACATTGGCCTCAACAGCGGCGCGAACGGCCTCGGTGATCCATTCCATCGGGTAAGTAGCTTCGGCTTCACGCAGGGCGTCTGCGATCAGCGGGGTGAGCGGACCAACATTTTGCTCATACAGGCGGTAGATGTTCGGCCGCTCCAATTCCAGGGTCTGCGAAGTGCGGGCAGTGTCCTGCGGCGACCATTCTCCGTTTTCCAAAGCGGCAGCAGCAGCTTTTCCGCGCGGAGAATTAATGAAATAGTAAGCCTCATCCTGATCGCCGGCAGGTTGTACGCGCAGGATGGAACCGTGCTGCACGGCTCGTTCCAAAGCCTCGTTCAAAGCTTCAAGCCCAGCAGCTTGTGGGTTGGCGAGCCCGGCGAGCAGAACGGTGTCACTGGCAAAGTCCTGGTAACGGATAAAGCGTAGCTCCCCTTCCATCCGGTCTAAAAACCAGAAAGCATACAAGGTCACCTTGAGCTCGCCCAGATGGTTGATTTCAGGCAGCAAGTCGGTAAAAAAAGCTGCCGGCAAGCGAGTCAGTCGTGATTTACCGGCAGGAAAACCAGCAAAGCGCCCCACGCTGGCCTACCTGCCCCCGCTACCGGTTGTACGGTCGGTGGCGGCATTTTCAAAACGGGCCAGGTTGCTGCGGAAGAGCACTTCGATGCCGCCATGGGTTGGGCCGTTGCGGTGTTTGGCGACGATCAGGTGAGCCAGATCCTGGCGCGGGTTGTCCTTATCCAGAGCGTCTGGCCGGTGAATGAACATGACAATATCCGCGTCCTGTTCCAAACTGCCCGATTCACGCAGGTCGGAAAGTATAGGGCTCTTATCAGCGCGCTGTTCCACAGCACGCGACAACTGAGCGGCTGCCAGTACCGGAACGTTCAACTCGCGCGCCAGGACTTTAAGGTTACGCGAGATGTACGAAACTTCCTGGACGCGGTTGTCGTTGCGCGTATCCCCGGACATCAATTGCAGGTAATCCACAACGATCAGGTCAAGTTCGTGTTCCAGGTGCAGGCGGCGGCACTTGGTGCGTAACTGCAGCGGGGTGATCGCAGGGGTATCGTCCAGCCAGATCTGGGTGCCGGAGAGCACTTCAATGGCGTTGGTGAGGATGCGCCACTCGTCATCTTTCAATTTACCGGTGCGCAAGCGCTGCGTATCGATGCCGGTCTCCTGGGCGATGAGGCGCTGGACGAGTTGCTCCGCGGACATTTCGAGCGAGAAGACTGCCACATGCTTTTTGTGTTTCTGAGCGGCATTTTTGGCGACGGAGAGCAGAAAGCCGGTCTTACCCATGCCGGGCCGCCCGGCGATGATCAAGAAGTCGGATTTTTGCAGGCCGCCTAATAACCGGTCCAGGTCGATCAGGCCGGTGGGTACGCCGAATATCTCGTCCGTGCGTTTGGAAAGTTCATCGACGCGGTCGATGTAGGTGGTCAGAACCTTATTGATGGGCTGTAAATCATGCTGCAACCGGCGCTCGCTCAGTCCGAAGACGCCTTTTTCCGCTTCACCGATCAAGGTGTCCACATCGCGGTGCTGGTCAAGGGCCAGCCGGGCCATTTCGTTGGCGGAGGCCAGCATGCGCCGCCGGATCGAAGATTCTTCGACCATTTTGGCATATGCGACAGCATGCAGGGAGGTGGGGGTCTGGGTGATCAGCGCGGTTAGATAAGCCGCGCCGCCGATCTCGAATAACTGGCCTTTTTGTTCGAGTTCTTTTTCAACGATCAGATAATCAACCGGGATCCGCCGCTCGTGGAGGTCAACGAATACCTCCCACACCCAACGGTTGCGCACGATGTAAAAATCATCCGCGTGCAAGGTCTGGGCGATCTCATAATAGGTTTCCGGGTTGACTAAAACCGCACCCAGAACGGCTTCTTCCGCCTCGCGGTTGTGCGGTTGAGCAGCTTCCATTGTAGAGCTGGTGTTCTCATAGGGAGGAGGAAAATCGCTCATGGTCACCGGATTCTAATCTGCTGTTGGTCGTTGCGGGTGAAAGAACAGGTATGGGGGATTTCTCTGGGTTCGTGACCCTTTAAAAACCCGGGGCAGTGATCCGGCCCCGGGCTGACTGTACCAGGTGCTAAGTGGGTTTCTGCGGTCCATCCTTGTCCGGATCTTGGTCCCCCTCACTGGTGCCTTCGGATAAATCATCGATGTTCAGGTTCTTCAAAAAGTCTTTAAAAACCGACAGGCGTTCATCCGTTTCAGGTTCTTCCACTTCAGGGCTGGGGTTTCCGGATGGTCCCAAATCATCGGGTTGTATGTCCTTATCCGGGATGATGCCAGCCGTTTCCATCACTTCGCGGGACGCCATGATCGGGACATGGGCGCGGACAGCCAGCGCAAGCGCGTCGGATGGCCGGGTGTCGATATCGAGCAGTTGACCGTTATACTCAATGACCAAATTACCGAAAAAGACATCATCCCGCAGCAAAACAACTTCCACCCGAACCAGCCTGGCATTCAGCGTGTTCATCAAATTTTTTATCAAGTCGTGCGTTTGCGGCCGGGCAACTTCAATCTCTTGCAGCGCAATGGTGATCGACTCAGCCTCATACGGCCCAATCCATATCGGCAGGTAGCGTTCAGCGTTGACCTCGCGCAGCACCACGATCCGCTGCTGATTGGTCAGGCTGACGCGCACACTGTCGATCACGACTTCGACCATTTTTGCCATAAATTATCCTCATATACTGGGGGCTAAGACGGCATTGCCTGGTGCACCGGAAAGACCCCGGCAGTTGACTTGAATTATTCTAACACGTGCACAGGATGGATGCAACTGCGCTGGACGGCTGGGCGGTTTGGAAAAAATAAAAATTAAAGGACCTTATTTGTCTGCAAACCTTTGTTTTTCAAAGAGGAACGACGATTCAGCACAGATTATTTTACAATGTTAACAATTCTATTAGGTAGACTTTTGTTAAGTTTTGGTATAATAGCGAGACCATTAGCGGTAATCGTTCTGCTTGTGATTTTCAACGTCAGGCAAAATGGTATTTTCCCGAAGCTGCCCGATGCGGGTCTGGCTTAATGTTCGTGTGGCTGCTGCTGCGCCAGGGGGGAAATATACGTAGGATGGCCAGCTTTCTATCCATAAGACGCGGCTGTCTGTCAGATCGAAATTTATTGATCATCAAAGGGATCAGGATCGCTTAAGATGCAGAGGGACGCTACAATACTGCTGGTGGAAGGCAAACGCAACGACCGGGCCTCATTCTATGGCGGGTTAACCGCCAAGAATTATCAGGTTCGCAGCGTTTTAAGCGGCAGCGCTGGCGTAAAACTCTTGCATGAATTCTTCCCGGATATCATCATCGTTGACGCAGCCTCGCTGCGCACCAGCGGTAAGCGGATCGCTGCTGCGCTGCGAGAAAAAGCCCAGCACATACCCATGGTGTTGATCCTTGACCCGGATGCTGATCCTGGTAACGATACCGGTTCCGATGTAGTGCTGCACA
>MGMG01000012.1 GCA_001796355.1 Chloroflexi bacterium GWB2_54_36 | reverse complement strand
TTTTTTGTAATCGAAATAATCGTTGGCAAAGTTCGCGCCAATTTGCAGCAGCAGCGCGCCCGCCAGGGCAGCCAGCGCCGGACCCAGGCGGAAGCCGTCTTCTGCAAAGGCCACTGCTGACCCCAGAATCACCGGCGCGGCCGCAGCAGGCAGCGTCTTGGGTCGGGCAGCGATCAACCAGGATCGCCAAAATCCGGGATGCTCAGCAGGCAGTTGTTCAAGCGTCATGGAAAAATAATCCTCGCGCGAATTATACGCACTTACACGAGATTCGGAAGGGAATTGAGAAAACATTAATGGGGGGTCATTCGTGTTTGTCATTGCAGTGTAGCACCGAGCGCTTTTTTTCGTACGCCTGAAGCAATCTGCGTCAGTCCTAAAGACATCTGATTTTTCCAACCCGGCTTGGATTGCTTCATCCCGCTCGGCTTCATTTGCAATGACAGCACACCGCAATGTCACCGCAAGCGAACAGCGTGAACGCAAAGAGCCGCACCCTGCGCATTTTGTAGCGGGGCTGTCTAAAAAGAATAAATTTGTCATTTATTCCACCACATATGCGGGATGGGGTGGAACCCATCCCCTACAGGTAGGGGCGGGTTTCCACGCCCGCCCGCTTTTGGGACAGCCCCGTGCGTAAACCGTAAGTTTGCGCCACAAGAGAACTTAGCGCCATATAAAATAGTTTACGCAGGTTGGGTTGAGGGGGAATTCCTCATGGAACAGTCAAGCCTCTCCGCCCCTCAACCCAACCTGCGAATAATAGATTGCGGTAAAATAGGGTATATTTTTGAGATTATTAAGAAATATTCAAGGATATTTGCATGCAGCGCGCGATCAAATTATGGGTAACAACCCTTTTTATTACGCTGGTCATTACCTTCTTCAGCTTTTCGACTGCCAACGCGCAGAGTCTCGAACCCTACACGGCCAAACCGCTGTGTCTGCCGGGCGCCTACCGGGTTGACCCGGTCGACTGCCTGGCGCTGGGACCCTCCACCCGGCTGACCGAAATGGCCAGCGTCGGCTTGACTGTTCCCGCGCGCCCGCTGCCGGCGGTCAAACCCGACCCGGCGCTCAACACCAGCCCGGTGTCGATTGCCCGCATCAACCTGGACGCTACCGAAAAGGCGCCGCTTTACACCACCTTCGAAGATGCCACGCAGCAGGTCAACCCGGTGCGCTACATCGACCCAGGCCAACTGCGTTACGTCTCCTTTATCAACGTCGGGTATTTCAACAATAAACCTTACGTGCAATTGCGCAGCGGCGAATGGATGCGCGCCTCCCCGGTGGCCTACACCGACTTTCAAGGTCTGGCCTTCAGCCGCACGCCGCGCAACTCCTTTGGCTGGATTGTGGATACCGCCGAGGTGCGCGCCGCTCCTACCTATTCTGCCTCGCTGCTGGAAAAAGTACTCCTTCGTGAAGATGTGGTGCAGATCTACAGCGTGCAGAACGCGGACAAAACCGATTGGTACATGATCGGACCTGGACAGTGGGTCGAGCGCCGCTACATCCGTCAGGTGCGGATCAATACCACCCCGCCCGAGGGCGTTACCAACGGCCGCTGGATCGAGGTCAACCTGTATGACCAGACTGTTTCGGTGTACGAAAACAGCCAGCTAATATTTGCCACCCTGGTGGCGACCGGCGTCGAACCATTCTTTACCCAACCCGGTCTGTTCCAGATCTATTCCAAAAAAGCCACCGAGACCATGTCCGGCGCATTCGAGCCCGACCGCTCCGATTATTATTACCTGCAAGATGTACCCTGGACGATGTACTATGACCAGGCGCGCGCGCTGCACGGCGCATACTGGCGCGCCTGGTTTGGTTATGAGCAATCCCACGGCTGCGTTAACTTTTCACTGGGCGACTCGAACTGGCTGTTCCAGTGGGCCAGGGAAGGCGACTGGGTATACGTCTGGGATCCCTCCGGTCAGACACCCACCGACCCAAACTACTACGGCGCTGGCGGCGCTTAGGAAGCTGACTGTTCGCGCCTGGCCCGGCGATAGATCAACCAGATCACCCAGGCAGTAACCAGCACCAGCAAGCAGGCAATAAACACTGGCACAACCACCGCCAGAATGGATACCACGGTCGAGAGCAGGTCTTCTGCCATGCTGACCGGCACGTTACCGGCGCCGCCGGTAGTGGCTGTGACCGCCGGGCGCACGGCCAGCGTTTTGACTGCGTTCACGCCGCCCGCCACCAGCAAGCCCAACCCGAGGGACAGCACCGGATGGACGTCTGTGACCAAATTGGCGCTGGCAGCGAAGACGATCGCTCCGGCTGCCGGCCGGACAAACGATTGGATCAAATCGTTTACATGATTGACGGCCGGAAATTTATCGGCAAAAAATTCAATGGTGGAGAGTACCACCAGAAACCCAATCGTCCACCAGGAGGTCAGCGCATCCCACGGCGGCTGCAGTTTGAGCAGGTCGGTGAAACGCGCCAGCAGCGCCACCACCAGCAGCGGGATATAGGCATTCAGTCCGGCGCTGGCTGATAGACCAAAGGCGGATAATACCCCAAATAATTCCAACATAGCCTTTTCCTCCAGGGTCGTAAACCCTACAATTGAAACCCTGCCCAGGTTCCGGTAAAACGGTAACGCAGCAGGTCGATCAGCCCGATTTGCAGCATGGCTGTGGTTAAACCCGCCAGCAGCGGTCGCCAGGCCTGTTTTAAGCTGGAATACCGGTTCTCCGTATGGAAAGCAAGTATCCATAATAAAGCATAGCACATCCCCAGAATGAGCGGAACCGTCAACGCGCTCAGGACCGCCAGGGGAACCAGCAGCGCCGGTATCTCGGAATATACCGCCCATGCAACCAGCGTGATGACAACCAGCAAGCCCACGGCTTGCGTCCAGCGCTCCAGCGCCGGACGTTCCTCGCTTTTATCCCAGAGCGTCTGGTGGAAAACCGGTAGCAAATACAGCGGCACCAACATCCCCAGCCCGGCCCCGGTGAATAAACGCAGCAGGTTGGTCGGTTCGTACAGCAGCGGAGCACCCGGGACAAATTGCATGAAGGAGTTTAACCCGTCCACGCTAAAGGCGATAAACAGGATGCTCAATGGGATCGAGATTTTCAGCGGTGGGAACTCGGTGCGCCGGCCGAACGGCAGTTGGAACAGCAAACCGGCCAGCATGCCAAGGTACATGCCGGAACAGCGAGCGCACAACGGGGTTTGCCGCCCGCCAATAAAGAACGACCGGTCGGCAATCCGATGGCAAACAGAATAGCCAATGGCATCGGCTTTCCCCAGCAGCCCCTCGGGCGTCAAAATCAGCCAGGCGCCAAATAAAGCAACCGCTGTCAGGATCAGCAGCCCGGTGGCAATGGGTTTAAGCTTCGACGAGGTTTTAGCCTTGGGGATCATCGTGAGGTAAATTATACCCTCGCGCCGGTTGGCTCATCTTTGTTCTTGAATCTCTAAAAGCCACAATTCAACTCTCTTGTTGTATTTACGTTGATTGGACCTCGCGGTTGCAAAAAGGCTGACTTGGCAGTATCATCCAGGGGATAAGCCTGCATTGAGAACCGGGAGTGGACATGAAACAACCTCGACTGCTTGTCTTGATCATCCTATTCAGCATCCTCCTGACTGCCTGCGGGGTGACCTCGACGCCGACGCCAACTGCTTCCGCCACCGTTTCGCCGCCGACCGCGACCGCCTTCCTGCCACAGGCAACCGCCACCCCCACTGAGATCCCACTCCCTAAGGTGACGGCAACCGCCACTCCGCTTTACCCGCTGGAAGGCTTTGGACCGGCTGACTTCCCCCTGGACGTCAACCCGCTGACCGGGCTTAGAGTGGCTGATCCGACGCTGCTAGACCGCCGGCCAGTTATGATCAAAGTGCAAAACCTGCCGCGCGCCGGGCGCCCGCAGTTTGGCCTCTCGCACGCGGATATTGTTTTTGAATATTACAGCGAGCTTGGCACCACGCGCTTCGCTGCCCTGTTTTATGGTGAGGATGCCGAGAAGGTGCGTCCCATCCGCTCCGGCCGCCTGATTGATATTAACCTCATGCGTGCATACAAACCGATACTGGTTTTTGGCAGCGCCAGCTACCAGGTCTATGACCGGTTGGCCAGCGAATTCGGCGGCCAGTTGGTCCTGGAGGCTGAGGGTACCTGCCCGGCCATCTGTCGAGAAAACGAAGGCAGCAACAGTTACCTGATCAGCAATACCACTGCCCTGCGGGGGCTGTTGGAGCGGCGTGACATGGATAATTCGCGCCAGAATCTGGATGGGATGGTGTTCAAGCTCGAGGACCCGATGGATGCCCAGCCCGGCGAGCAGGTGTATGTGCGCTTTTCGAGCGCCATTTATAACCGCTGGGATTACGATGCGGCCAGCGGTAAGTATCTGCGCTTCTCAGACGCTGCCAATGATTTCGGCGGTAATAACCCGGTTTACGAGCAGCTGACCGACGCAGCCACCAGCGAGCCGATCGCTTTTGAAAATGTGCTGGTCATGTACGCGCGCCACACCGACATCGACCCGCGCCCCGAGGTGGAGCTGCTGGAGGTCAACATGCAAGGCACCGGCCCAGCCTTCCTGGCGCGCGATGGTAAAGTGCTGCCGGTCAAGTGGCAGCGGCTGGCCGAGTCGGACGTAATTACGTTGGTGGATGACAACGGCAATCTGGTGCCGTTCAAACCCGGTAAGACCTGGGTGGAAGTGCTGACGGCCAACGCCACCTTCGAGCAAGATGGCAGCGCGTTCAAGTTTCTGCTGATCAGTGACTGGAATTAAGAACGGCTCTACCAACTCGCTTCCCGCTCGTAGGTCGTGGTTCTATCGCTTGACATCCCTTTCTTTTTATGCAATACTACCCATACATTGACCGCAAGGTCAACCTTCTCCCGCCATCCCAATGGAAGAGGAGGTGGTGCTAGAATGACAGATCGTAGTAAGCGTCTGGCTGCGGCATCCCTCCTCGGTATCCGATAAGGTTGCCGCAGCCTAATAATACAGGAGCCGCCTCGCAAAGGCGGCTCTCTGGTTAATAGGCTATACCCTTGGTGCATTGCACCTTTTCCGTGGTAGTTCGACGTTGTTTTAACACTGTAATGTAGAGCGAACTTTAGTTCGCTGCTGGTAGGGTAGGCTGTCAGCTTGCCCACGCAAACTAAAGTTTGCGCTACAAACTAGTGCAATTCGGGCATAGATGGGTAGCGCACGACGCCTTGTGCAACCTGGCACTTGACACGTGGCACGCGTCCATTCACTCCAGCCTCACGCACGCCTCCACTGCCAGCCAGAACATCAACTCGCGGTCGGTCGAGCGCGTGTGCCAGCCGCGCCCGTCCCAGCCCTCTGGCACCACCAGGTCGCCGCCGTAAACCAGTTGCCCCAGCGTGACCCCGCGGAACTGCGCCACTGCAAACAGCGCCGCTGCCTCCATCTCGACGATCGAGCAACCTTCGGCCACCCGCCGGTCGCGGCGCCGCGCCGTCTCGCGATAAATTGCATCGGTAGTCCAGGTTTTTCCGGTGCGGTATTCCAGCCCGCGTTCCTTCAATACCGCCTCCAGCACTGCCGAGGCCGGCGGGCTGGCGGTCACCTCGCGCGAGGGCGGCAGGTAATGGTAGGAAGTGCCTTCGTCGCGCACCGCACCGGTCACCACCACGGGATGCCCGGCAGCAATGCCGTGATCGAGCACGCCGCAGCCGCCGGTCACGATAAAGCGGTTAATACCTAAGGCAATTATTTCTTCCAAAAACCCGGCTGCCAGCGGCGCGCCTACACCGGGGTGCGCCACCAGCACCCGCGCGTTGTTGTGGTCGAGCACGTAAAGCGGGTTCGGCCCGATCTCCGACTTCAACTGCCCGATGCGCCGCAGCGCCTGTCGTTCAACCAGTTGCTCGATAATCTCATGGAAAAAGCACAAAACACAGCGGTCAGGAGCGGGTTCGCTCGTCGGGGCGCCGTCCGGTTCGAGGATGGCGCGGCGGGCAGGGTCGAACTCCAGAATGGGGCTATCGTGATTCAATGTTTAAATTTCTCCGCAGGTAAATTTTCGAGCTCGCGCAGCGCATCGGCTGCAATCCAGCGGGCTGCCGGCGATTCGATTGCCTGAATTTCATGCGCTGCGATAATCGCCGCCTGATTGAGCGCCAGGTTGCGCTTGCCGATTTGCCGCAGCGCCCAGTTGACGGCTTTTTTGACAAAGTTGCGCCGGTCAGTCGATTCGCGCTGAATGACCGGAAGAAATTCCAAAAAACGCTCGTCCGCCGCGCCCTTATCATGCCACGCCAGGCAGGCCATCAGCGCAAAGCCGGCCCGCTTGACAAACTCCGGCTCGCGCCCGGCCCACTCGCTGGCTTTCGCGAAGGCCAGCGGGCTGCGGTCGAACAAGTTCATACACACCTGGTCGCACACGTCCCAGGAGTCGAAATCCTGCACCCAGTCCTCCATCTGCGCTTCGGTCAGTAACGCCGGATCATCGACCAATGCTGCCAGGATGCGCGCCTCATGAATGCCGCTGGCCCATAATTCCTGAGCTGTTTGATGATTGCGCTGCCCGCGCGCCAGAGCTCGCAGCTGCGGCATGGAAACCCCCAGGGTATTGGCCGGATTGATGCCAAAGCGCGCCATCCCCGCTGCATTTTCAGGGTTGGCCATTTCACGCATGCGTTCAATCAACTGCGCGGTGGTGAGGGGCTCTGGTTTCATCAAATTTCTACCGGTTCTGTCGGGCTCAGGCCGGCGTGCCAATCCATTCGATCTCGACTGCGTTATCGAAGCGTTTATGCATCACTTCCAACGCCTGGGGATTGTCGTCGATCAGGATGAAGCGCCGCCCCAACTCCAGGCAGGCCGCGCCAGTGGTCCCGCTGCCCGCAAAGAAGTCCATGACCGTACCGCCCGGGTTGGACGATGCGCGCAGAATGCGTCGCAGAATGCCCAGCGGTTTCTGAGTGGGGTAACCCGTTTTTTCCTTGCTGTTGGTAGGAACGATGGTATGCCACCAGGTGTCGGTTGGCAGTTTGCCGCGCTCCGCCTTTACCGGACCTACCAGACCGGGCGCCATGTACGGGATGCGGTCGATGTCATCCACGTTATAAATGTAGTCCAGCGGATTTTTGGCATACCACAGGATGTTATCGTGTTTCGCCGGCCATTTTTTTCGTGTCCGCGCGCCGTAATCGTAAGCCCAGATGATCTCATTGAGGAACGACTCGCGCCCAAAAATGCCGTCCAGCAACACCTTGCAGTAATGCACCTCGCGGTAATCAATGTGAAAATACAGGCTGCCGTTTGGCGTCAGCAGACGGCGGGCCTCCACCAGGCGCGGTTCAAGGAAGGCCAGGTAATCGTCGAACAGGTCGGCGTAGGCCTGTGTACCGACTTTGATCGTCTCGTAGCGCTGCCCGGCAAAACCGGTGCGGTTGCCGTTCTGGTTGCGTTCGGTTTTGATCTGGGTACGCGCCTGAGTCTTGCCGGTGTTGAACGGCGGGTCGATGTAGATTAACTCGACCGATTCCGCGGGCAGTGTTTGCAGGATGGATAGATTGTCACCAAAGTAGATGCGGTTTGGGAGCATGCTTCCATTTTAATCGAAGGGGGCAGCCAAAATGAGGTTTTTCGCCAGGCAAATTCCAAATTTACAGGTCTACCTTGGCTTCGACAGGCTCAGCCAGCGGGTTAAGCCGTGCCCTGAGCGTGCCTGCACTGAGCTTGTCGAAGTGTCGAAGGGTTGTCTGCCAAAGTATCGAGGGGTCATCGATGTAATATGTGAGCCCAGAATTCACACTTGTGATTTCCAGCCCCAATTTCATTTTTTGCTAGAATAACCTTATGCCGTATATGTATATTCTCGAATGTGCTGATGGGAGTTTTTATACCGGCAGCACCTGGAATCTTGACCAGCGCCTTTGGGAACACCAGAATGGTCTAGGGGCTATTTACACCAAGAAACGTTTACCCGTTAAATTAGTGTATTATGAGGAATGCGACCGCATCGACGATGCTTTTGGAAGGGAAAAACAAATTCAAGGGTGGAGCAGGCGAAAAAAATTTGCTCTTATCCAAGGGCAAGAACATTTGTTAGTTGAATATTCCAAAAGCCGAACCAAGAAGGATGATTACAGCTAAGCCAGGGGAATAAACTGCCCCACCGCGCACTTCGTACCCTGAGCTTGTCGAAGGGTCGAAGGGCACGTGGTGAGTAAGCGCTGGCTTCGACACTTCGACTGGGCTCAGTGCGGGCAAGCTCAGCCACCGGGTTCTCCTTGCCCTGTCCGCAGTAAAGCCCTCTGGTTTAAAAACTAAACCGGCGCGACCCACTCGCCATTGCGCATCAGCGGCTCAGTTTTGCCGTCGGCAAAAACGCCGTCGATATCCATCTTGCCGGAGCCGACCATAAAGTCAACATGCGCCAGGCTGGTGTTGCCGCCGGCAGCCGCGAACTGTTCCTCACTCATCTTCTCGCCGCCCTGCATGGTGAACTGGTAAGCGCGCCCCAGCGCCAGATGCGAGGCTGCGTTTTCGTCAAACAGCGTGTTGAAGAACATTAATTTGGACTGGGCTATCGGCGAATTGTGCGGCACCAGCGCCACCTCTCCCAACCGGGCCGAGCCCTCGTCCATCTCCAGCAGATTCTTCAGCGCGTGTTCGCCTTTTTCGGCTTTGTAATCCACCACTTTGCCGCCCTTGAAGGTCAGGCTGAAATTTTCGATCAACGTGCCGCTGTAACTCAGCGGCAGACTGGAACGAACCACGCCATCCACCCGATCCTTATGTGGCATGGTGAAGACTTCCTCGGTAGGCATATTGGGGATAAAGTTGATACCGTTGGCTGCTTTGACGTCTCCGCCGTACCAGATATGTCCATCTGGCAGGCCAATGGTGAGGTCCGTCCCCGGGGCACGGTACTTGAGCGCGGCGTATCGCTTGTTATTCAGCATTTCTTTTCGGGCACCCAACTGGCGGATATGTTCTTTCCAGTCTGCCGCCGGATCGGGGCGTTTCAGCCGGGTCACTTCAAAAAGGGCGTCCCACAGCTTTGTCATCTGTTCGTCGGCGCTCAGGCCAGGAAACACCTTGGCGGCCCAAGAGGGGATCGGGATGCTGACCACCAGCCAGTTGGTGTTGTTGCGGGCAATCAACTGTGAATATGGCCGGGCATGGGTGGCGGTTGCTTTGGTGGCAATCCCAATCAGGTTCGGATCCTGCCCCTTGAGCAGATCGGGGTTCTCGGAGTAAATCGAAAGCATCGCGTCGCCATTAGCTGCATACTCCTCCAGCACTTTGGCGCGGTAAGCCGGGAACTCCGCGAATGAATCGCGCGGCGCGTTTTCGAAGCGGGCCAGAGTGATTTCCTCATCCGAGTACAGCACGTCCACCAACCGCGCTCCGGCGCGGTAAGCGCTGACTGTGACCAGCCGTGCCAGCGGCGCCGCTTGAATCGGCGCTCGAACGATCAGTTTTTGGCCGGCGCGCAGGTTCAACCCTACCTGAACAATCAAATCGGCATATTTCTGCAATGTTTCATTAAAATCGCTGGTCATTGTTCTCTCCCGGATGGATTTTTTGGTGCTTAGGAAAATTATATCGCATACCGCTCAACGCTTGACGGCTGCCGTCTGTGAAAAAGGTAAGTGTGCGGCTGGAAAAATTGTATCCAGTCGGCGAATGGGGTATAGTAGATGCAGGATATCGTGAATGGAGGGTGACTATGCAAAATAAGTTTCCGGTTTTACACGTCATCGTTTGGATATTTAGAATTCTGGGCGTGCTGGTATTGATCACTGCCTTGATCGCCGGCATCGCCGGCCTGGTTGCCGGCTTTGGACGCGGTTTTGGCATGATGGACCGCTGGAGTTATGGCGGCATGATGGGTTACGGCGGTGTCAGTATTTTCCTGAGCGGCCTGCTGGGTGGGATTTTTCTCTACGGCGCCGGCGAAGTGATTGCATTGCTACTGGCTATCGAGGAAAACACTCGCTCGTCTCAGCGCGTCATGGAAGAAAAGAAAGAAACACCGGCTGAACCCCCGGCCAATCCAAGTTAAATATCGAACCAGTCTTGCAAGAATTCTGTCTTGCAAGGATACAAATGTTTACCTGGTCATGCCATTGTCTAAGGCAGCACATTATGCAACTCCTCTCCCCGGTTTTTTCGAGGGGAGGCTGGGTGCGGGGGTCAAACCCTTTGTGTCACGAGCAATTCTTACCATCAGACCCACGGTACCATGGCTCATGATCACCCTCACCTAACCTCTCCCTCCAGGGAGAGGAATTTAATACCGATTATCTGTTTTCTGGGGAAAACAATCCAGCCTACCACGTTTCTGACAGGTGTTATCCCTACCGCCATTCCACAACTCTACAAAAACCTGCCCACGCAGTTAAGATCTTACCCGCCCGAACGATGGCGTTTTCTACACATCGAGCAGCTGAAGTTTCAAGGACGGTCTCCATCTGTCCGCCCCTGAACTTATTATTTTAAGATTTTCATCCAGGGAAAGCCGGTTGGCTCAGCCTACTATCGTGTAAAATCAACGGGGGTATCCATATCAACCCGCACGATGGAAGCCTAAATACCCTTGATGAGCGAATCGAACCAACCCCTGCGCGTGACAACTGCGTGTGACCAGCCCATTTTCCTACGGGGCATGGTCAATGTTCTGCAAACCATCAAAGGCGTGCAACTGGTAGGCGAAGCCCAGAATGGCGACGAT
Source organism: Chloroflexi bacterium GWB2_54_36 (assembly GCA_001796355.1). Taxonomy (GTDB): domain Bacteria; phylum Chloroflexota; class Anaerolineae; order Anaerolineales; family Anaerolineaceae; genus Bellilinea. Next base: position 31,216 of record MGMG01000012.1, on the reverse strand, counting down.
GCTTTCCAACTGTGCAAATTGACCCAGCCGGACCTGCTGCTGCTCGATTTGAAGGATGCGCTGGAAGCTCGCAAAATAGCCAGCGCGATACATCAGGAATGCGGCCAGGTCCGCATCATCCTTCTGCACAGTTGTCCGGATGAAGACCCCGGGCTTGAAGACCTGGCAGCCGAGCGGTTGTTCGTCATCTCGCGCGATGTCTCGGAAGAGGAGTTCAAAGCCGCCTTTGACCGGGTACGGCGCGAACCGCTTCCCCCGGTTCTGCGTGTTGAAGCTGCTCCGTCTGACCCCTCCCTTCCCAAATCCAGTCGGGCAGGAGTTTCTACGTTAAAATCGCCAACCTCATCGGTCGTGACGGCGCCAGCGCGCGCCGGCGATCTTATGGCGCGCGAGTTGTACATGGCCGGCAAAATCCAGGCGGACATCCTGCCCGAAAAAGCGCCGGTACTGTCCGGTTGGGACATATCAGCCGAATTGGAGCCGGCGCGTGAAACCTCGGGCGATTTCTACGACTTCATCCCGCTCACCCAACAAAAATGGGGGCTGGTGATCGCGGACGTTTCAGACAAGGGCATGGGTGCAGCCTTGTTTATGGCGCTCTCCAGCTCGCTGATGCGTACCTACGCGGCGCGCTTTCCCACCCTGCCATCCCTGACCATGAGCGCGGTCAACGAGCGTATTTTGACCGACACGCGCGGCTCGATGTTCGTCACCGCGTTCTTCGGCATCCTGGAACAAAACACCGGCCGCTTGATCTATACCAACGCCGGGCACCCGCCAGGTTATATCATCGGCAACCCGCACGGTAAAAACCCGATTCAGGCGCTGCGCACGACCGGCATGGCTCTGGGCGCCAGCGAGACCGGGCGCTGGACGCAAAAAATCGTCAAACTGGCGCCCAGCGACCTGCTGGTGCTGTACACCGATGGGATCACCGAAGCCGCCAACCCGGACGGGGTGATGTTCGGTGAGGACCGCCTGCTTGACCTGGTGCTTTCCAACACCCACCGCAGCGTGACCGATATCAAGCATTTGTTGTTGGAAGAAGTTCACACCTTTGTCGGCGGCACCCCACGCCAGGATGATATTGCCCTTATTGTGTTACGCCGAGAGGCGTAGGCGCGAAGCGTAAGCGTTATTCACATTCTCCCATCCTCGTAAATCGATAGGACTGCCCCATGCCTGAATCCGCGGGTTGGATTATTAATTTTTATGCTCAGAACCTCACCCCGGCAGATTGGACGGCACTGGCGGGCGGCAAAGGAGCCAATCTGGCGCGGCTGGCGCAAGCTGGCCTGCCGGTTCCCGACGGCTTCATCCTCACCACCCAGGCCTATCGCGACTTTATTGCTGCCAATCAGTTGGAGGAAAGTATTCTGGCAGCCTTGCCGGCTGACGCTTCGCTTGACCCGGACGCGTTGGAGGCATCCTCACAGCAAATCCGAGCGCTTTTTGCTGCCGGTCGAATGCCCCCGCCGCTGGAAGCTGACCTGCATTTTGCCTATGCAGCGCTTGGAATGCCGCCGGTAGCGGTGCGCTCTTCTGCCACTGCAGAGGATACGCTTGAGCTTTCCTTTGCCGGTCAGCAGGATACTTACCTCAACATCATCGATGATTCGGCGCTGCGGAATGCGGTGATGAATTGCTGGAGCTCCCTGTGGACCGCCCGCGCCATCGGTTACCGCACCCACAACGGCATTTCGCACTCTGGTCTGGCGTTGGCGGTGGTGGTGCAGCGCATGGTGTCCAGTGATGTATCCGGAGTACTATTCACTGCCAATCCGTTGACCGGGCTGCGCAGTGAAATGGCGGTGGATGCCGCCTTTGGGTTAGGCGAGGCGCTGGTGTCCGGCCAGGTCGAGCCTGACCACTATATCGTGGATGCCTTTGCAGAAAAGATCATTCGCAAGAACCTGGGCGCTAAAGCCAAAGCGCTGCACGGTCAGGCTGGCGGCGGTACCTCCTGGCAGGAAGCGGATCGCAGCCGCCAGCAAGCCTTGCCGGACGAGCAAATATTAAACCTGGCGCGCCTCGGCCGGCAAATTGAAGACCATTACGGCCTGCCGCAGGACATCGAATGGGCCTGGGCTGGCAACCGCTTATATATCCTGCAGTCGCGCCCGGTCACCTCGCTTTTTCCCACACCGGAAGGCATGCCGGCCGAACCGTTGAAGGTCATGGCATCGTTCGGCGCCATTCAAGGTTTGCTGGCGCCCATCACCCCGCTTGGCAGGGATACCATGTACTGGATCGTGTCCATCGCAGCCGGGTTGTTGAATTTTCGCGTCACAGCCGAGACCCAGACCATCGTTTTTACTGCCGGTGAGCGGCTTTGGATGAATATAACCACGCCCATGCGCAACTCGATTGGCCGCAGACTGGTTCGCGCCGGTTTGGGAATGATCGAGCCAAGCGTCCAGCAGGCGGTAATCGAAATTTGGGATGACCCGCGCTTGCGGCCCGGACGGTCAGGCATCAGTTGGCGGGCGCGGCGACAGATTGCGCATCTGGTGATTCCGCTGGCCTGGAACGTACTTCTCAATCTCGCCGCCCCATCCCGCCGGCGGGCAGCACTCGTCGCGGACGGCGAGAAGCTGCTGGATGAAATCAAGGCGAATATTGCCGCAATTAACCAGACCGGCCGCGCCCGACTCGCGCGGGTAGCTGGTTTGCTGCCGGATATCGTCGTCCATCGGCTGCCACCCACCTTTCTGCGCTTTGTCTCCGGCGTTGCCGGTGGAATGGCTTCGCTCAACGCGCTCAACAAACTGGCTGACAGCCTGCCCGGGAGTGAGAGCGACAGCGGGAAACAAGCCAACCGCAACCTGGTATTGGAAATCACCCGCGGGGTGCCGCACAACCCGACCACTGAAATGGATTTAATCCTCTGGCAAACCGCTCAGGGGATCCAACGGGATGCAAGTTTGCTGCAATACTTCCAATCCAGGACGCCAGAGGAATTAGGCAATGCCTGGAAGGATGGGTCAATCATTTCAAGCGCCAAAGCTGCGCTTCAACCGTTTATTGACCTTTACGGCGGGCGCGGGTTGGCAGAAATTGATCTCGGGCGCGAGCGCTGGGTTGAAAACCCGACACCGGTGATCGAAGCGCTGGTTGGCTACTTGAAAATTCAGGATCCTGCCCAGGCGCCGGATATCATTTTCCAGCGCAGCGCTGATTCTGCCCTGGTTGCGCTGGAGCAATTGACCGCCCGCCTGCGCGCCAGCCGCGGCGGCTGGTTTAAAGCCAGGTTGGCAAGCTTTTTCACCAGCCGCATGCGCCAACTGCTCGGCATGCGCGAAAACCCAAAATTTTTCGCCGTGCGGTTGTTCAATCTCATCCGACAGGAGCTGCTCTCCTGTGGGAAGGAATTGGCTGCTGACGGAGAAATCGATCGGGCTGATGATCTGTTTTTCCTGAACTATAAAGAGCTGGATGAACTGGCTAAAGGGGGCGGGTCGCCGGTTCTGCGAGAGCGCATCGTCAGCCGCCGGCACGCTTATGACCTCGAAATGCACCGCCGCCAGATTCCGCGCCTGCTGCTCAGCGACGGGCGGGCTTTTTATGCCGGAATCAACGCCGCAGCGGGGGCTGACAGCCTGGCAGGCAGCCCGGTCTCGCCTGGCAGCGTGGAGGGACTTGTGCACGTGGTGCTGAATCCGCATCAGGCCGGTTTACTTCCTGGGGAAATTATGGTTTGCCCGGGCACCGACCCGTCCTGGACCCCGCTCTTTCTGACCGCCGGCGGCTTGATCATGGAGGTCGGCGGCATGATGACGCACGGCGCGGTCGTGGCGCGCGAATACGGCATCCCGGCAGTGGTCGGCGTGGACCAGGCCACCACCCGTCTGAAAACCGGCATGCGCATCCGGCTGGACGGCTCGAGCGGAAAAATTGTCATTTTAACTTGAGACAACCCCAATAGATTACAGGCTGAGGTTGTCAACCTGAGCGAGCGCTTTTTGCGAAGCGAAGGGTCTGGTTTAATTGGCTTCAAGATGCTTCACTGCGTTCACTCACAGAGTGTCCCACCCGAAGGGTGCTCTGTGAGAGCGGGCAGCATGACAATAAAAGGGGCTATCCCAAAAGAAATCATTTGTCATTTTTCATTCCCATATTTACGGGACGGGGTGGAACCCGTCCCCTACCGCTTTTGGGATAGCCCCGGTAAGGTGAAGGGCGCTTTATTTGATGGTAAAGGTCCCGGAAACCGCTTCGACCGCTTTCGCCAGGTCGCTGGTGATAACCCGCACCAGCCATTTCTCGCCGGCTTTGGCGCTGCTTGGCAGCGTGACCTCAATCTTCATGTAGCCGGACACATCGGTCTTGCCGTCCACCACCACTACTGTGCTTGTCCCTTGCAGTTCCAGCCGCACATCCACATTCTGGTTGACCGGGAAGCCGTCGGCAACCACTGTAATTTTGCTGCCAGCAGTGCCGGTGGTGGGGATCAAGGACACAGCAGCGCCGGATTGACCGACTGGGATCGTGATGCGCTGCCCTACCAGGATCAGGTTAGGGTTGGTGATCTTCGGGTTGAGCGCCAGGATGGCAGCCACCGTGGAGTCGAAGCGGTCAGCAATTTTACGCAGCGAGTCGCCGCGCACGACTACGTATTCTTTCTTGTCCGAAGCAGTCTCACCTACGGTGAAGGCGTTGGATACAGCTGTTTCAGCCGTGTTGGCGGTGGAACGCACTACGAATACATAGGCCTTGCCGGTTTGAGCCGTGGTCGGCACGTTGACCTTCTGCAGCACTGCGCCGCGGCTGTCGGTGGTCACCTTGACGATCGATTCGGTCGCGCTCTCGGTCAGGCCAAAACGGATGTCCACTTCACTGTTGGGTTTGAAACCGGTTGCTCCGAGGGTGATCCCGTCTCCAGCTTTGCCGCTGGCGGGGGTGATACCTGCTGTGCGCACCTGGGCAGCGCCTTCAGGCAGTTTGATCTGCTGGCCTTTTTCAATCCGATTGGCGTTAGTAATGCTCGCATTAACCTTGAGGATGCTCGACAGCGATACTTTAAACAGCGCTGCAATCCCGCTCAGGGTGTCGCCGGGTTTGACGATATAGACCGAGCCGGCTACCGCGGAAGGCTGTGTACCGGCTGGCAGCTTAAGTAACTGGCCAGGGAAGATGATATTCCAGTTTTTGATACCGGGGTTGACTGCCAGAATGGCCGAAGCAGTCGTGCTGCATTTTCTGGCAATCGAATTCAAATAATCGCCTTTCTGGACGGTGTAAGTCGTGCCGCAGGTCGACTGGGCAGCGGCGGGGCTGGCGCCTAAACTGCCAGCCAGCAAAACACCAATGATTAAGGCAAATAGCATACTTTTCATGGCTCCTCCTCAAAATCGAGCCGGTACAAAAGTGTTTTTTCAGGCAGCATCCTGCCACACTCAAGACGCCATGCTGATTAGAATAGTTCCAGTAGAGAACGACCTGGCGGTTTATGCATCCAATACGCTCTTTTTTTGTCATTGCCAGACCTCGAAGAGGTCGCGGCAATCTGCGTTGGTCAAATGGGCAGTCCATCCATTTATCGGATAGCTTATTGCTAAATGCAGGTCGCCACGCTCACTCCGTTCGCTCGATGACAGGATGGTAAGGCGCAACGGCGCTGCACCACACCCAGGAATCAATTCCGCTCTTTTCCCCCGCAAGATTGCGTGATTAATTTACGTTTCTTTGCTAAAATTATAAGAATAGTACACAATCTAAACATACCGCTGCCGCCATCACCACTCCCTGTGCATAACCGAGGTGCGCATGATCGAATTGGAAGGCGATATCCAACCGGTTGGCGAATTATTTCAATCACCGGATGTCAACGCCGCACGCGAGTTCTTCCGGCATAAGTCGCGCGCCATGGTCGATAAGCGCATGGGCGTCCGGGAAGCAGTTGAACGCTTCATCCATGACGGCGACTACATCGCCACCGGCGGTTTTGGTAGCGTGCGCTTTTCCACCGCGGTGCTGCACGAAATCGTCCGCACTCGCAAACATAATCTTGGTTTTTCAGGGCATTCCACCACCCACGATTTTCAAATTCTGGCTGCCGGCCGCGTCATCGACCGCTGCGACATCGCCTATGTGGTCGGATTGGAGATCCGCGGGCTGTCGCCCAACGGCCGGCGCTTCATGGAAAGCGGTGCGGTACGCACCACCGAATGGAGCAACGCCGGGCTTGGCTGGCGTTACAAAGCCGCCGCCATGGGCGTGCCTTTTCTGCCGGCACGGGTGATGCTCGGCAGCGACACCCTGCGCTACAGCGCCGGCAGGCTGATCGAGGATCCGTTTACCGGGCAAAAGCTGCTGGCCGTGCCGGCCCTCTACCCGGATATCGGCATCATCCACGTTCATCAGGCAGATATCTACGGCAATGCCCAGATCGACGGTACCAGCATTGTTGATCTCGACCTGGCCAAAGCCTCCAAAAGGCTGATCGTCACCACCGAGCGCATGGTGGAAACTGAAGAATTCCGCCGCGACCCGCGCAAAACCAGCATCCCCTACTGGCAGGTGGATGCGGTCTGCCATGTACCTTTCGGCAGCTACCCTGGCAACATGCCCTTCGAATATTTCTCCGACGAGCGCCACCTGGCCGAATGGGTGGAGGTCGAGCAAGATGAAGCGCGTTTCGCCGCCTTCCTAGATAAGTTCATCTACGGCGTGGACAACTTTGAAACCTACCTGGCATTGGCAGCCGGCGAGCAACGCCTGGCTGAACTGCGCAGCCTGGAAATATTGAAGCGGTCGTAGAGGATAGCCATGGTCACCGTCGACGCCCGCTACAGCCTGGTGGAATTGATGATTTGCGCCGCTGCCCGCCAGTTGGAGGATAACAAGACCGCGGTGATCGGCACCGGCGCGCCGCTGGCAGCCGCCATGCTGGCGCAAAAAACGACCGCGCCCAACCTGGTGATCCTGTTCGAGGCCGGCGCCATGGCCCCCATCCTGGAAAGGCTGCCCATCTCGGTCTCAGGCTCCGAGACCCAGACACGAGCGCTGGTGCACGGCAGCATGGATGAGGTCATGGAGACCTGCCAGCGCGGGCTGGTGGATTACACCTTCCTGGGTGGCGCGCAAATCGACATGTACGGCAATCTGAATTCGACCATGATCGGCGGTGACTACCGCCATCCCAAGGTGCGCCTGCCCGGCAGCGGCGGCGCCAATGACCTGGCCTCGCTGTGCTGGAAAACCATGGCGACCATGCAGCACGACGCCCGCCGTTTTGTGCCAAAAGTTGATTTCATTACCTCGCCGGGTTATCTGACCGGTCCCGGCGCGCGAGAAGCAGCTGGCCTGCCGCCCGATACCGGGCCCTATAAGGTCATCAGCACCCTGGGGGTGATGGGCTTTGACCCGCTCAGCAAGCGCATGCAGGTCGAGTCGCTGCACCCTGGCGTCACGCGTGAGGATATCGCCGCGGCTACCGGGTTCGAAATGCTGTTTGCTGCCCACCTGGAGATCACGCCTGAACCGACGGATGAGCAGTTGGAAATCCTGCGCACCCAGGTCGATCCGCAGGGGATGATCCTGGGCAAACCGGAGCGGCGAAAGGTGGGATGATAACCGTTGAATTTCGGGTGATCTCTCAATAAAAGTTAATAGTCTTGGTATAGAATATCAATATAAGGGACACTTGTTCAGAGGGCTGAAAGGACGGGGAGAATGGATTTTCGATGGACAGAAGAACAGGAACTGCTGATCCAGAGTCTGGAAGAACTGCTGCAACGTGAAGCTCCCGAAACGCTGATGGCGGAACTGGACGCCCGGCACGAGTTCCCCTTCAAACCTTGGCAAGCCCTGGCTGATAACGGCATCCTAGCGCTGGGCATCCCGGAGGAATACGGCGGCGTCCCGGCGGACATCACCACGCTGACACTGGTGTGCGAGACGCTTGGCAAATACGCTCTGCCGCTGGGCATCATCTATTCGCTGGGGATCATTACCATCCGCGATATTATCCAGTTTGGTTCCGAAGAAATCAAGGCCAAGGTCCTGGGGGGATTCGTGCGCGGCGACTTGCCGGTGGCGCTGGGGATTACCGAACCGCAGGCCGGATCAGATGCCGCTGCCATGAAGGCCACCGCCCAGATCGACGGCGACGATGTGATATTCAACGGGCAGAAGATGTACTGCACCCTGGCCAAAATTGCCAAATATATCCTGCTAATGACCCGCGACGCGCAGGGCACCAACCCGTACGCCTCGATTTCGATGTGGCTGCTGCCCACCGACACACCCGGGCTGCGCTTCAACATCCTCAACAAGGTCGGCTGGTGGACAGTACCCACCTACGAAGTCTTCATTGAAAATGCGCGCGTCCCGCGCAAGAACCTGGTCGGGCAGTTCAATTCGGGTTGGCCGCAGCTGATGGCTAACTTTGAGATCGAACGGTTGGCGTTGTGCGCTGCCTCGGTGGGCGCTGCCGAAGCAGCCCTGGAAGATTCGCTGTCCTACGCCAACCGGCGCGTCCAATTTGGCAATCCCATCGGCAGCTACCAGGCCGTGCAGCACATCCTGACGGATATGGCCATCAAAAACGAAAATATGCGCAACTACATTTACAAGGTCGCCTGGATGATGGATCAAGGCCAATCGGTGCGCCATGAGCACGCCATGTGTAAACTGTATGTGGCCCGCGCCGCCTGCGAGGTGACCGACTCCGCCGTGCAGATCATGGGCGGGCTGGGCTATATGATGGACCACCGGGTACAGCGTCTGTGGCGCGATATCCGCTTGATGCGCATTGGCGGCGGCACCGACGAGATCATGTACAACATTGCCGGGCCGCAACTGCTCAAACACGCCCGCAAGAGTTAGCCTGCCGCTCATTCTGAATGGAGCCTTTATGAAAATCGTAGTCTGCGCCAAACTTGCGCCCGATGCCAGCGATATCGAAGTCCGCAGCGATGGTTCCATATCGCTCGACCGCGCGGAGTGGCGCATCGGCAGTTTTGATTTGCAAGCGATCGAGGCTGCGGTGCGCTTGCGAGACGCCCACGGCGGCAGCGTGACCGCCCTCAGCGCTGGACCGCAGCGCATCAACCATTCCAAACTGCGCAAAGACCTGCTTTCACGCGGCCCGGACGAATTGGTACTGGTGGCTGAAGATGTTTTGAACGGCGCGGACACGGCAGTGACGGCCCAGGTGCTGGCGGCTGCGGTGCGCAAAATTGGCGCGGTGGATCTGGTGCTGACGGGTGAAGGTTCGGCGGATCTGTATTTTCAACAGGTCGGCTTGCAGCTTGGTGAGTTGCTCGAAGTGCCGGCGTTCAATGCCGTCAGCAAAATCGAGGTCAAAGACAGTGGGGTGCGCATCGAACGCAGCCTGGAAGAAGAGACCGAAGTGCTGGAGCTGCCGCTGCCGGCAGTGCTGGCGGTCACTACCGATATTCACACGCCGCGCCTGCCCAACATGAAGGAGATTCTACTAGCGGCCAAAAAGCCGGTGTATGAATGGAGCCTGGCCGATTTGGAACTGGAAAATGCGCCGGAACCGCGGGTGGAAGCGGTCAGTTTACGCGCGCCGCGCCCGGTTGAACGCAAACGCATCTTGATCGAAGGCAGCCCGGAGGAAGCCGCCCAATCACTGGCAGGTTATCTGGTCAAAGAAGGCGTGGTGTAGGGGCAATCATGACAGACGACAAAGATGTCTGGGTGTTTTCGGAAAAACCGGCGCTGCAAGCCGAGCTAATCGCGGGTGCGCACCAATTGTCTGCCAACACGGGCGGCCAGGTGGCTGCCGTGGTTTTAGGCGCCCGCTCGCAGGCCGAGCAGGCATTTGACCTGGGCGCGCAGCGCGTCTTATGGCTGGGTGAACTGCCTTCCGGCCGGCTGGTGGAGGATATCGTCCCAACCCTGGTAGCAGCCGTGCAGGATAAGTGTCCTTTTGGCGTCATCATCGGCGCGACAGTGCGCGGGCGGGCAGTTGCTGGTCGGCTGGCAGCCCGCCTGGGCGTGGCCGCCCTTGCCGACGTACTCGAATTTCAATGGGATGGTTCAGCCTTATTGGCGCGTCACATGGTCTTCGGCGGCGGCGCAGTACGCATCGACCGCCCGCTGGCCAGCCCGGTCATCGCCACCATCGGTCAGGGCATATTTGAAACTGGCTCCCTTCAGGCTCAACCAAAGGGTGAGATCGAACCGCTGCCGTGGGTCGAGCCGCCCTGGCAGGCGGCGGTCATCGAACGCCGCAGCCGCGCCGTCAGCAGTGTCAATCTATCGGCTGCCAAACGCGTCGTTTGTCCGGGACGCGGGGTCGCCCGTCAGGAAGATTTGGGCCTGATCGAGGAACTGGCGCAAGCCCTCAGCGCTGAAATGGCCTGCACCCGTCCACTGGCCGAAGGGCTGGGCTGGCTGCCGCGCGAGCGCTACATCGGCATTTCCGGCGCCATGATCAAACCAGACCTGTATCTGGGGGTGGGCGTCTCGGGGCAGGCCCAGCACACCATTGGCATGAGCGAGTCGCGCGTGGTGGTGGCGATCAATAAAGACCGCGGGGCTCCGCTGATGACCCAATCCGATTATGCCGTCGAGGGCGACCTGTACCAGGTCGTCCCGGCATTGATTCGCGCGCTCAAAGCGCGCAAGGCGAAATAAACCCGTGGCAGAAGATGTATTTGACGCCATCATCGTTGGCGCCGGGGTTGCTGGCAGCAGCGCCGCTTACCGGCTGGCGAAGGCCGGCCTGCAGGTGGTATTGATCGAGCGTGGACCGTTTCCCGGTAGCAAGAATTTGAGCGGCGGCGTGCTTTACGGACGCGTGCTGCATGACCTGATCCCCAACTTTTGGGAATCCGCCCCGGTCGAGCGCGTGATTACCAATCAGGTGGTCAGTTTTTTGACCGCCGATTCCTCCGTCAACCTGGATTTCAAGACCGAAACATTCAACCAGCCGCCCTACAACGGTTTTACCGTGCTGCGCGCCCGCTTTGACCGCTGGCTGGCCGAACAGGCCGAGGCTGCCGGCGCCATGCTCGTGCCGGGCATCAAGGTGGATGGGGTGGTCAAACGCGATGGAAAAGTAGTCGGCATCAGCGCGGATAATGAAGAGATGCTGGCAAAAGTGGTGATTGCCGCCGACGGGGCCAACTCATTTATTGCCCAGCAAGCCGGGCTGCGCGACAAAATCCCTACCGGGCATGCTGCCGTTGGGGTCAAAGAGGTAATCGGGCTGCCGCGCGAGGTGATCGAGGAACGTTTTCACCTGAATGGCAATGAAGGCACAGCCTATAATATCGTCGGCTTCGCCACCCGCGGCGTCCCTGGCGGTGGATTTTTGTACACCAACCAGGAGAGTCTTTCGGTCGGGCTAGTCATTCACCTGGAAGCGATGGTCGAACGCCAGTTGAAACCGGCCGAAATCTTTGAGGATTTTCTGGTGCATCCAATGATCGCTCCGCTGATCAAAGGCGGCAAGCTGTTGGAGTACGGCGCGCATCTGGTGCCCGAAGGCGGGCTCAAAATGATGCCGCCGCTGGCTGCGGACGGCCTGCTGCTGGTAGGGGACGCGGCTGGCTTCGGGGTCAACAACGGTTTTGTGGTGCGCGGCATGGACCTGGCAATCGGGTCAGCAGTGGCGGCAGCCGAAACCATCATTGAAGCGCAGGCCGCGGACGATTTCAGCGCCGCCCGGCTGCAGTCCTACCCATCCCGGCTGGAAAAATCATTCGTGATGCAGGACATGCGCACCTATGCCCGCGCAGTGGATTTTATGAAAAATGAACGTCTTTTCGAGGCCTACCCGGCGCTGCTCTCAAACATTCTGGCGGATATTTACCGCCAGGAAGCTCAGCCGAAAAAGAACCTGGTGCCTACCCTGTTGAAGAATTTGAAGGCATCCAAAATTTCGTTGTTGGACCTTTTGAAGGACGCGCTGGCAGGAGGACGCGCCTTATGAACCGCTTACCGGTAACCGAAAAATTAGCTGTCAACAAGTATGAATTGGATGAAGGTCACCCGCATATTGCCGTCAACGAAGAAGTGTGCCGCGCCAAATGTAAAAACCTGGCTTGCCTATATGTTTGTCCGGCCAACGTTTACAGCGAACAGAACGGCAGGATCATGGCAGATTGGGCGGGCTGCCTGGAATGCGGCACCTGTCTGGTGGCCTGCCCAAGCGATGCGCTGCAGTGGGTTTACCCGCGCGGCGGATTCGGCGTCATTTATCGCAGCGGCTGAGCCGCGTTAGGGGCAGCATTGGAAACCATTCAATCCAGCATTTCGACCCAAGACCCGGCTTTCCAGGCCAATGAAATCTATCACCGTGGACTGGCAGAGCAGCTTCACCAGCGGCTGGCAGTGGTGCGCCAGGGCGGCGGCGAAAAATACCAGCAGCGCCAGGCAGCCCAGGGGAAGCTGTTCGTCCGCGAGCGCATCGACCGGCTACTCGACACGGGTTCGCCGTTTCTCGAGCTGTCGCCGCTGGCGGCCTGGGACTGCTATGACAATCAGGCGCCCGGCGCTGGCATCGTCACCGGCATTGGGCGGGTGGCGGAACGCGAGGTGTTGATTGTTGCCAATGACGCCACGGTCAAAGGCGGCACCTACTTCCCCTTAACCATGAAGAAACACCTGCGCGCTCAAGAGATCGCCTTTCAAAACGCGCTGCCCTGTATCTATCTGGTCGATTCGGGCGGAATTTTCCTGCCGATGCAGGATGAGGTCTTCCCTGATTCGGATGATTTTGGCCGAATTTTCTATAACCAGGCGCGCATGAGCGCCAAAGGCATCACCCAGATTGCGGTGGTGATGGGTTCGTGCACGGCAGGCGGAGCCTATGTGCCCGCCATGAGTGATGAGACCATCATTGTGCGCGGCACCGGCACCATTTTCCTGGGCGGCCCGCCGTTGGTCAAAGCGGCAACCGGCGAAGATGTGCCCGCTGAGGAATTGGGCGGCGCGGATGTGCATACCCGCCTCTCGGGGGTGGCAGATCATTTTGCCGAAGACGACGACCACGCGCTGGAAATTTGCCGCAATATCATCGAGACTCTGCCGCGCAAGTCAGGCCGCAGCGCCGGAGTCTGGCTGGATGGGCTGGATGTGCTCCCGCCCGCCGAACCGCTTTACTCGCCGGCCGAAATTTACGGGATTTTGCCGGCCAACCCGCGCGCTGCCTATGATGTGCGCGAGATCATCGCGCGGCTGGTGGACGGCAGCGCCTTCCGCGAGTTCAAAGCTCGCTACGGCACCACCCTGGTATGCGGTTTTGCCGCCATCCGCGGCTATCCGATAGGAATATTAGGCAACAATGGGGTGTTGTTCAGTGAATCCGCCCTGAAGGCCACCCATTTTATCGAACTATGCGAGCAGCGCGGCATTCCGCTGCTTTTTTTGCAGAATATCACCGGATTCATGGTCGGCAAGGAGTACGAAGCTGGCGGCATTGCCAAGGACGGCGCCAAGCTGGTACATGCCGTGTCCACCGTCAGCGTCCCCAAACTGACGGTGCTGATCGGCGGGTCGTTTGGGGCAGGCAATTACGGCATGTCCGGGCGCGCTTTCAACCCGCGCTTTCTGTGGATGTGGCCTAACGCGCGCATCAGCGCCATGGGCGGCGAGCAAGCCGCCAACGTGCTGCTGACGGTCAAGCAGGACCAGTTGGCGCGCGAGGGCAAGCCCTCGTTGTCCCCCGCCGAAGCAGAAGCCTTTATGCGCCCCACACTGGAGGAATACGAACGAGCGGGCAACCCGTATTATTCGACCGCCCGTTTGTGGGATGACGGGGTCATCGACCCGGCTGAGACGCGCCAGGTGTTGGGACTGGCCTTATCGGTAGCGTTGAATTCGCCGCGTACGCCGGGTGGGTTTGGGGTTTTCCGCATGTGAGCGGCGTATCTATGTTCAAAAAAGTGCTGGTGGCCAACCGGGGCGAGATCGCGGTGCGCATCATCCGCGCCTGCCGCGAACTGGGCATCGCATCGGTGGCGGTCTATTCCGACGCCGACCGGCGCGCGCTGCACGTGCGTCTGGCAGACGAAGCTGTGAATATCGGTCCGGCTCCGGCCAGCGAATCCTATCTGGTTGCGGAGCGTATTATACAGGCCGCTGTTGCCACAGGCGCCGAGGCTATTCATCCGGGATACGGCTTTTTATCCGAAAATGCCAATTTTGCCCGCGCCGTGCAGCAGGCCGGACTGGTGTTTATTGGCCCGTCGCCGGAAGCCATCGATGCCATGGGCGATAAGGGCCAGGCGCGCGCCCGTATGCAGGCGGCCGGCGTTCCCGTGGTGCCCGGTTACCAGGGATCAGACGATCCGGCTGCGCTGGAAGCCGCTGCCGCTCAAATTGGTTTCCCGCTGCTGATCAAAGCGGCTGCCGGCGGCGGCGGCAAAGGTATGCGCGTTGTGGACCAGCCGGTTGAGCTTGTCGAAGCTGCTGCGGCTGCCAGGCGCGAAGCTGAACATGCATTTGGCGACGGGCGTCTGATTTTGGAACGTTACATCCCACGTGCACGGCATATCGAATTTCAGGTGCTGGCCGACCAGCACGGCAATTTGGTGCATTTATTTGAGCGCGAGTGCTCTGTGCAGCGGCGGCATCAGAAAATCATCGAGGAAACGCCGTCCCCATACTTAAATGAAATCCTGCGCGCTGAAATGGGCGCGGCTGCCGTGGCCGCCGCCCGCTCTGTCGGCTATACCCATGCCGGGACGGTTGAGTTCATCGTCGATCCGCAGACCGGGGAATTCTTCTTCCTGGAAATGAACACTCGCCTGCAGGTCGAACACCCGGTCACCGAATGGACGGTTGGCATCGACCTGGTGCAATGGCAGATCCGCATTGCCGCCGGCGAAACCCTGCCCTTCAACCAGAGCAGTCTGTCGCAGCGCGGGCATGCTATCGAGTGTCGCTTGTACGCTGAAGACCCGGCCAATAATTTCCTGCCAGCCACCGGTCCGCTGTTGACCTTTGTCGAGCCGTCCGGTCCGGGCGTGCGGGTGGACAGCGGCTATACCACCGGCGACCAGATTACCATCCATTATGACCCGCTGATCGCCAAGCTGACCGTCTGGGGCGAAAACCGTCCGGCAGCCATCCAGCGCATGGCTGCCGCGCTGCGTGAGACAGTGTTGCTGGGGGTGACCTACAACGGCCAGTTCTTGCAGGATGTGTTGGCAGAACCGCAATTTACCGCCGGCGACATTTATACCACCTGGGTCGAGGAGCATTTTAACGGCTGGCAGCCGCCGCAATGCGGTCTGCCGCCTGAGGTGTTGGTTGCCGCTGCCCTGGCGCAGTTTACGCCCCAATCCGCTGCGTCTAATGAGCACGATCCCTACAGTCCGTGGCGGATGCCAAACGGCTATCGAGTTGGGCAGTGAGCGCCTAGGAGGAAATCGATCATGCATTTTCGCTACCAATCCGGGCAGCAGACAGTCGAAGTGACGCTCGAACGCAGCGGGGACGGCTTCCGCGCGCAGGTTAACGGCGTTGAATACGCCGTTGAAGTGCTCGACCGCCAGCCAGGCGTGCTCAGCCTGCGCTTCGATGGGCGACCGCTCACTTTTTACTGGGCGCAGGATGGCAGCCGCAAGTGGATCTCGCAGGGTGGTTGCACCTACTGGCTCGACCCACCAGCCCAGCGCGCCAGTCAACGAGGCAGCGAGGTGGACGGCAGCACGGCGATCCGCGCGCCCATGCCGGCTCAGGTGCGCGCTGTACAGGTGGCTTCCGGTGAAACGGTCGAACGCGGGCAGGTTTTGCTGCTGCTCGAAGCGATGAAAATGGAAATCCAGGTCAAATCACCTGCAGCGGGGCGCGTCAACCGCCTGCTGGCAGCCGCCGGGCAAACTGTTGACCGGGATCAGTTGCTGGTGGAAATTGGAGAATGATCGATGACAGGTAAATATTTTGAAGATCTCGAGATTGGGCAGCGTTTTCGCCATGCCCAGGGGCGCACCATCACTGAGGCGGATAACACCCTTTTTTGCGCCCTGACAATGAATTCTCAGCCGCTGCATCTCAACGCTGATTTCGCATCGCGCACACAATTTGGGCAGCGCATTGTCAACGGGCTGCTGACCATGGCGCTGACGGTCGGGCTGACGGTCAGCGACCTGACGGAGGGCACCGTGGTCGCCAACCTGGGCTATGACCGCGTCTCGCACCCCAATCCGGTTTTTCACGGCGATACGATTTATGTGGAAAGTGAAGTACTGGATAAACGTGAATCGCGCTCCAATCCAGACCGCGGTGTGGTGCGCTTGAGGCACATTGGGCGTAAGCCCGATGGCACAGTGGCGGTAGAATTGGAACGCACCGTGCTGTTTCTCAAACGATCTGCGCAGATGGAGGAAAAATAATGCTGCGTTCACGCCGCGCTCTTTTGTACGTCCCGGGTGACAATTTACACATGGTCGAGAAGGCTGCTGCGTTAGGCGCTGACTGTGTATGCCTGGATATCGAGGATGGGGTGGCGTTTAACCGCAAAGCCGATGCCCGCGCCACCATTGCCGGCGTGCTGCCGCGCTTGAACTTTGGCCGTTCCGAGCGGCTGGTGCGCATTAACCCGGTTGGTTCGGGGCTGGAACTGGAGGATTTGAACGCCGTCCTTCCGGCTCACCCGGACGGGTTTGTGATCCCCAAGGTGCACAGCGCCGAACAGGTGCAGTGGGTCAGCGCCCGCTTGGCTGAAGCCGAAAAGACCTATGGCTGGCCGAGCGGCGAGATTATTCTGATTGCGCTGATCGAGTCGGCGCGCGGAGTGGTCAACCTGAAAGAGATTGCCGGGTCAGACCCGCGGCTGCAGGCATTGGTCTTCGGCGCTGAGGATCTGGCGGGCGATATCGGTGCGGTGCGTACCCGTCCCGGTTGGGAGATTTTTTACGCCCGTTCGGCAATCGTCACCTATGCCGCTGCTTTTGGCCTGCAGGCCATAGACATGGTGTGGATGGATCTGCACGACCTGGACGGGTTGCGAGCAGAATCGCAGCAGGGGGCGCAAATGGCTTATTCTGGTAAGCAAGTCATCCACCCCAACCAGGTGGAACCGGTGCATGCGGCCTTTGCCCCATCTGACGAGGCGATTGCGCAGGCAAAACGCGTCGTGGATGCTGCTGCGCAGCAGCAGGAAGCCGGCAAAGGCGCCTTTGCGCTCGATGGGAAAATGGTGGATATGCCGGTGGTCAAGGCCGCGGAGTGGGTGCTGGCGCGCGCCCGGGCTGCTGGAAAATTGGAATAAGGAGGGTAATTCAGGCGTTATTGACAGTCGGGGAGAGTGCGGTATAATTTGTGCGCTACCGGCTCACTAGCTCAACTGGCAGAGCAATTGACTCTTAATCAATGGGTTCAGGGTTCGAGTCCCTGGTGAGTCACCTAGAATCAGAGCCCTTGGGTTCAGGGTCCCCACAGGGGGGATGATATTCGAGTCCCTGGTGAGTCACCTAGAATCAGAGCCCTTGGGTTCAGGGTCCCCACAGGGGGGATGATATTCGAGTCCCCGGTGAGTCACCTAGAATCAGAGCCCTTGGGTTCAGGGTCCCCACAGGGGGGATGATATTCGAGTACCCGGTGAGTCACCTACAAAAACATGATCGCGCCGGCTGACCGGACGTCTCACGCATTTGCTGCTGCAAAGCCCCCAGCAGCAAAACCTGCTCACCGCATTTTCTTCAGCGTGGCCAGCACTTTTTCATAGCCGGCTCGGTTTGGAGGATTTAGACCAATAATTTCCTCCACAATCGCCGCAGCCTGGTCATTCAAACCCGCCTGGGCATAGGAATCAGCCAATCCATCGAGTTGTTCGATCGCTTCGGTGATGCGGTGGCCGCGGAGATAAAGATCAACCAAACGCCGGCGCAAATCCAGCTTATCCGGATGTTCCTCGGCCAAACCAATCAGGAATCCAGCAGCAGCTGCAGGTTGATTCTTGGTCTCCAGCAGCGATACATACTGTTCAGCTTCCGCTAGCGCATTTTCATCATATCCGAGCCGGAAATTCAAATCGATGATCCGTCCGCGAGTACCGGTGTCTTCCGGTTGCATTTTTCGCATTTGTTCCAGAGATTGCAGCGCTGAGCGCCAGTCTAACCGTTGCATTTCGATATCGGTCAGTTGGTTCAATATCTGGAAAGCCCAGTAGCGGCTGCGGGTCGATTCCGGAGCCAGCAGCATCGCTGACTGGTAGATACGAGCGGCGCCTTCCAGATCAGCAAGCTGGTAATTGGCCTTTGCCAGATTGATGTACTCCTGGATCGCCTCGTCGATGCGGCGTTGTGAGATCAACAGTTCGATCAGTTGTTTCCGGATATCCAGATCCATTGGCGCGATTTTCAATATGCGTTGTATCAGGAGAATCGCCTGGCCAGCCTCTCCCCGCAGGGTATATAACCGGGCTACCAGCAGGTATTTTTTGATTGCCTCCGGTTGTTGACCTTCCCGCAGAAGCAGATCGCCAATCTGAATATGGAGCGGCAGGTAGGTTGGCGCCATGCCAATCGCTCGGAAGGCCTCCTCGCGCGCCGTTCGCACTTTGCCCTGGTCGGAAAGCGTGCGAATATAGGCGAGTGCATCGATCACGTTTACGCTGCGAATCTCGAGCAAAAGCTCTGAAAGCGGGGTTGGCATTTGGCCTGGGGCGGCGGCAGGTAATTGACTGCGCGCTTTGGCTGTCAGGTCACGCCAATCCGGGCGGATCAAATGGGAGAATACTTTATCGCACAGAGCTTTCAGGGATGCATCATCGTTCGCCCGCGATTGCCCTTCGATCAGCGGGTCGTACAACTGGCGCAGTTCGGTCTGTTGAGCAACCGGTACAGTTTCAGCATCAGCCAGTCGCAGCGCCTGTAAACAGGCCTGAGCTGCCTGGCGATATTGCTTTGTCCGGTAATATACCCGTCCCTTAACCAAAAATGCTGCCAGCGCAAATTCAGGACTGTGTTCGGCGGTTGTAAGCGCTTGAATGGCTTTTTCTTCTTCGCGCCCGGCATGTAAAACGCCCAGGGTAAAGAATAGGGCAGGCGTTGAAAAACCTGCCTCCTGAGCCTTCTCCAATTCTTCTGCTGCCTGGGCTTCCTGCCCGTGGGTTTGCAGCTCAATGGCCTGTCCAATATGCATGATAATCGTTGACCGGGATTTGGCCTCAGTGACCGGCTTATTACGACCACGGCGCAAAGTTTCCAGGGACAGCCTGGGCTGCGAAATTTCCGGTTCATCATCTTCCGGTTGGTCAAAAAGGCTGCCCGCCAGCTCGACCATTGCTCGTTGCAGCGCATCCGCAATGGGATCGAGTTGCTGCTCGCTGCTGGCAGCGGCTGTTTCCGGCAGCTTACTTCTGGTTGGCGAAGCAGAGGGGAGCGGACCCGTGCGCGGGCGGGTTGGAACGGCCACTGTTTGCCCAATTTTTAACTGGCGCAGCGCCTGGGTCGCATCAGCGTTGCCAGGCGCCAGATTGAGGGCGTATAAAATCACCTGGGTGGCTTTGCTGGAATCGCCAGCCCGCTGCAGCAAGCCTGCTGCTGCCAGGTATTCATATACCGCATCCGCCTTACGGCCAAGGCGTTCGAAAATCAATGCCAGACGAGTATGCGCGGTCAAACTATCGGGATGCATGGCTGTAATGCGCTGCCAGCAATCGATGGCTTTTTCGACATCGCGGGCTTTTAGAAACAATTCCGCAGCTTGCATGGCAGCGCGAACCGCATCATTTTTCCGCCCCAGGGTCTCATAAATTTGCGCCATCTTATCCTGCGGCGCCGGGTCTTCCGGCGCAACAACAGCCGCCCGCCGGTACACCGACAGCGCCTGCTCGTATTCGCGTCGTTCGAAAAGGGCCAGTCCCAGGTTAACGAGAGCGGTTGGATTGTTCGGAAACTCTTCCAGCGCGGCAATGTAGTATCGGCTGGCCAGTTCCCAATTCTGATCCCAGGCAGCCGAGTTGCCATTGTTCATTGCATTCTGAAAGACCTGTTGATTTCCCGCCATAATGGCTTTCTCCAATTCAAGTTAACGTTTCTGCGCACCTTTACTTTACTCGATCCGCGCATATTTTACAGGATTTTTGGTTTACAAACCCGCAAGGTAAGCCGTCGTTTTTTCGACTTAGCTGCGAACCACTTCCAGGCTGCCCCAGTTGTGACCCCAGCGTGCTTCGGTTTCCAGCGGGATGGACAGCGGGTAGGCATTTTCCATCACTTCAGTCACCACCTTAATGGTTTCTGTGCGCTCGTCAGCCGGTACTTCGAGCACCAGCTCATCATGTACCTGCAGCAGCATTCGCGCCGCCAACCCGGCCTTTTCGATTGCAGCCGGCAGACGCACCATGGCGATTTTCATGATGTCGGCGGCAGTACCCTGCACCGGGGCGTTGATCGCTTCGCGCTCCTCGCGCGCCCGCAGAGCCTGGTTGACCGGGTTCTTTAGATTGGGGAAATACCGCCGCCGGCCAAGCAGCGTTTCCACGTACCCCTCTTGTTTTGCAAATTTGCGGGTTCCATCCAGGTAGCTCTTGACCCCGGGAAATTGCATAAAGTAGGCCTTTACAAAGTTTTCGGCTTCTGCCAGGGTCAGGTCAGTGGTGCGGGTCAGACCAAACGCGCTCATGCCATAGATCAGGCCAAAGTTGATGGCTTTGGCGTGACGGCGTTGATCCTTGGTGACTGCTGCCAGATCCAGCCCTTGAACGGCGGCCGCGGTGGCGGTATGAATATCCTGGCCGGCGCGGAAAGCATCCAACATGGCTTCGTCCTGAGCCATGTGCGCCACAATCCGCAACTCGATTTGCGAGTAATCAACCGCCAGCAGGAATTTACCGTCGCCTGCCACGAAGGCGTTGCGCACCAGGCGGCCGATTTCCGTGCGGGTGGGAATGTTCTGCAGGTTGGGGTCCGATGAGGCCAACCGTCCGGTCACCGAGCCGGTTTGACTGTAGGATGTATGTACTCGCCCGGTGCGTGAATTCACCTGAAGCGGCAAAGAATCCACGTAAGTGGATTTAAGCTTGGTCAATTCACGATAATCCAGGATGGTACTGACCACCGGGTGCTCATTGCGGATTTCCTCCAGCACGTCCGCCGAAGTGGAAAAATGCCCGCTGCTGGTTTTCTTGCGCCGGTCGGGCGGTTCGATTTTCAAGGTCTCGAACAGGACTTTGGAAAGCTGCTGGGTGGAATTCAAGTTGAAGCGGTAGCCGACCTGCTCATAAATGGAAGTCTCGATATCGCCCAGACGTTGACTGAGTTCCTTTGACATTTTCGCCAGGAAGGGCACATCCAGCGCCACGCCGTTGCGTTCCATTTGCGCCAATACCGGCACCAGCGGCATCTCGATCTCGTCGAACAGGCGCAGGGCGTTGGCTTCCGCCAATCCTTTCTTGAGCAGCGCCACCAGTTGCAGGCTGACCTCGGCATCCGCTGCGGCGTAGGGAGCAGCTTGCGCCACCGTCACCTGACTCATGTTGATCTGGTTTTTGCCCTTGCCGATCAGTTCCTCGATGTGCGTCATCGCAATGTGCAGATATTTTTTAGCGGTATCTTTCAGCCCAATATTGTAATTATCCGGGTTGATCAAAAATTCAGCGATCATCGTATCAAATGCCAGAGGCGCGACCTGAAGACCGGCCTGAGCTAATACCAGGGCATCGTATTTGAGATTGTGCCCGACCTTGGGTTTGTTGGGATCGGTCATGGCCGGACGCAGCGCCTCAAGCACCTGCGGGATGGTCAACTGGTTTTTAGCTTGGGCATGCCCGAGCGGGATGTAATAGCCCTGTCCTTCCCGCACTGCCAGCGAAATACCCACCAAATCAGCTCGCATTGGATCGGTTGAGGTCGTCTCCGTGTCAAAGGCAATTACCAACGCAGATTGTAAATCATCCGTCAGCGCCTTCAATGCCGCTGGAGTATCCACCACGACTGTCTTCAGTTCATAAGCCGGGGTTTCGCCAATTTGCTGAACCGGTTCGCCAAACAACGACAACTGCTGCCGCGGTAAGGGGGAGGGTTCCACCTGTCCTTCGATTTTCTTCAAGCGCGCCAGCAGCGTTTTAAATTCCATTTTCGTAAAGAATTGCTCGATGGCAGGCAGATCAAGATATTTGGTTTGCGCTTTTTCCAGGTCGAGCGACACGGAAATATCGGTGCGGATGGTCGCCAGGTCGCGGCTGAGGTAAGCCTGGTCGCGGTCACGTTCCAGCAATGTCTTTACCCGCCCGGTGATCTCTTCCAGGTGCGCATAAATCTCGTCCAGGTTGTCATATTTTTCCAGCAGCGAGATGGCTGTTTTTTCACCTACCCCGCCGACGCCGGGAATATTGTCCGATTTGTCGCCAACCAACGCTTTGTAATCCACCACCTGGTCAGGGCGCACGCCAAGCGCTGTCACCACATCCGCCGCGGCGTAATCTTTGGCCTCGGAAAGTTTGCTGCCGGCCAAATTGACCAGCACGCGCTCGTTGACCAGCTGCAGCAAGTCGCGGTCGCCGGTGATGATCTTGACCCCCAGCCCCTTGGCTACCGCCTGAACGGCAATGGTGCCAAGCACATCATCCGCCTCAGCGCCTTCTTTTTCAAGGCGCGGCAGCCCGAAGATATCGACCATTTCGCGGATGCGCTCGATTTGCGGGCGCAGGTCATCCGGCATCTTGGCGCGGGTGGCCTTGTAGTCCGGAAAAATCTCATTCCGAAAAGTTTTCCCGGTATCAAAGGCTACCGCCATGTATTCGGGCTTCTCCTGCTCCAGCAGGCGCAGCAGCACGCTGGCGAAACCATAGGTACCGGCCGTCGGCTCGCCGCTGCTGGTGGAAAACTTTTGCCCGGTAACGGTCAGGGCAAAGAAGGTGCGGTAAGCCAAGGCGTGTCCATCAATCAGATACAAGGTTGGCGGCATGAAATTTCCAATCTGGCAAATGTTGCGTGGTTTTTGTTCCTGTCCGTTAGCGGCAGGTTGCAGCGAAAAAGCAAATATTCAGGACTGATCTGGTAACAATAAAGTGTAACACGGGCAGAAACCGGAGGCAAGCAGGCCCGACAGAACGGCCACCGGTTGCAGCCTGCATGGATATAAATGTCAGAATTAACAGTGCGTTGTGATCGATCCGGCCAGGTTATGCTAATTCTTACGCTTTTTCTCCCGGTCAGTTTGAAATTCCTGCTACAATGGTTCTAATTTCCAAACTTGATCAACCCCGTTAATCCGATGCGCCGGTTTCTCCAACGATTGATCCTTGCACTGCTATGGCTGGCGGGTATGCTGACCGCATTCCCCGCGCAGTCTTCTTCGGTGGCTGCGCAGAGCGTCGCGCCGCTGTATTTGATCATCACCCCGGATGCGTTTGCCAGCGCATTAACCGATTTTATTACCGTCCAACAAGAACGCGGATTTCAAGTTCAGCTGGCGCTGCTTTCACAGACGGGAACTGAAAAAGAACAAATCAAAAATTACATCCAGCGATTATTTCCCCGGCCCAAGTATGTGCTGTTAGTCGGCGATAATGAGTTTATCCCCACCTGGCCTTTCACGACGTTCGCGATCCCGCCAGCCAGCACCGACCTGTATTACACCACTTTCACTGACAACAGCTACAGACCGAAAACAATCCTTGGTCGCCTGCCTGTCCATAATACAACCGATTTGACCGATTACATGTCCAAATTGATTGCGTATTACCACATGGCAGCGATTCCCTCCTGGCAGCAGCAAATTTCCTTCATAGCCACGGATCATCCTACGTTCGCCATGGATACCGAGGACGATTTTAATTATATTATCGCTACCGATACCACACCGACCGGTTATAGTGGAACATTTACGGGGCGTGACGGGGCTATTGCACCCACCACCGGTGGCGACCGGCTATTCCCGCTCACTTATAACGCCAACTCTGATGACGTTGTGTCGATCATCGGAGAAGGCCGGGCTGCAGTCGTCTATCTTGGAAGCGGCAGCCCAACCTCATGGGATTGGAATGCGGGTCCTTTCCTGTCTGTAAATCAAGTTCGAACGTTTAGCGGACCACCGATCCCGCTGGTGTTAGCATTGGCGCACAAGACTGCAGATTTTGCAACAGCCGAATCCATGGCGGATGCCTGGATCCTCAACGCACAATCCGGCGCTTTGGTCTACATCGGGGCATCAGCCGATACCCAGAATAACTCAGCCAGGGCACTGGCAAATGAATTCTTTAATACTGAATTTTACGATTTCAGCACCCCGCGGAGTGTCGGAGAGGCTCTACAGGCTTCTCTACTGTATTTGGATAAAATTTTCTACACTCCACCAGGTGGAAAAGCCGAATATGAAAGATACCAGCTTTTCGGCGACCCCTCGCTCACCTTCCGGCTACCGCAAGGCGCACGGTTGAGGTCCCACAAATTTTATTTGCCCGTTGACTGGGGCTCGCAGGTCATCATTCCATTTTCGGTCGAGAACCCCGGGGAGACCGCTGAAACCTTCGAGTTGACCATACATTCGTTCGCGCTTAATCCCGTTGCATTGGATGTATATTCGGTGGAACTTGCACCGGGGGCCGCGACTGTCGTCTATGCAACCGTGCAAATGTCAACCGACTATCCGGTGGGAGCATCGGACAATATAACCCTTACCGCCACCCAGCACGAACCCCTTCCGGCTGATGAGTTGATCAAAACGAAAATAACCGTCAGTTTGCAGACCTTTGACCCCGCCATTCCCCTGCCGCTGGTTAAGCGTTCTAACTTTGGCAAGCCCTACCTGCGCCCGGACGCAGCCGTTGGTATAATCCAGTAACCCTCGCAGCCGCCTATTACGTCGATGCGCGCTGCTCCGGGGAGGAACCTGCGCCAATGACTGAAACCGACACTTTCCGCTGCCCGCACTGCAGCCAGCGCCACCCAATCGGGACGCTTTACTGCCCGATAAACGGCCTGCCCATCGAGCTGCCGGACGCCGCCCCCGCGCTACCGGGCCTGCCGGAAATTCGCAAATTAAACCGCTGGTGGCTGATCGGCGGGGCAGTCCTGGCCGGCGCCATCCTGTGCCTGGCAGGCATCGTCACCCTGTCCATCCTCAGGGCACGCGTCAACCCGAACATCACCCCAACCGTGCTGGTCATTTTACCTTCTCAGGCGAACAACACGCCTGCGCCCAATGTCACCCTGGTCGTTGCCACCCCGCAGCCCGGCGTAACGCCGCTGCATGAGCCGTGGGCGGCCTGCCCGGATGCATCCTACCTTTCCCGTCTGCGCATTGGGGATACCGCGGAAGTTAGCAGCAATCCGCCGCTGGCCAACCGGGTTCGCAGTCAACCAGCCACCGACGCTGAAGTCGTTGGCTCCATCCAGCCCGGTGAAGATGCGCTGGTGCTGGACGGTCCGGCCTGCGCCAACGGCTGGGTGTGGTGGAAAGTCCGCTCCAATGAGACCGGTTTGGAAGGATGGACGGCCGAAGGCGACAGTTCCAACTACTGGTTGGCGCCGGTTTCCCCATAACGGCCTGTCCCTCCACCATTGGCGAGCGATCCCACCTGGGCCAGTGAACCGGCGCCGGCCGACGCCATCCGTTTTTACGGCGTGCTGCACACCGCATCCTGTGGAAAGCACATCCTTGTAATTCGATATAACGAACGCCTTTCGTGATGGTCAGATGATCAAGCCCACCCAGCCCGTCCCATTCCTGGGGCGGGCTTAATTTTTATCGCGCAGTATGTAAGGCCCGGTGCTTAACTCGGGACACTCAGGATACTCCTTTCCCGCGCCATGGCGCGAATTCCGCCACGCGTGGTCCGCGGCTGGCATCACACTTGCACTTATAGGATCAACGGCGGCACGCGCTGTCCGACGGGGCGAAACCATTTCTTCCCTGACCAACTTTATACTCCCGGAGCAAGCCTTTAAAAAGCCCAAAAACCGGACCAAGGTGGATTGATTCAGCCATGAACCGAAGCATTTATTCTCGCAGAAAATTCAACGAACCGAATCACAAGACGGCCTGCCGCCCTCAACCGCTTCCGGCCTACTTCCTGCAAACCATGCCGGTCCCGATGTGTGTACTGGATCGGTTAACCGGCAAATACCTCGACGCCAACGATGATTTCGCCAGGCTCCTGGGTTTGAAACGGGAGAATATTCTCCATCAAAGCGGCGCTGACTTGCTTGCCGGTCTGGGCGATGATAACCTGAAGAAAATTCTTGCCCGGACTGAGGAAGCGCCGGCTGTCTGCAACCTGGATTTGATTATTCTACTGAGCGGCAAGGTCATCAAGACCGCCAGTCAAGTCCAACTGGTTGATTTTCAAGGCCACGAAGCTGTTCTGGTTACATTGAATACTTCAGCAGCCGGAAATATGCAATCCGTGCTTGATCAGCAGGAAAAACACGTCCAGACGGCCAATCAATTCAGTCTGGCTATGGCTGAAGTCGCCAGCACCGACGAAATGGCGCAGCGACTGGCTTCATCGGCCTTTGACATGCTCCCCGACAGTTGCACGGTACTGGTATCGTTATATGATCCGCAACAGCAGTCCATCACCGCTATCTACCAGCAGCATGTTGACGAATCCTTCCAACGCGCCGACTTCCCTGAAATGAAACTGGCTGCCGCCAGCCTGGGTTTGTTGAGCGACACGATCCGCACCCGCCAGCCTATCATCACCGACCAGCGTGATGAACGGCACAAAACCGTAGTCGATCGCTTGAAATTGTTCACTCCTGGCAAGGTGATCCAATCCGGCATCAGCCTGCCCATGCTTGCCGGCGGAGCTGTTATCGGCGTTCTGCAGGCCTTCAGCCTTAAACCGGACCGTTATCACACCAGCGACGCTGCGGCTGCCAGTTTGATTGCCAATACGGCTGCCAGCGCCATCCACGGCGCCCGGTTGACGAATATTCTGGAGCGCGCCAGCCAGGATTTATCTCAGACTTATGAAGCCACCATCAATGGTTGGTCGCGTGCGCTGGAACTGCGCGATTTTTCAACTGAACGCCATGCCGAACGAGTCGTTTCGATGAGTATTGAACTGGGGCGCCAAATTGGACTGGATGAACCCGATCTGCTGCGCATCCAACGCGGCGCGCGATTGCATGACATCGGCAAGATGGGCGTTCCCGACAGCGTTTTGTTGAAACCGGGCCCGCTGGATGAAGCTGAATGGCGGGTGATGCGTAAGCACCCGGTTTACGCCTACGAATTATTACGCCCGATCCCGAAGTTCAACGACATTGTCGATATCCCCTACTGTCACCATGAGAAATGGGATGGCAGCGGCTATCCACGCCGTTTAAGCGGCCGTGAAATTCCACTGCCTGCCCGGGTGTTTGCCGTTGTGGATGTGTGGGATGCATTAAGTTCAAACCGGCCGTATCGCACCGCCTGGTCGCAACATCAGGTGCTGGATTACATCCAACATCAGTCCAACAAACAGTTCGAGCCGGAGATCACCCGCGCTTTCCTCGACGTCGTCAAAGGGAAAACCGCCAGCCAACGCGCTGCCGCCTCCACGTTACGCCGGGCCATCTAGGACGCTTGCATCCAAATCCATTATCTGGCGATAAGCGTGTCAAGCCAGGATTTGACTTGCGCCGTGGTGCGGAAGTGGATCAAGCGCAGGTGGCTGTATTCCGGCTGCTGGAATAAATCCGGATAAGTTTGACGGTGTTTCTTGCGCGATTTGAATACATAGACCAACAGACTGTCCTTTGAGAAAAAAGCGCCCCTGAAGGTCTCTTTATTTCCATTCCACAATTCTTCCCGGGTGGCTACCCGCCGTAGGGTGCGCCAGAACAAGCGCCACAAAACCACAGCCAGGGGTAATTCAAGCCAGATGAGCGTATCCGCGCGCGGCCAGATGATATCGCGCACCTTGGCATAATTTCCATCGACAACCCAGGCCGGCCCCGCAAGTGCCTCGGATAGTCGTTCGCGAAAGATCAATAAGTCAGCCTCGCGCCAACCGGGGTCCCAATGCAGCGCATCGATTTCGACATGCACCAACCCCAGGCGTTGGGCAATTGTTTCAGCCAGGGTGGTTTTCCCACTGCCCGTACTGCCAACGACGATAATGCGCTGGCCAGGTTGTGGAAAGTTTAGATTCCGTTCTGGGAAAAATTTTGTCAATGCCGTTGTCAATGAAAAATCTCTGGGGATCAACAGGGTGGATGCGCCAACCTTTAATTCTAGCATGGATGATCTTCAAAGGATTGATTTCGTAATTGCAGTCCGAAACCAAGGACGGAAATCGATCCAGCGGTTGCTGAGACATCGAATTTCTCATACGGAATACAATTTACCTCTAACAGCCGCATGCGAAAAACAGCCGCCTCCTGACTGGCTTGACGTCCAGGCGATTTTTGGCTATCGTTTAAGCATCAGGAGACTGCTATGCTCTCAACCGAAGACTTGTTAAATTTAATCAAGCACGGGAAGATTGAAGAAATTCAGGAAGCCCTCTCCCTGGATCCAAGCCTGGCCAATGCCCATGAACCGGATGGGGCAAGCGCAGTGCTGACCGCTGCTTACTACGGGCAGTCTGCCATTGCCCGGCTGCTGGTCAAATATGGCGCTACTTTGGACCTTTTCGCGGCTTGCGCCGTCGGTGAACTCGACACTATCCGCAAAATTGTTGCTGCCCAACCTGAGCTGGTGAATGCAGTGGCGCCGGACGGCTTTCAACCGCTTGGTCTGGCAGCCTTTTTCGGCCACCTGGACGTCGCTGAATTTTTAATCGACGCTGGAGCAGCGGTCGATTCCCCCTCGCATAATCCGTTGAAAGTGATGCCGCTCCATTCGGCAGCCGCTGGCAATCGGGTTGAAATTGCGCGGCTGCTGATTGATCGCGGCGCGCCGGTAAACGCCCGCCAGGCGGAGGATTTCACGCCGTTGCACAGCGCGGCTCAAAACGGCAGCCTGGAGATCATTCAGGCGCTATTGGCAGCGGGCGCGGAGGTGAATGTGCGCGATGGCGAAGGCAAAACGCCGCTGGCTTTTGCCCTGGCTGAAAATCATCAGCAAGCGGTTGAGTTGCTGCTGGAAAACGGCGCAACGGCATAAAAACTGCAACCTTATCAGCGATTGGAGCCGCCCAAATGACCAACCGACGCTTGTTCACCACTGTTTCCCTGGCAATCATCCTGCTGCTCGCGGCTTGCAACCTGCCGCGCCCGAATGCGACCGCTGAAACGCCGGGAGACCCGATTGGCACTGCCGCTGCTCAAACTGTGGCAGCCCTGTCCACTCAACTGCAGCCAATCGATACCGTGACGCCCGTGCCGGTGCCAACCAACCCGCCTGTCATGACTGCAACTCAGCCGGCGCAGACCACCGCCGAAACCACCCCGGTGAAAGCCTGTGACGCCGGCGAGTTTGTCACCGATGTAACCGTGCCAGACGGCACAAGTTTTACCCCCGGGCAGGCGTTCACCAAGACCTGGCGTTTGAAAAACACCGGTTCGTGCACCTGGACGACGTCGTACCGCGTAATCTTTGATTCGGGCAATTCGCTGGGCGCACCTGCCAGTTTTAACCTGCCGACCAACGTGCCTCCGGACGCCATTGTGGATATTTCGGTGCAGATGAAAGCTCCCGACGCGGTTAAGGAATATCAGAGTGATTGGAAACTGCAGAATGCCAGCGGCGTTACATTCGGCCTGGGTGAAGATGGTCAGAAAAGCTTCTGGGTGAAGATCAAGGTGGAAACAGCCGTGCTGCCGTTTGCGGTCACCAAGGTGGTCATCAGCGCCGATAATGCCAATTACACCGGCGCCTGCCCGCGCACCGTCGCGCTCGCAGCCGCGATCACATCAACCGCTGCCGGGCGAGTTACCTATTTCTGGGAACGTTCCGATGGCACCAAAGGCGCGGTGCAGGAGGTCGTTTTTGACACCGGGGGAACAAAGACGGTGAATTCCAGCTGGCAGTTCGGCTCAAGTTTTGATGGGGCGGTGATGGTGTATATCGACAATCCCAACCACCAGTATTTTCCGAACTTTGCCTTGAAGGTGACGTGTAATTAAGAGCCAGTATCACGTGTCAAGTGTCACGTGGCTATCATTGCCTCTATTTAGTGTTTTTTAAATTGCACATTTTTTCGAGGACAGCAATCGTGCTAACCCTGAGCATTCGTAGGTCGGGTTCGGGGCGGTAAATGGCACAAATTGAAAAAATGACCGTGCGGCCCCGCTCACAGAGCGCCCTGCGGGCGAAACCCGACATCAATACGCCGTGCCAGGGCCTTTGGATCCTACCCGCAAGCGATGTAGGATAAGCTTTAGCTTGTCCGGCCCCGCCCCACAATTAACCGCCTGGTGGTTTTGCGAGGGAACCACCAACGCCCTGGCCTTGTCGAAGGGCAGCTTTGGGTACTCCCTGGTTGTCGGATTTCGGGAGCATATTAACCTAGCAATTTGTTAAGGGCAACTTCCCCCTCAATCCGACCTACAAAAAGCTCATACCTCTGGCGTTAGTCTCTCGAATGGTCATTCAACCCCCGTGTTTGCGATTTTTATCACAAAAATCAGGAGGATTATCGGCTGACAGCCCGGGCGCTTCATGTTATGATAATTTTCACAATAGGGCATAATTGCCTAAAGCCCTCTTTCTCCATCAAACAATATTTTTATTAACCAGAGCCCCATTATGCGACCTCAATCCATCACGGCATGTGAAAACCCCCAACTGCTTACCCGATTCCTGGTTCTCGCATTGCTCGCCGCCCTAATTGGCACTTTGTTAACGGTGCAACCCGCTCGCGCTGCGCAAACATCCCAGGAAGCCAATCCGGTCGTCATTTACATGTTCTGGGGCGACGGCTGCCCGCATTGCGCCAAAGCCAAACCCTTCCTGGAAGAACTGGCAGCCCGCAACCCGAACGTCGAACTGCGCTTCTACGAAATCTACAATATCGTCGCGAACCGCGAACTTTTCGAACGCATGGGCACTGCCCACGATTATGAACCGCGCGGCGTCCCGGCGATTTACATTGCAGATCAGCACTGGGAAGGCTGGTCGGACGCAGTCGGGGCGCAGATCGAGGAAGTGGTCGCGCGCTGCTCCACCGAAACCTGCACCGACCTTAGCGCGGGCGTAATTGGCCCTAACGAAGGCGTGCTGACTAAAATTACACTTCCCAAACCCGAAGCTCAGTCAACCCCGGCGCTGGACGTCAACAGCGACATCATAAATCTCCCCTTGATTGGCAAGGTGGATCTGAGCAAGCAGTCACTGCTGGTCAGCACTGCCCTGATTGCCTTTGTGGACGGCTTCAACCCGTGTTCAGTCTGGGTGCTCACCATGCTGC
>MGMG01000011.1 GCA_001796355.1 Chloroflexi bacterium GWB2_54_36 | reverse complement strand
GGCGGCATATTTCGATAAGATGGGGGTTTCACCAACGCTGAAGAGCACGCAGCGCACATCCTTCACGCGATTGCGATCATCCAGGCCAACCACGCTGATGGTCGCAGCCTGGGCGTAGCCGCCGCGCTGGCGGGAAACCTGTTTGTAGGATCCTGCTGTCCGCGGTGCCAAAGGCGGCAGCACAACTTCCGCGAGCATATCTTCGGGTTCGAGCACCGTCATAAAAGGACCAACGATGAATTCCTCGGCAGTCACCCAACGCTCAGCGCCTTTGCGCTTGACCAATAATCTGGCATTAAGCGCAAGGGATAACGCCGGCAGCTGCGCAGCAGGATCAGCGTGCGCGATAGCCCCGCCGAACGTGCCGCGAGCACGAATTTGCGGGTGGGCAATATAACCCATCGTTTCTGCCACGATCGGCATGCGCTGTTTGACAATCGGATCCTGTTCCACGACGCTATCGCGCGTCATGGTGCCAATGGCAATGCCACCGTCAGCGGTTGGCTTGATATAAGCCAATTCCGCGACATTGTTCAGATCGACCAGAGCCGAAGGGCGCGCCATGCGGAAGTTCATGGCAGGAATCAGGCTTTGGCCGCCGGCAAGGACCTTGCCGGAGTAACCCAGATCCGTCAAATTCTGGAGGGCTTCTTCGGTGGTTTTTGGAGCATAGTACTCGAATGGAGCTGGCTTCATGAACTTATTACCTCCTTACAAGGGCAAGATGTTTGCCTAAATGGATAGCGGGGGCGTGGAAAGCTAGGGTAAACGCTGTTTCCAGAGCGGTGCAGGGTGGGGAGTTCCCCCGGTCAGCAGCTGGAAAGTCATTTGCATATGACCCAGGTGCAAAGCAGTGTGGTCAATCACATGCAAAAGCGCCCAGCGGACTGGCACCTCTTTGGCTTCCACCTCACGGGTTGAATTCATTGCATCGGGAGGCAAAGCCAGAAGAACTTCTCTGGTTTCATTTGAAGTTTGTTGCAAAAGGTGGAAAAGATCAGTCTGGCTGCTGGTTTGAGTGCTGAACTCTGCTTGACGGTTGCGGGTGGGTGGATTGCCCCCAATGACTTCGCCTATCCAGAAGTGTTCCGCTCCACACGTATGGGCTACCAGAATAGCCAGTGAATTCGCCTGCTGCTCTCCGCTTGCTTCGAAAGGCCGCCAGTTAAGCCGGTCTGGCGCAACTGCTGTGATCAGGTTTTTAATCTGACCGCGTAAGTCTTCCAACCTTTGAAGGTAATTCTCGAGCTCGGAGGGCAAACGAACCTCAATATTATCGATGCAGCCCCCCAAAAAAGCAAACTAAGGGGGGCCGCGAACATTCGGTTATTAAGCTTCCTTGAAAGCTACGAAGCGAGCCCACATGGACTCAACTTCCATGACCTTCTGCAGGAAACAGCCAATATAGTAACGGCCGCTTTTAACATTAGCAATCTGGCCGCCCAGGTTTTCAGCATGCACAATATGCTTGGGGAACAAGTTGTAGTGCATATCCTGGTAGTATTTATCCAGCGGGAACATTTCA
This sequence comes from Chloroflexi bacterium GWB2_54_36, assembly GCA_001796355.1. Lineage (GTDB taxonomy): Bacteria > Chloroflexota > Anaerolineae > Anaerolineales > Anaerolineaceae > Bellilinea. The sequence continues at coordinate 29,678 of MGMG01000011.1, read as the reverse complement.
TCCCAGTCCTTGCCAAAGTCGCGCTTGAGTTTTTCATTGGCTTCCTGGAAGGTCTTGGGGTGCCACTGGCGTTGGATGGTATTCATCGGGTGGTCGGCTGCAACGCAATCAACGCCAATCCACTTGATTTCTTTTTCAGCAGCCCAGGCAGCGAAGTCGGCTGATGGACCTGGATGCTTGATCATATAGCGGAATTCATCCGATTCAGGGCTGATCCAGCCGAATTTGTACCAGCCAGTCTTGATAATCAGGATGTCGCCTTTTTTAACTTCCACAACCGATTCGATCATTTCGGGTGTGTAAACGCTGGAGTTGCTGACCTTGTCAGAAATATCGGCAATGACGCCCGGGCCAACCCAGTCCTCGAGCGGAGTCTGGCCGATGGTGCGCCCACCCGGGTAGAAGTGAACCTCGCCATCCATGTGGGAACCCAAATGGATCGAAGCATTGCAAATCGAGCCGTTGCGGCCCATGCCATAATGGAATCCCGCGCCGCGCTTGAAATACCGAACCGACAGCGGTTCGTAATTCGCCCATTGGGGTGACTGGACCGAGAACGGCACGGTCATGTCAACCATTTCGGAGGCCTCGAGTTCTTTGAAGAACTCAGCATCGCTCATACCGCGCGGGGCAGTCCACCCGACCACGCGCGACCAGGCCGCTTCCACTTCCATGAAGGGGATCGGCATGACGGTTAGCCAGGCGCGTTTGCCATTCAGTTTTTCGATATCGCCCACAATCGCCTCGACGAAGACTTTGTGCTTCTTCGGCAGGGTAATGTGAGTCATTTCGTAGTACCAATCCTGGGGGAACATTTCGTCCCAGGTTTTTCCGTAATCCTTGATGAGTTTGGCTTCGGCTTTCTTGAACTCGACCTCGTGCAGGCGGCGGATGGGGGTGTTCATCGGGTGCTCAAAGCAGCCGCAGTCAACCCCAACCCATTTGAAGTCCATGTCGATCACCCACTGGAAGAACTCAGGGGAGGGGCCTGGATGGCGAACGAGGAAACCGAATTCTTTATTCTCAACGCCGCCCTGAGCTTTCGGGTTTTTGATGTCGGGCTGGTCATAGGAATAACGGTGGTAACCGGTGTTGATGATCAGGATGTCGCCTTTTTTGACTTCGGCCTTCTTCATGATCATTTCAGGCGTGTACAAGGCGTAATCTGACATTTGGTCAGAAATATCAACCACCACGCCCTGACCGGTCAGGTCAGAAAGAGGGATGTCGCTGATACGACGCCCGCCGGAATGGAATGAAGTCTCACCCACCAGATGGGTCCCAACCGAGTTGCTCCAATTCAAAATCTGGCCGTTTGCGCCTGCGCCGCCGCCATAAGCGCCGGTCACACGTTTGAAGAAATGCACTTCCAGGCTTTTATCGCCGGGGAAGGGCGGTGTGAAGATGCTGCAACCCTGAGTCAGGTCATACATCTTGGCATCCGCCAACATCTTAATGAACTTTTCGCGATCCATGGATCCCTCCGTTTGTGATTAGAAATGAATCAAATACCATATTTTTCTGCAAAGGCCACCAGCGCATCTTCAAAGATGTTCATTGGTGGGGTCACAACGCCTGCGCCAACCTGGCCGACGCCCGGATCCTTATGGGCGACTCCGGTATTCACGCGCGGGAGCATGCTCTTTTCGACAACTTTCCGGATATCCACTCCAGTGGGCGTTCCGCGAAACTCCAGGAAAGGAATGGTGAAGTATTTGTGTTCGGCATAAGTAATTTCGTACATATCCATCGTGGTCTGGACGGCATCTTTGGCCGTGCCACTAATGAAGGTTACGATGGCCGGGGCAGTCGCCATGGCAAACCCGCCGATGCCAGCCGTTTCGGTGATGGTGCTGTCACCGATGTCCGGGTTGGCGTCTTTGACGGTGAATCCGGGGAAGTAGAGCGCTTTTACTTGCCCTGCCGGACCGGTGAACCAGCGGTCGCCTAACCCGCTAACGCGGATGCCGAAATCGGTGCCATTGCGCGCCATAACGGTGACGATGGTCGAGCCTTCGATATTAGCGCCCGCATCCGTCATGGTCTTGCAGGCTGCCATGACCGGGTTGAGGATGGTCAGGGCGTTTTCGCCCATGAAGCGCACCACATCAGAGGCGGTTGCTGCATTTTTAGCCACCTTCGCAATATGCGGCGCCAGCGAGGTTGTGAATAAGAGGGAGGCAGCATCCAGGCGGTTATGCCCGTCATCGCCCATGTGCAGCGCTTTGCCGAGCAATGAGCGAATGTCAACGCCGCCGGCTGATTTAAGCGCAGCATCCATGGTCGGGGCATAAACATCGTTCAGCCATTTCATGCGGTCGATGACCTCGGGGCTGTATGCGCCCATGCGCAGTACTTTGCCACGGCCTTCGTTCATGCCTGAGTAGGCTTTATTTCCATGGGTTTTGTTTTCGACGATGAAAACAGCCATCGAGGGTGAAATCACGCCTGCCATAGGACCAACTGAAGCATGTTCGTGACAAGGAGCAAATTTAATCTGACCGGATTCGAGCAGCTTGTTGGCTTCTTCAGCCGTTTTGGCGCGGCCTTCGAAAATCAATGCGCCGATCATGGCGCCCTTCATCGGGCCGGCCATCCGTTCCCAGGAAATCGGCGGGCCAGCATGCAGGTAGAGGTCTTTATGCATTCCAGGGATTACTTCAATGGCCTTGGCCGTGCCGACCACTACCGGACGAGCCTCCATGAAGGCTTCCACAACTTTTTTATTGGCTTCGGTAATATTGATCATCATTTTCTCCGTGGGCAATCCGGGCTATTCGTATTTTTTCATCCGTTCCAGGATGCCGATCAGTTTTTCGTTGCCGCCAGCAGATGGGCGCCAGTCCAATTGAATGGCCGGCGTGCCCTGAACCTTCAGGTTATCGTAGAAGGATTCCAGACCAATGTTGATGGCTTCCAGGGGTTTTTTCAGGATGGCAAGGTCGATCGGGGTGGCAGCCGGTTTTTCAACCGTTGCGACAGCATTAAGTCCTTGCAGGATGCTGCCGACATAACGGACGACTTCTTCGTTGCTGGTGCTGACCCAGGCGCCAGCTTTCTTGAGCGGCTCGATTTGAGCGCTTAGTTTTTGCGGGTCATCCTCGGTGCCGGTGACCACTGCTGCTACTTCCAGGTAGCGGCCAGCCTTCTTGGCAACATCTTTTGCTTTTGCAATCGCGGGCGCCAGTTCACTGGCCGGATCTTCATGCGAGCCAAAACCAACGACCACATCCAGCATGATGACGGCAACTTCGGGGTCTTTGGCCTCGTCCAGCAGGCGGCGGATGCGCAGTTCGTTATCCATCATCGGGTGCAGACGGCCAACAGTGAACTCGTCCTCGCCCAGGTCAACAATGGTGTGCTCGACGCTGACGAGTGCGTCCTTGAGTTTGTTGTCTTTGTTAATGGGAGCGTTGGCGTAGACTTTGGGCAAGTATTCGGTCAGCAGATGCTGGGCTTCGTAAGCCAGGGTGCCGCCGGAGAACAAACCGCGCAGGTATTTCTGGCCTTTGGCAAAGCGCTTGAGATCCAGTTCCGGCGCTACATACGGTGCGGGTGGATTCTTGGCCAGCTCAACCGCAATTGCAGCAGCATCATCCAGACCGGAGGCAAAGTACAGGTTGCCAACCTGCCGGGAAATGGGGGTGCGGCCTATGAAATTGACCACCACCGGTTTGCCAGCTTTTCGCGCCACGCGCAGTACATCTTCAGCCACTTTGGGGGCTGGCGGTTTGGAAACCAGCACAATGACTTTGGTTTCTGGATCGCGAGTCAGCACATCCAGAGCCATCAGGAAGGTCACGCCGCCAATTTTTTCCGAAAGGTCGCGGCCGCCGGTGCCAATCCCGTAAGTCAAACCGCTGCCCAGTTGGTGAATGCGGGAAGAAACCTGCTGCAAGCCGGTCCCGGCTGCTGCCACCATGCCGATCGGTCCCTTGCGGACCTTGTTGGCAAACCCCAGACCGATGCCGCTCACGATTGCGGTACCGCAATCCGGTCCCATGACCAGCAGACCTTTCTCAGCGGCTTCAGCTTTCAGCGATATTTCGTCTTCAACCGAAACATTGTCGCTGAAGAGAAATACGTGCTTGCCAACTGCCAGCGCCTGACGGGCAACGCGGGCAGCGTACCGCCCGGCAACCGAAATGAGCACCCAACTGGATTCGGGGAGAATTTCATTTGCGGCTTCGATCGTCTTTGGCCGGACATTGGTCTCGGCCGTGGCTTTCTTGGCTGTCAACAATTCATCGACCTTTGCAATCGCTTCATCCGCTGTCTTTTCATTATCAGCGCGGACTACAATGACCAGGTCGTTTTCGCGAGAGGCGGTAACCTCAGGCGAAACCAGGTCGATGCGTTCCAGCAGTTCCTTGTTGGTATCGGTGCCCATGATGACACCTGCATCTCCAACGCCAGGCAAATTGGCCAACGAGCGTTGCAGCTGCATCAGAACTGCCGAATCGTAATAAACGCCAGTTCGAATTTGGGCCTTAATCACTGCCATTTTGATACTCCTGATTCAATCGTGATAAATAGAACAATTGACTGCCAAAAGTCAATTTATTCCATGCCAATCTTCAATTCCGGGTCATACATCATGAATTGGTCAATGATAGGAAAAGTAGGTCTTGCAGAATGTAGCTATTTACTTTAACCGCAACCATCAGGCTGCGTAAGGGAGAATTAAGGGAACCGGTGCGAGGTCTGTTACCCGGGTAGTGGTTGTTTGACAACTTTAGGTTGAGTATAACACTTTCAAAAATGAGCGTCAACCAACCAGGGAAAGGCAGGAACCCTGCGTTACCCGGAGAACAGTTCTGGCGATTCCGCAACTTTCTCTCCCAAAAATATGGGGCTTCACCAGGGTAAGGGCGCGGGGGGCGTGGAAGCGGTGAGACTGCGATAAGCCCCCGCGCCCCTACCCTGGCGATCAAATTCCGGACTGCCAACCTACTGACAGTCCAGAACCAGTTTTATTGTTAAATTTCAGGATTTTCCTGAACGCGCAAAACTTCGTTGGCCTTCTTGACTTCATCGGTCACGTTGAAGTTCAGGTCGGTGCCCATCATGCTGACCAGGTGATTCTTGATCTGGCGCTGCCATGATTCCTGGCTGATGACAAAGACTTTAGCGCCACCCAACTCGTGCTGGTATTCAGGCCACATCTTGGTGGGTTGCGCCATGGCCAAACCAGCCATACGCCAGCCGTTGTAGCTTTCGAAGGTCGTCCACCATTCTTTAGCCTTGAGCAGTTCCATGGCATAGTAGGTCTTGGCATAATACATCGCCCAACCTACCCGCCCGCGGCGGGAAAAGGCCATGGTGTGCAGGCTGATGGCCCGGTCCTGATCCCAAGCGCGGCCGTTGGCGAAACCGACGAACTCGCCATCGATGAGACCAAGGATGGTGAAGGGGTCTTTCAGGCGTTTGCGGCGCACGGCAAGGATTTCGCCATAGACGCGCACACCTACGATGTCATAGAAGTCTTTCTCGATCTTCATGACTTTTTCCATGAAGGGCAGCAATACATCGATATCGTCATCGCGCATGGCGCGCAGCAACAGAGTGCGGCCGTCGCGCAGCACAACCGAGGCATCCTGCCAAACGGGCATATCCATCGAATAACCCTGCAGCAGACCTTCGATCTCACCAACATCGATTTTCATTTCTTCGACGCTGGCGGTAATTGGGAGAGGTAATTTCATTCGAAACAGCTCCTTGGTAATAATGATGGGTGAAACGGAATAAAACTGGTTTGAGCCAGACACTTGAATCAAGTGCTGGCCCCCAAAATAAAGGTTGTCCCGGCTGTTGTACCGTTTTCAAACCACAAAGTACGGTCTAAACAATGAATTTACAGTTTTTTTTGGCACATTAGGGAACACCTAAAATTTTATCAAATCCCCCTCAAGTTTACAAATTACCCATGTAATCATTCAAACGGACTTATGTCACAAGAATTGTCTGACAGGTGCTCATAACCCTCGGGGTGGTTGTTGCCAAAATTCCGGATTTTTTTATAAGGTCAATCGTCTTGTATTCTGGACTACAATCCAATATAATAGACGATATGACTGCTGACCCGCTAACCTCCAGCGCAGAACGAACCCTGCGCCTCGTCGAGCTGCTGCTGTCCGAACCGGATGGGCTCACCCCTCAGGAAATACTGGCGGTGTTGGGCACCTCACGCAGTTCCCTGTTCAATTTATTGCGCCGGTTGAAAACTTTAGGCTATATCGATCAAAATGAGCGCCGCGGGCGCTATCATAGCGGGCCGCGCCTGCAGGCCTGGCGCAGCGCGCCAACCGATTCGATGCAGACCCTGCTTTCCGCCTTCTACCAGGAAACCAGCCGTCAAAGCTGGGCTGAAACGCTGCTGCTCTGCGTCCCGGCGCCCGAGGGAACCCTGATTCTCGGCCAGGTTGAATCCAGCCAGGCAGTGCGCAGCGTTTATACCATTGGCGAAGTCTCCAACGCCCTAAATGCAGTTGGCAGCGTTCTTCAATCGACCCCAAGTTCGGCCGTAAAAGCCAACGGGTACGCGCTGACTCAGCCGCCCCAGTTGTTCGAACTGGCATTGCCAATTTGTCCCGACGGGAATCTGCCGCAAGCGGCGCTGCTTTTTTCGGCGCCAGCTTACCGTTGGACGCAAGAATCATTGTTGCAGGCCTGCCTGCCGGAGCTGCGCGCCATGGCTGCCCGCCTTTCCTACCGCATGGGTGCGACGCAGTATACGCCTTATCACAGCGTTCTAAAAACCGAACTGGATCCAGAGTCGCGTCTGGGGCCTGAGGAATTGCGTGACTTTTTGGAGGGTCCGTGGACGGCGCGTCTGGCTTGTATCCGCCCCGATGGCAAACCGCACGTCATTCCCGTCTGGCAATCCTGGGACGGCGTCCACTTTACGGTAATTGCCTGGCAGGGTTCGCAATGGGCAGAATATCTATTGCAAAACCCCTCGGTTTCATTGACTATCGACGAACCCTGGCCGCCTCTGCGGCGCGTTGCTGCTCGCGGGACGGCATTCCCCCTGACCGAACACTCTTCGCTAGCTAAAATCGATGCCTTAGTCCAGCGCTTCGCGCGCCGCTACCTGGGCGCTTCTGCCAATACGTTGAAGGCGGAAAACGTGCTGCGGGTGTTCCAAATCGAACCGGATTACTTACGCGGATGGCAAGGCCTCCCTGGCTCGGTGTCATTACCAGGACAGCAGTCTCGATGAACATCCAGGTCGAAGCTCTGACGCATATCTTCGCCAATAGCAAGCTGCAGCGCACCGCTCTGACGGAGATCAATTTTGAGGTCAAATCAGGTCAGTTCGTGGCCTTGACCGGCCCCAGCGGATGCGGTAAATCCACGCTGCTGCGATTGGCCGGCGACCTGCTGCAGCCCACCCGCGGAACGATCACCCTGAATGGCCGCGAACCGGCTGAGATGCGCACAGCGCATGAAATTGCCTGGATGGCGCAAAGTCCGGCGCTGTTGCCCTGGCTGGATGCCCGGCAGAATGTTGCCCTGGCGCAGCGTTTTATACCGGTCAATCGCCGTCCGCGCCTTACCGTTGACCAGGTACTCGAACGCGTTGGGCTCAGCGACGCTGCTGGCGCTTTCCCGTTCACCCTGTCGGGTGGGATGCAGCAACGGCTGGCGTTGGCGCGCCTGCTGGCGCTGGAAGCCAGCCTGTGGCTGATGGATGAACCCTTTGCCGCATTGGATGAGATCAGCCGCGAACGCCTGACTACCGAGCTGCTCGACTTATGGCAGCCGCTCCACCCGACTGTGCTGTGGGTGACACACAACATCTACGAAGCGTTGCGCCTGGCAGACCGCATCCTGGTATTCAGTCCTTCACCGGGGCAGATTGCTGCCGATCTGGCGATCGATCTGCCGCGCCCACGCAGTGAAGCCGACCCGCGTTTCCAACAAGCCCTGGCTGCTTTACGAACCGCCCTGGGAAGAACGGCTAATGCACAGGTGATGCAGTGAACCGCAGCCGCAAATCCGGATGGGTCGCGCTGACGATCGTCCTGATCTTTTTGGGCGGTTGGGAAGCTGCTGTGCGTATTTTTGAGGTGCCGGTCTATATTTTGCCTTCCCCTTCGCGCACATTCGAGACGCTGGCGGCCAACCCTGAAATGTATCTGCAGGCCTCCGCACTCACCCTGGGCGAATCGCTGGCCGGGCTGTTGATTGGCGTCCTGGCCGGCGGGCTGCTGGCTGTATTGCTGACTCTGCTGCCTGGACTGGAAGGCGGTGTAATGACCCTGGCCATTTTAATGAAATCCACGCCGCTGGTGGCCATTGCCCCACTGCTCACCATCTGGCTTGGCTTTGGCGTGGTGCCTAAAATCGTTATCACCGCGCTGATGACCTTTTTTCCGGTGCTGGTCAATGTGCTCAGCGGGCTGCAGCACGTCGAACCGGCTTTGACTGATCTGTTCCACTCCTGGAATGCCAGCCGTTGGGAGGTGCTCCGTCATTTGCGGCTACCGACCGCGCTGCCCTTTCTATTCGCAGCTTTAAAAATTTCTGCGCCGTTAGCGCTGATTGGCGCGGTGGTGGCGGAGTGGACGGGCGCCTCCGGCGGGTTGGGGCGCACCATGTGGCTGGCATACACCAACTTAAATCTCCCCTATCTCTTCGCCGCCATCTTCATTCTTGCGGCGGGCGGTATGTCGTTATTTCGATTGCTCGGTTGGCTGGAACGCAAAATCGTGTTCTGGCTGCCGGATAGTCGCGAATCCTAATCTTTCATCGAGGTAAACAACAATGTGTAAGAATTTCTGTTTATTGGTAATTATCGTGTTCGCCCTGGTGGCCTGTTCACCAGCCGCTGTCACTCCGGTGGCTACCGAACCGGTCAGCACACCGATGGCTGAACCAACCGCCGTCGAACCGTCCCCCACCGCCGCCGTGGTGGAACCCTCCCCCGCCCCCGTCGAATTGCTGCCGATGACCTTCATGGCAGGTTACAAGCCGCAGGCCAACCTGCCGTTTGTCGGCGTGTATGTTGCCAAAGCCAAAGGGTTCTTTGAGGAAGAAGGCCTGGATGTCACGGTGGAGCACTCCGCCGGGCAGGGACAGCATTTGCAGTTGCTCAGCGCCGGTACTATCCAGGTGACCAACCAGGATGCAGCAGTCTTGCTGCAGCGCCGCGCTGACCCCGGGTTACCATTGGTCGCCATTGCGCTGCTCGGGCAAAAAGGACAGCAGGCCTATGCTGCGCTCAAATCTTCCGGCATCGAATCTCCCAAGGATTGGGAAGGGCATACGGTTGGGTATAAAGGCACTCCGCCGCCTGATTTATTTGCCCTGATTTCCGCTGCCGGCGCGGATAAAGACAAGATCGAACTGGTCAATGTTGGCTTCGATCCGCGCCTGCTGACGGAAGGCAAGGTCGATGTCTACCCCGTTTTTAAATCCAATGAACCCTACATGATCCGATCCTGGGGCTATGACCTGAACCTCTGGGCAGCGGAAGATTTCGGCGTCCCCAGCCTGGGGCTGACCTATGTCACCAGTGAAGAAATACTCGAAACCCAACCCGAACTATTAACCCGCTTCCTGCGGGGCGCGCTGCGCGGCATCCAGTATGCTTCTGAACACCCGGATGAAGCCATCGAAATCACGCTGACTTACACCGGTCCCGAGACCGACCCGGCGCATATGCGTTTTATGCTGGACGCCGAATTGAAAGATGCGCAATCCAACCTGACCGCCGAGAAGGGCTGGGGCTGGCAGACGCAGGAGCAATGGCAGGCGTTGGCGGACATGCTCAAAGCCGAAGGTCTGCCCGTAGAAGATGATATCAGCAGCGCCTTTACCACCCAGATTCTGGAAGCTGCTCGGGATAAATAAAACATCCGGGAAATTTCATTCGAATTGAAAGTCAAGCTGGTGAGCACTGCCGCTTGTGGTACACTTACTCTGACCACAGCGGCAGTACCTATATAGCTGTGGGTTGCCGTCGCCATTCACCGGTCCTTATCGGGCTCCCTTGAATGGTTTTTCATATAAGGAACCATATCCATGCGTTGGGTTCGTGATTACCGCCCTCAGCTCAATGACATCCGGCTTTTCAAAATTGCTCTGATCATCACGATAGCAGGGAATGTCCTGCTGGCAGTGCTCAAAGGGCTGGCTGCCCATTTCTCGGGTTCGGTCGCGTTATACGCCGATGCCGCCAATTCGATCTCGGATGTTTTATATTCCATCATGATGGTGATCGGGCTGTGGATGGCGCTGCGTCCACCCGATATCGGCCATCCGCAGGGACACAGCCGCTTCGAACCTCTGGTCGGGTTGATGGTGGCCTTTTCAATGGCGTTTGCCGGGTATGAGGCTGGAAGCACTGCCATCGAAAGATTCGTGGAAGGTGGGCTCGCCGTTGAACCCGGTTTGCCGACGTTGACATTGGTATTCAGCGCCCTGCTTAAAGTCGGTATGTTTTACGCCATCCGGAAAATTTCACAGCAGGTAAACAGCCCCACGCTGCGCACCACCGCTCAAGACAACCTCAACGACGTTTTCACCTCTCTGGCAGCTTTCATTGGCGCGGTCGGCTCCAGCTTCATCCACCCGCTGCTCGACCCAATCGCCGGTATTTTAGTTGCATTGTGGATCTTTCGTTCAGCGTATAATGCTGCCCGCGAACACCTTAATTTCCTCACCGGCGGCGGCGCTTCGGAAGAGCTACGGCTGAAAATAATCCAGACAGCTGAATCAGTCCCCGGGGTGCTGCGCGTGCATCACTTGATGACCGATTATTCAGGCCCGCGGCTGGTGGTCGATCTGCACGTCAATGTCAACGGCGACACGCCGCTGCGTGACTCGCATGAGATCACCGACCAGGTGATTGCCAAACTCGAAGCCCTGCCAGACGTCGACCGGGTGTATGTGCACCTGGAACCCGACGACTGGACCGATTAAACCAAACAGGAACACCGCCATGCGCATGTCTCAGCTTTTTTCTCAAACGCTGCGGGAGGCCCCCGCTGATGCGCAGTCTGAAGGATTTGCCCTGCTGGTGCGCGCCGGATTCATCCGTCAAATCGCTGCCGGCATTTTCGCCAGCCTGCCGCTGGGATTGCGCGCCTTGCGCAAAATCGAGGCTATTCTGCGGGAAGAAATGAACGCCATTGGCGGGCAGGAACTTTCCATGCCGGTTGTGCTGCCTGCCGATCTGTGGAAAGAGACCGGGCGCTGGTATACGGTCGGTGCCGAACTGGCGCGGCTGAAAGATCGCAATGAGCGTGACCTGGTGCTGGCCATGACGCATGAGGAAGCCGTTGGCGACCTGGTGCGGCGCGAAGTACAGTCCTACAAACAGTTGCCGCGTTTGATTTACCATATCCAAACCAAGTTCCGCGACGACCCACGTCCGCGCGCCGGGCTGATCCGCGTGCGCGAGTTTAGCATGAAGGACAGCTATTCACTGGACAGCAGTTGGGAAGGCCTCGACCGTCAGTACCGCGCCCATTACCAGGCGTATTTCAACATCTTCCGCCGCTGCGGGCTGCCGGTCATCTCCGTCAAAGCCGATACCGGCATGATGGGCGGCAACCTGGCGCACGAGTTCATGTACCTGAACCCTATTGGCGAAGACACCATCATCCTTTGCGAAGCCTGCGGCTACACTGCCAATCGTCAGGTGGCCCGGGTGCGCAAGCCAACCCCGCCAACCGAAGCGCCGCTGCCGTTGGAAAAAGTACATACTCCCAGGACGAAAACCATCGCCGATTTAGCCGCGTTCTTGCAGATCCCCGAAGCACGGACGGCCAAGGCGGTGTTCATGACCGCTTCCATCCCGACAGGCCAGGAAATGACCGACCAGTTGGTGATGGCCATCGTGCGCGGTGACATGGAACTGAATGAAACCAAGTTGAGCAATGTGGTCAACGCCAAAGAGCTGCGCCCGGCAACCGAAGAAGAGATTCTGGCTTCAGGAGCAGTGCCCGGATTTGCCTCGCCTTACGGATTGCATGATGTACTGGTGGTGGTGGACGATCTGATTCCCAATTCACCCAACCTGGTTGCCGGTGCCAACGAAACGGACTATCACTTGAAGAACGTTAATTATGGGCGGGATTACGCCACGCCATTGGTGGCAGACATCACTGCTGCCGGCGCCGGCGACGCCTGCCCCGAGTGTGGGTCGCTGTTGCAGGCTGAACGCGGCGTAGAGGTTGGTAATATATTCAAACTGGGAACCTGGTTCTCCAAGGCGCTTGGCTGCACCTTCCAGGATGAGAATGGGGAGAATCAATTGGTGATCATGGGCTCCTACGGCATTGGTTTAGGCCGGCTGCTGGGCTGCGTTGCCGAGGAGCATCATGACGCCAACGGCTTGATTTGGCCTGAAAGCATCGCCCCATACAGTGTGCACCTGGTGCTACTGCCCGGCAAGCAAAATGCGCTACCGCAGGAAACTGCCGAGGGGTTGTACAACCAGTTGACAGCAGCAAGCCTTGACGTGCTTTATGATGACCGCGAGGAAAACCCGGGGGTTAAATTCAACGACGCCGATTTGATTGGCATTCCACTACGGCTGACCGTTTCGGGCCGCTCGCTGGAGAATGGCGGCGTGGAGCTGAAACTGCGCAACCGCACCGAACGGGAAATCATCCCATTGGATGCGGTCGTTTCCCGCACGCAAAGTATTTTGGCTGCCCTGCACGCTGAACTGCAGGCTGCTGCCGTGCTGGTTGATTACCACGAGTGATCTTCTTAAAATACGACGTGCTCGAGAAAAAAACGCTCGATGCGCGGATATAAATCGTTCAGCGATTCGGGCTTGCGGAAGCCGTGACCTTCGCCCTCATACACGTGGAAAAGATGCGGTACACGGTTGGCAATGAGGCGTTCGACAATCGCTTCGGACTGGTTTAGGGGAACCGCCCGGTCGTCTCGCCCGTGGAAAATGGCCAGGGCATCCTTGATTTCCGCTGCCTGGAAAAGCGGTGAGCGCTCACGGTAAACGTCTGCTGCTTCAGGGAGCTTGCCGATCAGATTTTGGTCATAATGCTGCTCGAATTTGTGCGTTTCCAGTCCCAGCGTGAACAGGTTTGAAACCGGGTAGAGGGCAACGCCAGCCTTGAAGACCCCGGGAAACTGCGCCAGAGCATTCAGTACGGTGAACCCGCCGGCGCTGCCGCCAAAAATCGCCATGTGATCCCCATCCGCCAGACCGCGGGCAGCCATGGCTTGCGCCCCGGAGACAGCGTCTTCAGTATCCAATTTTCCCCATTGACCAAGCAGTGCATCCCGGTAAGAGCGTCCGTAACCGCAACTGCCGCGGTAATTGACCTCCAGCCAGGCATACCCGCGCGAAGTGAAATAATGGGCTTCGCGGGGAAAATCTTGCTTCGATTGGCTGGTCGGCCCACCGTGGATGGACACGATCAGCGGTGGTGCGCCCTGCCCGGTATACTGGCTGTTTGCCGGAGAGGCATACAAGCCGTATACCTTTTGCCCATCCAACGATTCCCATTCCACCGGCTGCGGGTCAGGTAGATCGCCGAGCTGGAGGTCGCCGGTATCACTGTAGGCGACCGTGCGCCAGCGGTGGGAATCCCAGCGGATGATCTGGGTAGGCAGCTTCGGCGAGGAGGCGATCAGGGCCAGTTCATCCGCCGCTGGCGAAACGCTCAATTGTTCCAACCAGGTGTAGGGCTCGGTGGGAATCAATTGGCATGTGCCGGAAGCGTTAACGGCGCACAATTCCGCTTTGCCAGCCGAATTCCGCAAAATAAAGATCTGGTTGCCAAATGGACTCCAGCCGTAGCTGTGCTGACCCTGCACCCAGGCGGGCACAGACAAATCGAATTCACCGGCCAGCCAGGTGGCGCGTTGGCCGCTCCTCAGATCGAGCACTTCCAACGCTTCCCGCTCACCGCGGTTGATGATGTAGCTCAGGGAATGCCCATCCGGTGAAAACTGCGGCTGGGTGACCGTCTCGCCGTGCTCGCTGGCAATCAGCCGGGCGGACTCAAGCCGTGGTGGGCTACCGCTCAATTTGCCAAGCTTAAGCCGGGTGGCATCCCACGGCATGTTCGGATGATTCCACTCCACCCAGGCTAATTCCGCGCCAGAAGGGCTCCAGGCCGGCTGCATATAGAAATCGGCTCCGCTGACCAGCTTGACCGGCCAGTCCTTGCCCTCAGCGTCGACCAGCGCCAGCACGTCCTGGCTGCCGTCAGAGTGGACATAAACCACCCAACGTCCGTCGGGCGAAACTTTTGGCGAAGCCAATCCGCCAAAGACCGGCGTCAATGGATACGACTGCCCATTGTTCAAATCGCGACGGTACAATGCCCCGCTGCGTTCGGCAAAATACACCGCGGAACGGCTTAGCCCAAATTCACCCCCACCGTACCCGACCCCACCGTGGGCGTTTTGATCTACCAATAAATCGCGGCGCGCCTCGTCCAGAGGCTGGTAGAGCAGTTGACCCTGGCCGCCGCGATTCTCCAGCCAGACCAGCGCATTCCCGTCCGGCGTCCATTGGACATCCTCCAGGCGCGGACGGCCTGCCAGCGAGGAGGCCGAAATCGGACTGGGCCACAGGCCGTAAGGTCGAATGGTTTTTTCGTCAGACATGCAGAATTCCAACTGAAGCTGTCAATGATCGCGCCGGTTAGAGGTGCGGCTCGAATTTGTCAATCAGGCGCGGCAGCGGTTGATAACCGGTAATCCGCTCGCGCATCTCGCCCCCCACGAACAACATCACGGTCGGCACGCTCATCACGGAAAATTGCATGGTTACATCGGTCGATTCATCCACATCCAGCTTGCCAAGCCGCACCTTATTGCCCCATGTTTCCTTTAACTTTTCCAGTTCAGGCTCGAGCCGTTTGCACGGGCTGCACCAAACGGCGCCAAATTCCAGAATAAACGGTCGGTCGGATTTCAGTACCTGCTGCTCAAAATTATCATTGTTAATCTGTTCAAAGGCCATAAGTTCTCCTGCTGCACCAGACCAAGATTTAATTCGGTTCCTGCTTTGTAATATAGCATAAGCCCATCATTTTGTCAGGCGGCCAGGCATCACACATCATTTTACCGGTTGCGTCCATTTTCAGAAGCCCTTTTTTTTCGGTTACAATGGGTGGTACTTGTGGAGAAATCACGTTTCCACCAAAAGACCAAATACTCCTTCATGACCGCTGCTCCGACCTCAATCCAACTGCTCCACGGCACGCTCCAGTTTCCGGTTTTTATGCCGGACGCGACGTTTGGCGTGGTGCGCACGGTTGATTCCGCCGATCTGGCCGCCGCCGGCATTGAAGCGGTGGTGATGAACACTTACCATTTGATGCAGCGCCCGGGGTCGAGCACCATTCAAGCCCTGGGCGGACTGCACCGGATGAGCGCCTGGGAGCGGCCAATCGTAACCGATTCAGGCGGTTTTCAGGCTTACTCGCTTATCCGCCAGAACCCAAAATTTGGCAAAATGGACGAACGCGGCATCCATTTTCAACCCGAGGCAAGCACCCGCAAATACCTGCTGACGCCCGAAAAAGGAACCCAACTGCAGTTCAGTTACGGTGCGGACGTGGTCATCTGTCTGGATGATTGCACCCATGTTGACGCCCCGCGTAGCGAACAGGAGCTATCTGTAAAGCGCACGATCGATTGGGCTAAACGGTCCCGCCGCGAGTTTGACCGGCTGGTTGGCCAGAAAAAGCTGTCTGCTGACCAACGTCCGCGTATATTTGGCGTCATCCAGGGCGGCGGCGAGCTTGACCTGCGTAAGCGCTGCGCTGAAGCCCTGCTTGAAATCGGGTTTGACGGTTTCGGTTTTGGCGGCTGGCCGCTTGACGGCGAAGGCCAATTGCTGTACGAAGTGCTGGAGTACACCCGCTCGCTCGTTCCATCCCAATTTCCCTTGCACGCTCTGGGCATCGGTCACCCGCACAATGTGCTGGCCGGATCCAACCTGGGCTACGGGATTTTTGATTGCGCCATGCCGACCCGAGATGCGCGCCACGGACGGCTGAACACTTTCGTCACCCCACCGGGCAAAGACGGGGGCTTATCCGGCGATTGGTTGAAGTATTTGTACATCAACGACGAGCGTCACATCAAAGCCAACCTGCCCATCTCACCGTATTGCGACTGCCCGGCTTGCAGCCATTATTCGCTGGGCTATTTGCACCATCTCTTCAAACTCAACGACAGCCTGTATTTGCGGCTGGCGTCGCTGCACAATTTGCGTTTCATGACCCAACTCACCGACCGCATTCGCATGCGTCGCGCATGACCGACCCGGCTGCCGTCCAATCGCTGGTAGAAGCGGTGCGCAATGCGCCCAAGTATACAGCCATGGATGCGGGACTGGTGCAGGCGCTGGTCGAACAGGAACTTGGTAAAGGCCGCGGCGTCAAAGAGACGATCAAGGCCGTGCGCAATAAACTGCATCAGGTGGGCAGCGCCTACCAGGAAAAACCTATTGGCTATGCGCAACTTTATCGACGATTGGCTGCCCTACCCCGCGATCTGCACAGCCCGGAAATCAAGCCCTTCTGCCTGGAGGCCATGCGCGAGCATACTTCCACCCGCGAGCGACTGGGCTTTCTCGAGGAATTCTATAGCCAAACTTTAGCCAGCCTTGGCCCGATCCATTCGCTCATCGACCTGGCTTGCGGTCTCAATCCGCTGGCGTTGCCGTGGCTGCCGCTGGCGCCGAATGCACAACTCTTCGCCTGTGACATTTATACCGACATGACCGGCTTCCTGAACGCCTTTTACGCGCATACCGGCGTCAATGGGCGCGCCTTCACCTGCGACCTGATCCATAACTTGCCTGACATTCCGGTAAAGCCGGTTCAACTGGCTCTGTTACTCAAAACCATTCCGTGCCTGGAACAGGTAGATAAATCCATCGGGCGCCGGCTTTTAAGCTCGATCAAGGCGGAGAATATGCTGGTCTCCTTCCCGGTGCACAGTCTGGGTGGGCGCGGCAAGGGCATGCGCACGAATTACGACCAGCATTTTCAGGAGCTGGTCTCCGGTCTGCCGTGGCAGGTCACGCGTTTCGATTTCCCAGGCGAGTTGGTTTACCGCCTTTCGCGCGAGTAAATCCGCTGTCATTACCATCCCACCGCCTGTAGGAGTCAATTCTCCAAAATGGGATACTAAAACCAAAATTGTTTTATTCCGCCAATTGCTCGATGCGTTTTTCCAGGCGCTCGACCTCTGCCAGCAGGGATTGGATGTCGGCAGCACTGGCTGTTGGCACGGTGACTTCGGCCGGCATTTCAACCGTTGTGAGCGCTGGATCCAGCAGCAGCGCGCACAACCGATCAGCTTCGCCTGGCGTTAATTGCCCCAACTCCACCAACCGTGCAACGCGGCGGCGGATTTCGCTGTCGAACGCGGCTGAGGGGTTAAACATGGCGTTCAAGCCACGGCTGCCGCGGTTGACCAGGCGGGTCAGCAGCGCCTGGGGCAATAAATCCGCAGCGCGCCTTTCCTCATCGAACAACACTTGCAGCAGGGTTGCGGTAGTCAGGTCGGCGCCGGTGGCATAATCCACCACCTGCACCTCGTCACCGCCGCGCACCATCGCCCCGATCTCCTCCAGAGTGACGTACCGCCGCGAGTCAGGATCGTAAAGTTTTCGATTGGTGTAGCGTCTGATGGTCGGCATACGCTGCCATTACTCGCTAGATTTTTGTTTTTTATTAAGCTCGTCGATCTTGCGGTTGAGTTCAGCAATTTTCGCTGTTAGCGCATCGATGTCGGCTTTAGTCGCGGCAGATGGATGGGCAGGTTCAGACCCACCGCGCCATTCACGCATCATTTTCTCGCGCCGATCCATAATTTCCCGTGCCAGTTGCCGGGCATCTTTTTCGGCAATTTCGCCCCGCTCTACCATGCGGTTAACAAAGTTCTCGATCTCCTCCTGCGCCAGTACCGCGGCGCCAATGCCAGCCAGCAGCACTTTTCTTGAGAGCTGAAAGAAAGCTGAATACGGGTTTTTCTCAGCTGATTCGTCAGTTTTCGGGTTGTTGGTCATCAAAACACCTCCATAATTAAAAAAACGGGTCCCTTTTGCTCATCATAACGCACTGCGTTATAAATTACAAGTCCTGTCATCATAATTGAAAGGATTGTAATAAATACTCGTGACGGTTAGCCTGCTAGTTCGGGAAACCTATCATGTGAAATTATGCACAAGCAAGACTAAGATTAATCTGGCAAAACAGGAACCATTCCATAATGCAGGATGAAGAAAAGTCTTCATCACACTTTTACCGTTCACAATGGTAGATGTCTTTAGTCCAGTGAAACCTAAATCCTCAGTGGAGGTGAATGCATGCTTCATGTTCTGATTGCGGCGGCAACGCTGGTTTGCGCCATCCAGGCTGTTCGGGCGGCGCGATTGTTGGTTTCTGCCCTGTGGCTGGCGGGCGCCAGCGCGCTGGTCGCATTGGAAATGTATTTGTTGGGGGCGCCAGAAATCGCCGTGATCGAACTGAGTGTTGGTGCCGGTCTGGTGACAGTTCTGTTCGTGTTTGCCATCAATTTGACCGGCGAAGAAAACCTGGATGAGCGCCGCATGATTCCCCGGCCGCTGGCCTGGGTGCTGCTCTTTAGCGCCGGCGCGCTGCTTTTGATTTTCATCCTGCCGGGAATCAACCAGCCTGCAACCGGTCAGGTATACGGTACCTTCCGCGAAATTTTTTGGGAAGACCGGCAACTGGATACCCTGCTGCAGATCCTGATGATTCTGGCAGGCGTTCTGGGGGTCTTAGGCCTGCTATCCGATCAAAAGACTGATCTAACTCCATCGCAAAAGGAGCATAGAGCATGACGATATCCATTCCCACCACGGTAATCATCATGGTACTGGGTTTAATCGGGATTGGCATTTATGCGCTGCTGACCACCCGCCATCTGCTCAAGGTTATCGTCGCGTTGCAATTACTGGTCAAGGGCGCCATGCTGGCGCTGGTTTTGGCCGGTCGCCTGACCGGGCAGGAGGATTTGGGGCAAAGCCTGGCCATTACGGTCATTATTGCTGACACCATCGTGGCGGTCATCGGCATGGCGCTGGCGGTACAGGTGCGCCGCGTGATCGGCACCCTGGACCTGCGCTCGCTGACCTCGTTGAGGAGATGACCTGTGGCCGAACCATTGATTCTTTTGACAGTTGGACTTCCCTGGCTGGGCGCATTGCTTTGCTGGGCAGCCGGCGACCGTCATCCCCGGCTGCAGCATACACTGGCGGTTAGCTTTTCGGTTGCTGCCGGGATCGCTGCCTTGCTGCTGATTCCTTTTGGCTATGAACGCCCACTGGTCACGCTGCCCATTGGCGGCGCTTTTGGCGATTTCACCTTCTCGCCGGACGGGCTGGGCGTTTTTTTAGCCGCGGTTGCCACAGTCATTGGTTCGCTGGCGGTGATCTTCTCGGTGGACTACATGCGCGGCGAGGCTCAGCTTGGCCGTTACTACGCCTTTGTCCTGTTTTTTATTGGCGCCATGGTTGGCCTGGTGCTGACCACCAATTTACTGCTGATGTTCGTTTTCTGGGAAATCACCGCGTTGACTTCGTATGCTCTGATTTCCTTCCACAACGATGATCCCAAAGCGGTTGCTGGCGGTATCAAGGCGCTCATCATCACCCAGTTTGGCGGGCTCGGTTTGCTCATCGGTGCGCTGGTTCTGTTTGCCCATACCGGCAGTTACGACATTTTGGCCGTGATCGCCAACCCGGGTTTGCTGCCCGCAGGCGCGCTGGCCTGGATGGCCTTTGG
Organism: Chloroflexi bacterium GWB2_54_36; assembly: GCA_001796355.1. GTDB lineage: Bacteria > Chloroflexota > Anaerolineae > Anaerolineales > Anaerolineaceae > Bellilinea. Next base: position 9,918 of record MGMG01000011.1, on the reverse strand, counting down.
CTGCCTGGCGGCGGCTGCTGCCAAGTCGGCGCAGTTCCCTTTCCAGACCTGGTTGCCGGACGCCATGGAGGCGCCTACACCAATCAGCGCATTGATCCACGCCGCAACCATGGTCAATGCCGGCGTTTACCTGCTGGCGCGTTTCTTTCCAGCCTTCGAAGGAGTACCAGGCTGGCGTGAGGCGGTTATGGCGGTTGGCATGCTTTCGGCGCTGCTGGCAGCGGTGATGGCCATCGTCGCGACTGACCTGAAACGCGTGCTGGCCTATTCGACTGTCAGCCAGTTGGGCTATATGGTTTACGCGGTTGGGGCAGGCGGCGTTTTTGCCGCTCAGTTCCACTTGCTCAGCCATTCAGTTTTCAAAGCGCTACTCTTCCTGGGCGCTGGTGCTGTCATCCATTCGGTTGGAACCCGGGATATGCGTCAGATGGGCGGCCTGGGGAAGAAGATGCCATTTGTGCGGCTGGTATTTGTCATTGGAGCGCTGGCGCTGGCCGGTCTGCCGGTTTTGAACGGCTTTTGGAGCAAAGAGTTGATCCTGGAGGCTGGCCTGGAACATGGCAACCCACTGTGGATGTTAATTGTGATGCTGGTAGTCTCCGGGCTGACCGCTTTTTATACCTTCCGCATGGTGTGGCTGGTATTCTACGGTCAGCAGCGCGCTGAACTCCATGCCCATGAGGCTGGCACTGCCATGAAGGTTGCCCTGGCGCCGCTGGCATTTGGTACATTAACCACCTGGCTGTTGGCCGGCTCGTTTTCGCGGCTGCTTTCCGAAAGTTTGCCAGCTCATCCAATCTCTGCGCATTCCACCGGCGAGATTTTACTGGAGGTTCTGACCGCTCCAGTGACTTTGATAGCCGTGCTGGTGATTGGATTAGGGCTGGCTGCCTGGTGGCAGCGTGATCGGTTGACCGGGTTTGCCCCGGCTTTGGCAGGCATTGGAAAAGCCGCAGCGAACAGCTTCGGGTTTGAGGCTGTCAACCGCGCGGTGGTGGTGGTCATGGAGGACAGCGCCGAGAAACTGCGCAGCACCCAGACGGGGATGCTCAGTTGGAACGTGGCTTCGCTGTTGGTTGCGCTGATCGTGGTTCTGGCCATTTTAGCGTTGGGAGTCGGATTACCATGAACCCGAACAATGCATTTCTCCTGGCGGTAGGGCTACCGGTTTTTGCCAGCCCGGTGATTTATCTGATTGGCCGGATTGCAACGCGAAAAAACCCTAAAGTCGATCTGGCGCGCTGGCTGGCCTTGCTCACGCTGCTGGCCGACGGCTATTTCCTGCTTATTGCAGGCATGGAATTTATCCAAACCCGTCATGAACTGCTGATAGCCGTTGGCGCGGTCAGCTTGCGCCTGGACGGCATTGCGCTGCTGTTGGCAGCGGTCGTACTGGCGCTTGGCACGTTGGTGACTTTGTTTTCCGGCCCGGCGGTTGCCCGCGACAGCGGGCGCGAAACCTATTTCGCTCTGCTGACTGCAATGATTGGCACCATTATCGGTTTAGGCGCAGCCGATGACCTGTTCAACCTGTGGGTGTGGTTCGAGGCCATGGCGCTTTGCTCGTATGTGCTGGTAGCCTTCTACCGCAACGAAGCCGCTGCGCTCGAGGCGGGTGTCAAGTACCTGGTGCAGAGCGCACTGGGAACGGTGCTGGTATTGCTCGCCATCGGGCTGGTATTTGCCAACACAGGCTCAGTGGACCTGGATGAGATTCGCATAGCAGCACAACCATCGGGTTTAATGCTGGCTGCCGGGGCGCTGTTCATCATTGGGTTTGGCGTCAAGGCTGCCCTGGTTCCGCTGCACACCTGGCTGCCGGATGCCCACTCACAGGCGCCCAGCGGTATCAGCGCCATGCTTTCCGGGGTGGTTATCGAAGCCGGTCTGGTGGCGATGCTGCGCGCGCTTGGGGCGCTGCACCTTGTGACCGTTTCCTGGGGTGCTTTGCTGCTGGGTTTTGCTGCGGTCAATATGCTGGTTGGCAATCTCATGGCACTGCGCCAGACTCAGGTCAAACGCCTGCTGGCCTACTCCAGCCTGAGTCACATGGGCTACATTTTGCTGGGCGTAGGCGCCGGGGCAGTGATCGGCTCGGAATATTCGGCCGCTGGCGGTTTCTTCCACATCCTGACACACGCCATGATGAAAGGTCTGGCCTTTTTGGCCGCTGGCGCGCTGCTCTACAGCCTGCACCAGGCGGTTGGCAATCACGATCCGTTGGTTGTGGACGACTTGAACGGAGCCTCGCGTAAATACCCACTGACGGCCTTCGCCTTCAGTGTGGCGGTACTGGGCTTGGGCGGCTTGCCCCCGCTGGCGGGTTTTATGTCGAAATGGCAAATTTTTGTGGGCGGGTTCCAGACCGGCAGCGCCTGGATTATGGCCCTGGTCGTTTTTGCAGCGCTCAACTCCGTCCTTTCGCTGGGTTACTACGCGCCGCTGGTCAACCGGTTGTACCGCTGTCAACCAGTCCGTATCGTTGAACAAGGCAAGCCCATCCCGGTGTTGATGTCTCTGCCTATGCTGATTTTGAGCCTGGGGGTGGTGGTACTTGGTATTTGGCCGTCGTTAGCAGATTGGCTCACTGGTCCAGCGGCTCAAAGTTTACTGATGCTGTTTGGCGGATGATGGAGAAATGCTGATGGATTTTATACTCACCCCTCCCGTAGCTTTTCTGCTTTACATTCCACTGGTTTTCGCTCTGGCCGGGTTTGGCAAGGCGTTGGCCGGCCCCGCCAAATCTTCTGATGTCAAAGAAAGCCCGTACACGGGCGGCGAGGAGCAGGCCAGCAGCCACTCGACACCCGGTTACCGGCCGTTTTTCCTGATCGCGTTTTTCTTTGCCATTTTGCACCTGGGTACGCTGGTGGTTGGCCTGGGCGACTTTTCAATCCGCGTCCTGCCCTATCTGGGCGGGTTGGCGCTGGCAATGATTATCTTACTATTAGGGTAGCGGAGTCGACATGGTCCAACAAACCCTCAATTCATCCTGGCAGAATGTGCTTACAAAGGTCACCGCCTGGGCGCGTATCAACTCGCCCTGGGCGATCCATTTCAACAGCGGTTCGTGCAACGGCTGCGACATTCAAATTTTAGCCACGCTCACCCCGCGCTATGATGTGGAACGCTTCGGCATCAAACTACAGGGCAGCCCGCGCCACGCCGATGTGCTGATTTGCACTGGCCCCGTCACCATGCAAGCGCGGGACGCGCTGCTGCGCACCTATGAACAAATGCCCGAACCAAAATTTGTCATCGCGGTTGGCTCTTGCGGGCTTTCCGGCGGCGTTTTCCATGGATGTTACAACATCGTCGGTGGGATCAATGAGCTGCTGCCGGTGGATGTATTCGTTCCCGGGTGCCCGCCGCGCCCGGAAGGCATTATTTATGGGGTGGCCGTTCTGCTCGAAGCGCTAAAGGCTGGCAAACGCCCTGAGCCTATCCAATGGTCAGGGGGCGGGTTGGACGGCGTGCTGCATAGCGGCAGCGGACTGGAGGATCATCATGGCTAGTACGATTGGAGCATTAGGAGCGGCAGAGGCCGTTTTGAAACCGTTTGCGACGGCCATCAACCGACCGCAACCGGAACGGCTGGAGGTGAACATTCACCCGGATAACTTGTTGGCAGCCGTTCGCGCTTTGGTGGACGAATCCTGGGGCTACTTGAGCGCCATTGTTGGGCTTGATCGTCCGGCGCAGCTAGCGGCTGAAGGCATGTCGCAGCCGGAAAGCGCCATCGATGTGCTGTACCTTTTTTGCAGCGGTGCCGCAGTGGTGACCCTGCGCATCACCTTGTCGTACAGTCAGGCAGTCATCCCGACCATCTCCGGGATCGCGCCGACTGCCATGCTTTATGAATGGGAATTGCGCGAAATGTTCGGCGTCGAGGTAGTTGGCCTACGCGTTACCGGACATTTGATTTTGGCTGACGACTGGCCTGCTGGCGTATACCCGCTACGGAAGTCGTTCACCGGGTTCAATCAGCCGGTTGCCGGGGCGGAAGGAGCATAACCTATGACTGCAGATACCAATAAATTTGTCATTCCGATTGGTCCGCAGCACCCGGCGTTAAAAGAACCCGCCAACTTCGAGTTTTGGGTGGATGGTGAAATCGTCACCGGGGCGTCCGTGCGGCTGGGGTATGTGCATCGCGGCATCGAGAAAGGCGCTGAAGCGCGCACCTGGACGCAAAATTTGTATCTGATGGAACGCATCTGCGGCATCTGTTCGCATGTGCATGCCACCGCTTACACGCTGGGCGTCGAAAAATTGGCGGGGGTTGAAGTCCCGCCGCGCGCCAATGCCATCCGTCAACTGATGGCCGAACTGGAGCGGATTCACAGTCACATGCTGTGGCTGGGGGTCGCCGCGCACGAGGGCGGCTTTGACACGCTTTTCATGTACTCCTGGCGCGACCGCGAGACCGTCATGGACCTGCTTGAGAAAATCTCGGGCAACAAGGTACATTATTCAGCCAACTTGTTGGGCGGGGTCAAGTTTGACATTACGCCTGAACTGGCGGCTGAAGTCCATAAAGGCCTGGATTTTCTGGAAGAGCGCAATCGTTTCTATCTGAAAGTGGTTACAACGGATGAAACTTTCATCGGTCGGACGCGCGACATTGGCACCATGACCACCGAGAAAGCAGAATTTCTGGGCGCCATTGGACCAACCGCGCGCGCATCCGGCGTCGCCCGCGACATCCGGGTGGATGCGCCGTACCTCACCTACGACCAGTTCCCGGTGAAAGTGATGACGCATACCAGCGGCGACCTGCACGGCCGATTTATCGTCCGCATCCATGAAACCTTCGAATCGATCCGGGTCATTCGGGAAATTCTGGATCACATACCGCAGGGGGATTTGACTACCCGCGTGCCGCGGCGCATTCCCGCCGGCGAAGCGGTCAGCCGGGTGGAAGCGCCGCGCGGCGAGCTGTTGTATTTTATCGCCAGTAACGGCAGCGAAAAGCCGGAACGGGTCAAGGTACGCACGCCAAGCCTGTGCAACTGGTCAACCGTTCTTTCCCTGGCCATCGGTCTGAAACTGGCCGATATGCCGATGCTGCTTTCCGGGATCGACCCCTGCTTCTCATGCAATGACCGCAGTATTCGCCTGAAGCGCGGCCAGCAGGACCCGCAGGTCTGGTCCTGGGAAAAATTGCGCCAGTACGGGATTGAATATTACCGATGAACCTTTCACTGCCCCCCATCCTCGTTTTGTTGGTTTTCCCTGGCGGTCTGTTTTTGATCGCCAGTGGGCTTATCTACCAGTGGGCTGACCGAAAATTGGTGGCGCGCTTTCAGAACCGCATTGGGCCGCGCTTTATCCAGCCGTTGGCAGATACTCTTAAATTGTTGGCGAAAGAAGAGATCACGCCCGTGGGCGTGCACAAGGGATTGTTTTTCGCCCTACCGGTGATTGCCCTGGCTGCGGCGTTGACTGCCGGGCTCTATGTCCCGCTGTCTGGTTTTCGACCTGCCGCCAGCTTCCGCGGCGATCTGATCATTGCGCTGTATGCCCTGTCGGTCCTGACATTGACCATGGGGCTGGCGGGCGCCAATACCATCAGCCGCTTTTCGTTGGTTGGCGCCACTCGCACGCTAACTCAGCTTTTTTCGTATGAAGCGCCGTTTTTACTGTCCCTGCTTGGACCCGCCATTGCGGCAGGAACCTGGCAAATCAGCGAGATCAATACCTACGCTGGTCAAAATCTGTGGCTGATAATCGCCCAGCCGATTGGATTTTTGGTGGCCTTGATTGGCCTGATGGGTAAGCTCGAACTGCCGCCCTTCGACGCCCCTGAAGCGGAGACGGAAATTGTCGCCGGCGCCATGACCGAGTACTCCGGGCGCGGCTTTGCGCTCTTCCGCCTGGGCAAAGACGTCGAGTTGATCATTGGCCTGACGTTGGTCTCTGCTTTCTACTTGGGAGGGTTGGGTAACCCGCTTGAATTCGTGCTCAAGACGCTGGCGCTGCTATTGGTATTGGCGCTGTTGCAGACCGCATTTGCCCGCCTGCGCATCGACCAGACAGTCGGGTTGTGGTGGCGCGCTGGAGCGCTGCTGGCGGTTGTCCAGTTGATTGCCATTGTGCTTGGGCGCAATCTCGGAACAATTTTCTAAGGAGGGCGCGATGTCTGTTGGACCGATGATTAGCGATTTACTGCGCTCGTTGTTTAAACAACCTGCCACCGAACTGTATCCATTTGTCAAAACGCCAGCGCCGACCCGGTTGCGTGGAAAATTGACGTGGGATCCCACATCATGCACTGGCTGCCAACTGTGCGTCAAAGACTGCCCGGCCAACGCGATCGAATTGATCGTCATCGATAAGGCTAACAAACGTTTTATTATGAATTACCATGCTGACCACTGCATTTATTGCGCCCAATGTGTGGTTAGCTGCCGGTTTAATTGCCTTCGTCTTTCCAATGAGGACTGGGAATTAGCTGCGGCGCAAAAACAACCGTTCGAAGTGTATTACGGGAAGGAAGAAGATGTTGCCCTCTTCATGGAGCAGGCAGCTAAGACAGGCGCTAAGCAGGCTTGACGCCCGAAATCACGTAGGTGCAATTTCGGGACAATTGCCGCGAGTTGCATTCGTCGGGATTGGCAATGAGTTCAACGCAGACGACTGCGTTGGGCCGTTGATTGCCCGCAAACTGGCAGCTAAGCTAAAACCGCGTGAAAACGTCCTGATTCTGGACGCCGGTACCGCTCCGGAGAACTTTTCCGGAACGCTGCGTAAATTTCAGCCTGACCTGGTTGTGCTGATCGATGCCGTGGATATGGAACAACCGGTTGGAACGATTGCCTGGCTGCCCTGGGATGCAGTGGAAGGCATGGATGCTTTTACTCACGGCCTGCCACCGTCCGTGCTGGGCGCTTATTTACGTCAGGAACTGGGCTGCGAGGTGGGAATATTGGGCATTCAACCGGCGTCATTGACTTTTGACCAACCGCCAGCCAGAGAAGTGATTGCCAGCGTCACCCGCATGATGGGTAGAATCATCAAAATTTTAAACTATCAAAATTATTAAACACCACTCTCTGTTGTTTTATCCTCATGCATCGTCGGTAGGGGCACGGGGATGTTATACGTATCTCATTCCTTCGTGTTTCCCCGTGCCCGTTTCATTGTGCACACCAAAAATTACTTTCCATATCGCGAATTGATTTTCGGTATAAACATGGACACGGGGCACCGTTGATAAAGCGACGCTCTATTACAATCCCCGTGTCCCTACAATTTAAATATTGGCCATGTTGTGATCGATTGTTTACCCCTCCATGTTACAATCAGATAAATTTTTGGGGATTGGAAGCGAATAGCATGGAAAGAACGGTTCCCAGCACTGCCTCGGACGAAATTGCACTTTACCTGCGAACCATTTATTCGCTGCTGCGTACCACGGCTGAATTTCAGATCCGAACGCTGGAAGAAACGCATGCAGCCACAAACTCGTCGCTCCACCTGGATGCGCGCAAGAGCACGCCGGATACCTCGGCTTTCATTTACAGCCTGCTGCGGCTGCCGGACTGCATGCCGGACGTGCGCTCGGTCATTCTGGGGCAGTCCGCGGTAGTTTTTCACCAACACGGTTACCTGGAAATCGAAAACTGGCAGCAGGTGTCCGCCCGGGCGCGCCGCCGGCGCTGCTTTTTCAACCGCAAAGACACGCTGGCGTGCTATATCGCCAGCCGCTCCGACCTGGATGACATCATCCCGTCGCTGGTCGCCTACCAGATCGAGTGGAACAAGCTGCACACTTTGTTGCAGCGCTGGCCGGCATCTTTGACCTGGCGGGCTGTCGAAAAAGACCCGACTGCTTTTCAATCCCTGGCGGAACTACTCGAGATCAGCGTGGAAGACCTGGAACGCCTGCGCACCATCTGGGGCCGGTCATTCAGCGCTACCTTGCAGCGTATCGCCCACAAGCGCTGCCGCATCGGTGTTCGCCTTTTGAGCGGCTCGCTGGCTGATTATCGCCTGGCTACACGCGCCTGGTGGGACAATATCGAGCGCGTCTGTCCGGAACTGAACGACCGCCCGGTCTATTTCATATCCAGCAACACGCACTCCTTGCCCAACCTGCTCACCGGCTTTGCGCTGCGCCATCAGGCTGAATTACAGCAGTTCCTCGATCGCAAAGAAAACGGCGATCTGAAAGCCGAATGGGAAAACATCACCTCAGGCCAGGTGCCTTCCAGCCAGGAAAATTTCTGGTATTACATGCTAAAAAAATACCAGCAAACCAGCGAGGGGCGTCACCTGATCAGCGGGCAGGCTGCGGCTGAAACCGAAGCCGGCATTATCCGGGTGCCCAGCGAACATTACTTTGACGTCGAGGCGCAGCGGGTGGAGTTGAAGAAGCTCAACCCGGCCTGGCTGGACCCGCGTTTGAACGATGAGGATTACACCTGGCTGGCCCAATCAGACGCTTTGATATTGAATATCGACTACCCGTTGGGAATGGGCGCCTACAACCTGCTGGTCAAAATCGCCGAGCACGCCCAACCCATCCTTGGCGTGTACATCATGGGCAAGGCGGCCACGCTCAACGGCCGGCAGGGAGACGTGATCATCCCGAACGTCGTGCAGGACGAACATTCGGAAAATACCTACCTGTTCGAGAACTGTTTCAAGGCAGGGGAAGTATCGCCTTATTTACAGTTTGGCACCGTGCTCGACAACCAGAAGGCGGTCAGCGTGTACGGCACCTTTTTGCAGAACGCGCGCATCATGGACGTGATCTACCGTGAAGGCTACACCGACATCGAAATGGAAGCCGGCCCCTACCTTTCGGCGGTATACGAGATGGCGCGTCCCAAGCGCCACCCGGTCAATGAAATCGTCAATTTTTACAACTTACCTTTTGATTTAGGCATCCTGCATTACGCCTCGGATACGCCGCTCGGCAAGGGTAAAAACCTGGGAGCCGGGACGCTCTCGTACTTTGGTATGGACTCAACCTATGCAGCCACTACCGCCATCCTGCGCCGGATTTTCAAGCACGAACGCGCGCGCTTGAAGGAAGCCAATAAATGAACAAACAGCAGCTAATCGATAAACTGGAAAAGACCTGGGCAGACTTTCATCAATCGTATGCTGGCTTGTCGCCCGAAGAACTGGTGCGACCCGGGGTAATGGGCGAGTGGTCGGTGAAGGATCTGCTGGCGCATGTGAGCTGGTGGGAGGAAGAGACCCTCAAACACCTGCCGGAAGTGCTCCAGGGCATCCGGCCGCAGCGTTATTCTGTTCTGTATGGCGGAATTGACGCATTCAACGCCTTGATGACCGAGAAATGGCAGGCGCTTTCGCTGGCAGAGACACTTAAACGAGTAAATGCTACCCACGCAGCCTTGATCGCCTACCTTCAAACTGTTTCAGAAGAGCTGTTCACCAGCGATTCCCGCTTCCGCCGCCGGTTGCGTTTGGATACGTATGGGCATTACCCAATCCATGCGCAGGCCATCCGTGTCCGGCGCGAGAAGATCGCCTGATATGGATTTCTTTCGCTATAGCGATGTAGAACTGGATTATTTAAAGAGCCAGGATAAAATTCTGGCGCAAGCCATAAAGCGCATCGGGCTGATTGAAAGGGCGGTCATCCCGGACCTTTTTACGGCGCTGGTCTCCAGCATTGTTCACCAGCAAATATCCAACAAAGCCGGCGCCACCGTTTGGGGGCGGGTGATTCAACTTTTAGGAACCGTTACGCCAGAAACAGTGACTGCTGCCTCGCTGGAGGCGATTCAGCACTGCGGCATGTCGTTTCGTAAGGCGGGATATATCAAGAGCATTGGCAGCGCTATCGCCAGCGGTGAACTGGATTTGGCGGAACTGCCCAGCCTACCTGACAGTGAGGTGATCAGCCGCCTATCAGGTCAACCCGGCATTGGCGTGTGGACA
>MGMG01000010.1 GCA_001796355.1 Chloroflexi bacterium GWB2_54_36 | reverse complement strand
TGTAAAGCTATAATCATTTTGGTGAGTCATTGGCTTCTCCTATTTTGGTGTGATGACCTATATAGGATACTTCTGACTCACCCCTTTTGTTAAGGTTCAGCAATTTACAGAAAGAATGTTACACCAACGGCAAAATTGATTTTTTGGAGGAAGTAAAAAAATAGGAAGAGAAAAAGCTGCCTTTCATTGCTGTAGGTACCAGTAAATTGGAATACAAATCCACCACATAATTTCCCCGGTCGAGGGTGGGTCCTCTAATATTGACACCGCGGCACCGTAATGTCTAAGTTGTTATGATTATTTTGGGGCAAATCCTGGTCAAATCACTGCCAGTACTTATGTCTCAAAGCCTTAGTTAGTCATGTCAAATCGAAAAAACGATTCGTTATTTCACTGATTTCGAGTCGGAAGGTATCAATCCCAATCCTCTTGGTGGACACATGAATACAACATTTGGGCTGTCAAGTTAGGATCAATTCCTTGAGGCCAATTCGAAAGTATGAACATGGTTCCCCTTGGGCGAATTTATTATCATCGAAATTTAGGGAAATGATCAAGCTGGGTTTTCATAGCTGCTCCGACTGGGCACACTATGCATTCCACGTGGCCTGATCCCACCTAAAACTGCTTCAGGTCCCCAATTCTCCCATCACCTGTACCCGTACTGTCCGTTGGCGGGCGCGCACCTGGTCAAAATCAGCGAAGTAGACCCGCCCGAATTCACCCAGCACTAGTTCTCCGTCCACCACCGGGATGGTCACTGAACGCCCCAGTAAAACGGAACGCAGGTGGGCATCGGTATTCAGTGACCAGAAAGCCTCTTCATCCCGCCCCATGGCAGCCTGGATATGCTTGGGTCCCGGGTGCAGGTACTGCCCTTCCGTCTTACAGGTGGGGATAATCTTCTCCAGGGCATTAACCAGGTCCTGCATCAAGAGCTCGGTGCCCCAATAATTGACATCATCTGAAGCCTCCTGTATCAACACACTGCAAGTTGTGTGCTGTGAGAAAACTAGTAAGATCCCATTGGAGATGCCCGATTTTTGCAAGGCTGCCTGTACCTGCTCAGTCACGTCTTCGAAGGTCGGCCGCCTGTCAGACTGGATCTGGAATATTTCGTTATATACGCTCAAGGCAGGTACTCCCTCATCTCAGGTTGTTGGCGGCATCCCAGCCAGCGCGCGCCGCCCGTATCATTTCTTCCAGCACCCCGGCCGGATCTGGGGCCAGGATGATCGCACTTGTGGAACCGGCTGCCTGGGCCCCGGCAGCCATCACGTTGTACACATCTAGCCCGCAGCGGATGCCCGCCCCATGCAGGACCCGGATTTCCGGGTTGATCTTCCAGACCAGTTCGTTGATGCGGGTTATCTCGGCCTGGTCATCCTCGCCCCGGCTGCTGCCTTCGATCATCTCGGCTGATTCCGCCAGGAGAATGTTGGGCTGCATCCGGGCCACGGCTTCCACTTCCCTCAGGCCGTCGGCGCAGACCATGCTGGCCAGCCCCACCTCGTTAGCCCGCTGGATGGTGCGCTCTAGTTCCTTAAGCGGGAGGCGCTTCTCTACGTGATTTAGAAGTACCCCGGCAGCCCCCGCTTCTTTGAGCGCCTCAGGCAAAACTGCTCCGATGCCGCGTCCCGCCGGCAGGGAATCCATGTGCTGGGCAAACACCAGCAGGCTATGGGTACCTTGAACAACAGCCGGGATATCCACGGTTTGCGGTGTGATGATAATCTGCACCCCGTAAACCCGACTCAAGCGGTCGGCTTCCCGGGCCAGTTCCATCAACTGGCGGCCGTACAAGTAAGCCTTCGGGCCGATCTCAAAAAATGGGGGTGTGATCTGGATTCCTGGATACATAAATGCCTAGACCAGGATGACTTCCACGCCTTCGGCTCGGATGGCTTCGATGATCTCTACCGGGGCGTTGGTGTCGGTGATCAGCATGTGGAAGGCACTGATCTGCTTGACGGGCACGAAGCCCATCCTGCCCAGCTTGCTGCTGTCTGTGACCAGTACTACCTGCCGGGAGCGGTCCACCATAAGGCGGTCCACCTCGGCCATGAGGATATTGGCGGTCGTCACACCCCCCTGCACAGTCAGGCCGTCCGCGCCCAGGAAGACTCGGTCAGCCGTCAATTCCTGCAGTTGTTTGAGCGTCTGCGGGCCCACAGTGGCCTGGTATTCGGGCATGTAGATGCCCCCCAGGACCACCAGATTGGGCGACGGCCAGGTGAGCACTTCGTGGGAAACCGGCAGAGAATTGGTAACCAGAGTAATGGCACTGCTGAGGCGCAGGTCGGCTGGGATCTGGCGGACAATCTGCAGGGTGGTGGTGCCCGAATCCAACAGGAGCACATCCCGCGGATGGATCATCTCGGCAGCAGCCTTGCCGATACGTTCCTTGGCGCCAATATGAATCTGCATCTTCTCGGTAAACGAATCGGTTCGCGAATTACCCGAAAGCAACACTGCCCCACCATGGACACGCTTCAACCGCCCGTTGGATTCCAACAAGGTCAAATCCCGGCGAATGGAAGTTTCTGTAACCTTGAACTGCTCCACAAGGTCCGGCAGCAATACTTTGCCTTTTTCCAGGACCATTTGGGCGATCAGCGATCGGCGTTCAACTGCGCTTAAGACATCCATTTTTTTACCTCATCACTGCCGGTTACAGGTTTAGATTTCAACTACCTCCAGGCCTGCCAGAGCGCCGTACAGTTTGATCTGGTTTGCCAGGTGACCGTAAGCTAGCGCCATGTGGTGCGGCGAGCCAGCCTTGCACCAGGCGTTGCACCAGTCGTCGATATTCAGATGTTTGGGCTTGAACAGCATCTGAGGAGCCGCCACCGGTCGGGGCTGGATGGCAATCGACTCACCCTCAGCCACATTCAGACGCCAGCGTTGGCCGTCTACGTTCACCAAGGACAGGTTGGTTACCGGGCCGGGGGCATAGGCAAATTCAAAGCCCGCCCCGAAACCATTCACGCCCTCATAGTAGATGCTGTGCTTGACGGCGACATCGGACGGTTTGGCGGCCAGGGCAGGGTTCCCATGACCGTCATGAGAAAGGATCATTGCACTACGATCAAAGTCGATGACGTAATTCTCCAGGAATGTTGCCTGACCGGTCATTTCCTGCAGGATCAACATGGCAGTCAGGGTGGTCAGGTCAGCTTCGGTCGAACAGGGCAGTCCGATTTCGCACAGGCGTCCCGTCCCGTAGGAGGGGATAATTCCCACCCGCGGGTCGGTCAGCCACACCTGGTCAAAGGAGGCTAATGCGTCGAACTTACCATCAAGTAACACTTTTTCCAAGGCCAGCGCCAGCCTGCAAGAGCGTTCAAACTGGGCTGTTTCCATATCAATTCGGTAGCGGCCAGATTCTTTAGCAACCAGGGCTTTCACATTCTGGCTGCTGACTTCGGCCATTGCCACGGCAACCTTCTCTGGTTCTACGGGCCAGCAGACCGGGCCCACATACTGGCGCAGGTTGAGTTGGTCCATCATCAGGTCAGTCATGCCCTCAAAGGCGTGGCCAGCCACGGCAATCCGGGCAGTCTTCAACCGCCGGATGATCCCGGCCGCGGCAATGATATCAGCAAGCTTCCGGCGGCCTTGCGGGTCATCGATGTGTGAGGTCACCATCCAGAAGGGTCTGCCGATGCGCAGCAAAGCCGAGGTCATTTCCGGAACGCCAGCCATGCCTGAGTTGACCATGATCAGGTCAAAATCGGCGTCCTCTGGCAGGAAACGGATTTGCTGGGTGTTCCAGACCAGTACAGGGGCAGTTGTACTCAGGAAACAGCGGGTAGGGACAATGCCCTTGGTGTAGGCCACTTCGACTGCCACAATCAGGTCCACCCCGGCCGCGTTGAACATTTGGGCGGCGGCCTCTGCCTGGTATTCTTCCTCCACCAGGGACGGGCAGATTGTATCAGCATACTCGCCGATTATAGCACCGATGCGGTCGGCTGCCTTCTGGGCCAGCGGCCGCACATGCGCGGTTTTGTTGTAATCGTCTTCCAGCAAGGCCATTACCAGAACGCCCACTTTTGCTTTCGTTGCCATCGGTTATCCTCCTAGAAATTTGCGAATCAAATAATAAGGTGTGAAAGTGCCTGTTTTTTAGGCAGCGTAATTCCTTTGGAAATAGGGCGTCAGCGTTTCGTCCAGGTCACAGAAGGAACGATAGGCGGCCTCATAAAACCCGGACTGGTCACCCGGCAAGATATTGCCGCTGAAATGCACCAACGCCTTGCAGCCCTCATCAATCGACTTATATATACCAGTTGCCACTCCGGCCAGAATAGCATCACCCAGCAGAGCGGCTTCTTCGTTTTCAACTGTCGCCAGCGGCAGTTTGCAAACATCTGCCTTGATCTGGTTCCAGAGGGGGCTGCGGGCGCCGCCGCCAGTTGAACACAGCCCCAGCACCGGCATTCCTGCATTTGCTATGGTTTCGAGGTTCTGCCGCAGTAGGTACGCAATCCCTTCCAGGACGGCCCGCACAAAATGCCCACGCCCATGCGAAAGGGAAAAACCGGCGAAAACACCGCGCGCCTGCGGGTTGGGCACAGGACTGAAGGCGCCCATCAGGTGCGGCAACATGATAAGACCATCTGAACCGGGCGGGATTTCTGCCGCCAGGGTTGTCATCAGGTCGTACGCATCCCAGCCTTCCCTTTCCGCAATTTTCATCTCCGCCTGGAAGAAAGTATCCCGCAGCCACTTTAAAGCCATGCCGGCTGTAGGGCATACCGGGGCCAGCAAATACTTGTCAGGCACACTATGGCAGTATACCGGGATGATTTTCCTTTGGTCCATGCCCGGATCGTCAATGGTGGCCTGGATGACCAGCGCAGCGCCCGTCGTTTCGGAGATGACCCCCGGTGTGGTATTTCCCGCCCCTATGGCACCGGTGGCCTGGTCCATCCCGCCGCAGACAATCTGCACCTGCCGGCCCAATCCTAGAGTCCTGGCCGCTTCAGCAGAAAGTGTCCCCACTGAAGTGCCGGGTGGGACAATATCACACAGCTGGCTGGCCTGGATCCCTACGGCAGCCAGCATCTCGGGCCACCAGGCGTGCCTACGGATATCGTATAAAGCTGTAGTGCAGGAAATGGAGCCATCCGTCACTGCCTGCCCGGTCATCCGGAAAACCAGGTAATCCTGGACCAGCATGTATTTTTGCACCGCCGCAAATACCTGCGGCTCGTTCTCCTTCAGCCAAAGGATCTTGCAAGCCGTCCAGGTGGGGATGATTTCCGGAATCCCTGTCCGATCGTATAACTCCTGTCCAAATTGGGCGGCAAGGCTTATAGCCTGGCTCACTGCACGGTTGTCCAGCCAGACAATCGCTGGATACAGTGGTTTCCCCAGGCGATCCAGGGGGATGGTAGTTTCCCCCTGGCTCGATACTCCCAGGGCAGCGATATCCTGTGGATTGGCTGCCGCTCGGGTAATCACCTGGCGCACTGCCTGGGTGCAGGCCCGCCAGTAAATCTCGGGGTCCAGCTGTGCGCGCTCCGGGGAAGGGCTGTCGAGGGTGTATTCCTGTCTGGCAACCGCCAGCATTTGATGGTCAGGTGAAAAAAGGGCTGCCTTGACCGAAGTGGTACCTGCGTCAATCCCCATCAACAATGGCATGTCACTCCAGGTGGAAGGCCGCCGCGACCGTGTCTGGTGCCTTGAATTCTTTGACAACTTCCTTGAGGGCATCCAGCAGTCGGCCGGGGTCATTGGATTGGATTACATTGCGCCCGAAAACAATCCCGCGTGCGCCAGAGCTGATGGCATCAGCTGCCAGGTGCAGGGCATCGCTCTCTCTGGGCATTTTCTTGGCTCCCAGGGCCAGCACAGGCACTGGTGTTGCAGCGGTCACTTCCTTGAAATGCTTTCCGGTATAGAACGTTTTCACTAGGTCTGCGCCCAGTTCGGCGATCATGCGGCTGCCGATGAAAACGTCTTCCTGCAGTTCTTCGGGCGTCTTGTCGTCGCCACCGGTGGGGTAGACTTCTCCTACCAGGGGGATGCCCAAGGCGCGCGCTTCGGCAGCGCAAGCCGAAAAGACTTCCACATTGCCGGCATCTTCGGCCTCATCCGGGTTGCGCAGCGTCAGGCTGCTGATCACCAGGTCGGCCCCCAGGGCGACGGCATCAGCCGCCGAGACCATAGGGACGCTGTAGCTGTGTTTGTAGCGCCACTGGGCTGCATAATTGGAACCCCAATTCAAGCGGATAATCAAAGCCGGCGCGCCCCGCTTCGAAAAAACACTGCCGCAGTGGGCTGGCATACCCGGGCTCATCAGAATAGCATCTGCACCGGCCACTTGGTCAATCACTGCGGGGAGATTGATCATGCCGGGCAGCGGGCCAAAATACAGGCCGTGATCTACCGCCACGATCACCGCGTTCTTTCCTTCAGAAAACAATCTTGCCAGCCGAATCCGCTCTCCCGTTCCAGGCATATATCCTCCTTTGATTGGTTACCATATCCTCCCAGGCCAGCCTGAGATAACCCAGGCTGGTTCTATGGAGTGAGTTATTCAGATATCAGGGTCCAGCCGTCGGAAATGGCAGTTGCAGCTGTATCCAGGGCAGCAAAATCTTTCGGGAAGGCTACAGGGGCATATGCCTCTTCCGGAGGGAACATAGCCAGCAGGTCGTCAGGGAGTTTCACGTTCTCGCGGATGGGGTGTACAAACCCATTGGCGTAGGCCAGCTGACCTTCGTCAGAGTATTCCAGTTCCAGCAGGAGTTTAGCCGCATTGGGGTGCGGTGCGCCAGCTGTTATGAACTGGACATATAGCCCTGCCACGGTGCCATCGGAAGGGATGACTATCTCCAAGTTCATGCCAAGATCTTTTTTCTTGCTCAAACCGTCAAAATCCCAGAATAGGGAGATGGGGCATTCACCCTTCTGGATGGCCGATGTACTGGGAGCAACTGGGCGCAGGATGCCGTTCTCTTTCATTTTCTTGAAGAAGTCCAAGCCCGGTTGAACGTTGGTTTCAGAGCCGCCATGCCCGTATGCTGCCGCCAGGACCACCATGTTGGCTGTGGCCGATTCGCGCGGATCCTTCATGCATACGGTATCCTTATATTCTTCCTTCAGCAGATCCTCCCAAGTCTGGGGGACGGTCTTGACGATATCTGCGTTGACGGTGAAGGCGATGGCGCCCCAGTAGGCCGCAGCCCACCGGCCGTCAGGATCCTTGGCATAATCGGGGATCTCGTCCCAATATTTGTTCTTGTAAGGTTTTGAGAGACTCTCGTCGTTGATCACCTTGGCGAAGTTCAGGCCAAGGTCGGTGATATCAGCCACCGGCGCGCTTTTTTCGGCTTTCAGGGCGGCCAGGATTTCACCAGACGACATATCGGTGTCAGCATGGGTGATCCCGTATTTCTCGGTGTAGAGTGCCCACATACCGCCGTAGTTCACCCAGTCGTCGGGCAGGCCATAGCTGATGATGGTGCCTTCCGCTTTCGCGGCGGTTTCCAGTTCCACCATAGGGTCGACGGTGGATTCGGGTGCCTTGGTGGGCTCAGGAGCGGTAGTAGCTTCTGGCACCTTGGTTGGTTCCGTGGCCATGGTCGGTTCTGGAGCTGCTGTTGGAGTCGCAGCCGGGGTGCAGGCTGCCAGAACCATGGATAGCGCTACAATCAGGCTGAGTACATAAACGTATTTCTTGGACATTGCTGCTCCTCTCTATCTTCTTCTGGTTGCAAAAGTGAAGTTTGACGAATACTAGCCTATCCGGTGCGGAGAAAATCCTTATATATCACCCCCTTTCGGTACATCCCGATATAACGACTTCGCGGTCGTTTGAAATTATGCGTAAAACGCGCTGGTCCTCATCAAATGTCCACCCCGGACCTCCGGCAGGAGAAGCCTGGTACGACAGGGGTTCTCTCCCCGCCTGCACCGAAACCGGTTTAAAGGTCAGCCGCAGGATTTGGGTTCCGGGGCTGAAAGTGCGGTAGCTGACCCGGTAAGGGTTGTAGTTGATCTGCTGGACAACAGATGTAGAGTGTAGCAAATGATCGCTGTCGGCAGGGGCGGTTTCAGGCATGGCCGCCATTCCGTCGATGAAATGAGGCACGTAATCAAAATAACCGTCGGTAAACCAGCACTGGTTGTAATAGTCGGGCCGGTCAACCCCCACCGTCACCAGGCCATCGTCGCCTGCCATGTAGGTTGCCCAGTTAAAGGAACGTTTGGCTTCCTCCCACATGGAAGCATCTCCGGTGGCTTCAGCGTACTGTGCACATAAACTGGCATAGCGGGCTGTATGGCTGCCCATCACAAAATAGCAGTATTTTTGCTCGTGAATAGGCACCGCCGTAAAAAAGGGACGGCCTCCGAGGGTATCCTTCACCCATAAAATCAGGTTTCTTGACATTTCCTGCCAATCAGGGATTTGAATCCGGCGCTCCAGGATGTAGCGGGCGGTCTCCAATGGAGACACCTGATCCCGGTTACCGTTGCCCGGGTCTAGGCGGATATCCTCAAAATGCCCCTTCCATAGATTGGTCTTCAGCGGGTACGCTGCCAGCCAGTCCCAGACCTGGTCTCGCTTTGCTGCAAAGCGCTCCTCGCCCAACCTAGCCAGGTCTTCGAAGAGGCGCACCGCAGGGATCAGGTGGGATGTGTATTCTTCCACCACCCGGCCGTCGCGCACATCCACCCGGAAAGGCCAGGGCGAGCGCTCTCCATCGCCCATACGCAAGTGCTGGGTGAGTTCAGTCGCAATGCGGATGCTTATGTCGAAATAACGCTCTTCGCCGGTCAGCTTGTAAAAATCCAGATAAGCCTTGCCGGCCTGGGCAGCTTTATCCGGTTCAGTGACATATTCGCCGTCAGCTCGGGCGCCAAAATAGCCCCCTGTACCCGGGTGAGCTGAAGCGTATGGCAGACCAGCCCAGGCGTAGCCTTCCGGCGTGCGCTGCTCCCATAAGCGTTCCAGCATGGTGCGGGTAATATCGACGAAGGTCGCATCCCCCGAATAGGGATAATATTTTAAAAGAGTGGTCACTGCCCAGGCAAACTTACCGGCTGGGTTGTCCGGCCAGACGACCGGACGCAGAGGGTCCGTCCAGAAACAGGAATACTGCAGGTACCAGGGCAGGCCATTATGCGCTTCAACCGGGCAGTTCTTTATAAAATTCATTGCCAGCCAGACTACCCGACCGTAGTCCGTCCAGGGCTCAAGCCGTTCTTCGTGATCCAGCACAATTTCGTGTCCGTTGATGAAGATCATTCGTTCTGCACCATCACCTGGCAGACTTCTGGGGGGAAGGTTAGCCAAACTTTTTGATTGAGATTAATCACTCCGGTGTTTGTTTCGGTCACATCCGCCACCACTCGCTGGCCATACACATTCACTCCAAGCCGGGTGACTGCTCCATGGAAGGTGACGGTTTCAACCATACCGGGTATTGCGTTCACAGACGGCCGCGGATCCGCTTCCATTTCCACCTGGATGGCTTCAGGCCGCACCAGCACAAGCACTGCACTGCCGCTGGCAATGCGGTCTGCCGGCGGCCGGGTGTTCAATTGGTACTGTCCACACAGCACGGTGTGTTCACCGGACATTTCGCCGGTAAACTGGTTGGCTGTGCCGATGAATGTAGCCACAAAACGGGTTTGCGGTTTACGATAAATATCAATCGGCGATCCCACCTGTTCGATGTCCCCTTTGTTCATCACCACCACCAGGTCTGAAATTGAAAGTGCCTCTTCCTGGTCGTGGGTTACATATATGGTAGTGATTCCCAGGTCAGACTGGATTCGTCGGATTTCGCCGCGGAGAGCCAGGCGCACCTCTGCGTCCAATGCCGATAGCGGTTCATCCAACAGCAGGACCTGTGGCTGGACCGCCAGGGCCCGTGCCAGGGCGATACGTTGCTGCTGTCCACCCGAGAGCTGATGGGGAAAGCGCTTGGCCGTATCTGACAGGCGGATCAACTCAAGAACACTGTCTACCTGCTTCTCGATCTCTGGTTTTGGAGTGTGTTTCATCTTCAGCCCGAAGGCGATATTCTCAGCCACGCTCATATTTGGGAAGAGGGCGTAGGCCTGGAAGACCATCCCGATACCGCGCTGATTAGGTGGAACCACGGTAATGTCCTGACCGCCCAGGGTAATCGTACCAGAATCCGGTTGTTCAAACCCGGCGATCATGCGCAGGGTGGTGGTTTTTCCGCAGCCAGAGGGCCCCAGGAACGACACCAGTTTGCCCTTTTCAATGGCCAGGGAAAAATTTTTCACCGCAGCCACGTTGGCGAAGGATTTGGAGACATCAGTTAATTCGAGGTAGGCCATGTCGGTTTCTCTTTTTAATGTGTGGGAGCATGTTCTTGCCGGCCAGATTTTCCACTTCGCCCAACCAGCAGGATTAGCATGGATGCTACCCAGGCGATGGTGAATGAGATGACTGAAAGCGCGGCTGCCACGCTGCCGTTCTTGCGGGTGTATTCCACCAGCAAGAGCGGGAACGTCTTGAAGCCAGCCCCGGTGATAAGCTTTGCCAGGGTAAACTCGGCAAAAACAGTGGCAAAAACCAGCAGGCTGCCGCTGAGAATCCCCGGGAAAATGTTGGGGATGATAACTCGAGTCAATATTGGACCCAGCCCGGCTCCCAGGCTCTGGGCTGCTTCGGTCAGGGTATTGGCGTCGATGGCTTCAATGGCATTGGAAACCGCCCGGTACATGAACGGCATCGAAAAGATGACCGTTGCGCTCACCAGTAGGTAAGGTGACCTGGCAATCGGCGGCATGTTATAGATCTGCACGAGCGCCAGGGCTAGCACCACACTTGGGATTCCGAAGGGCAGGATCATCAGGAGCTCAAGCAGTGGTTTAGCCTCGGGCAGACGCGTACGTACCCAGTATACGGTTGGCACTACGATCAACAAGCTGACCAGCACCGAAGCCATAGACACGATCAGCGAATTGCGCAGGGTGATGGTGAAATAAGAGCTAGCAAAGGCCGTCTGGTACCATTCCAGGGTGTAGCCTTCAGGCAGTATCGTTCGGTCCCAGCGGGTGGCAACTGAAAAGAGGTAAGTCGCCAGGATGGGCAGGAGCATATAACCCAGGAAGAAGGCCAGAATGACCAGGTAACTGAATGGAGCCTTGTGTTTAGTGTTTAAGCGGGAAGCCATCTGGGTTTGTTCCTACCGACTTGACCAGCGCCGGGCCGCCCGGGTGGCCCACTGGTAACTGGCAATACAAGATCCCATAATGAGGAGTGAGATCAACGCCATGGCCAGGCCAATGCCAGGATCATGGCGCACTTCACCTGTGACCGTAAAGCCAATCTGGATAGTCGCCAGGGTCAGGCTGGATCCGGTGAGGGTATAGGCTGTTGCATACGCACCGAAGGCGTTGGCGAAGAGCAACACCAGGCCTGAAACCAAGGAAGGCGTCAGTACCGGCAGGCCGATGCGCCGCCAGAATTGGAAACTGCTGGCTCCTAGATTCTGAGCTGATTCAAACCATTCCTTGCGCAGGCCGGTGAAGGCCGGGATGATCAAGAGGACCATGAGCGGTAGTTGGAAATAAACGTAAGCCAGCACCAGGCCCCATAACGAATACACCGAAAATTCCGGATAAATTTTGATATTGAGGTACTGTAGAAAAAACTGCGTGACGATGCCGGTGGAACCCAGGATGATGATGAAGGCGAATGCCAGCGGCGCGCCCGCGAAATTGGTGGTCACATCCGAAAGCGTGATCAGGGCTTCCCGCACCCGGTTCAACGGCCAGCGGTAAATTACATAGCCAATCAGTGTGCCCAACGCCGTGCCGATCAATGCCGACAAGCTAGAAAGTTTGATGCTGTTTATGAACGAATTTACATACAGGGGAATGCCAAGGGAGGCATAATTGGCCAGGGTAAAGTTGCCCTTTGAATCGATGACGCTGCCGCGGACCATCATCATAATAGGGACAATCTCTATCGCAAAGCAGAAGACCAGAACCGGGACAATACCCAGCCAGGCGGTCCATCGCTTCCTGCGGCGAAGATTTCGACCCTTTGGCATCACGCGTGTTCTCCCTGAAGATGTGTTCTGCATCCATTATAGCGAAGGGGTTATGTTTGTCAAGTGTTTTATTTCGTTTTATGTTTATTGACCGATCGTTTTGCGCATGTTACAATACTAATCATAACATCTTGATTAATTTTGTGTAAGGCCACAGCCACGTTAGGAGGAGCAGACATGAATGCCACGGAAATGAATGTTCAACCTTACCCGGATACTACCCAGTTTCTGGATGCGGTAAAGGCTCTTTCCCCTGCTTTCTTTGCTCCGGGGCGGGTCATTTATATCAATCGCACGCCCGGTCGCCTGGATCTAATGGGTGGCAACGACGACTACACCGGCGGCCTGGTCTTTGAGACTACCATCCGTGAGGCCACCCTGGCCGCCTTGCAGGCTCGCTCGGACCGCCAGGTGGTCTTCTATAACCCTGAAGTCAGCCGCCTTGGCTGGGAGGAGCGGGTTGAATTTTCACTGGATGACCTGGTCAATGGCAGCACGGTTAAGCCCCTGGATACTGTGCGCAATTGGATCAATTCCCAGGAGAACCGGGCTTGGTGTGCCTATATTCTGGGAGACCTATACTACTTGTTGTTGAAATATTTCCAGAAAGTTCAGCATGGTCTGAACCTCTATCTCAGGTCCGACGTGCCCTTGGGCAAGGGCGTGTCCTCTTCAGCCGCCCTGGAAGTGGCTCCGATGAAAGCCATGGCCGCCCTCTATGGGGTTAGCCTGGCTGGCGTAGAACTGGCAGCTGCCACCCAGTGGGTGGAGATCGCCCTGACCGGTTCTGCCTGCGGCATCATGGACCAGCTGGCGGTGGTGATGGGTGACACGGATACCTTTGTACCAATGCTCTGCCAACCCTGCATCCCCTACCCGCTTGTACACCTACCGCAGAACCTGATGCTCTGGGGCATCGACTCGGGGGTGCGCCATGCCGTCTCCGGTCTCGAATACGAGTCGGCCCGGTCAGCCACCTTTATGGGATACCGCTTCCTGTGCGAGTATGAGGGTATCCAGCCGGTTTTGGATGAAAACAGCATCTTGAAGCGGTATACCGATCCGCTCTGGGAAGGCTACCTGGCCCGACTTTCTCCAAGCCTGTTTCGGGCCCGTTACGAGGATCGCCTCCCTGCCGCCGTCACCGGTGCCAATTTTAGTCAAAAATTCCCGATCCACCTCGATCCATACACACCTGTCCGGGATGAAGTCACCTACCCGGTCAAGGCGGCCACGCGCTACGCTGTGGAAGAGAATTGGCGTGTCTCCCTGTTTCTTAGCCTGATCTCAGGAGCTGGAAAGGGTGTTTCGGAACAGGCCGGCCGCCAGTTGGGCGAATTGATGTACCAGGCACACGAAGGTTACAACTCATGCGGTCTGGGTTCGCCAGCTACTGACAAGATTGTTGAACTGGTGCGCCAGGAGGCCTCGCGCGGCCTGCTCGGTGCCAAGATCACCGGCGGCGGCGCTGGCGGCACGGTAGCGGTATTGGGATGGAACACTTCCTCAACGGCAGAAGCTTTTCAAAACGTCGTGAGCCAGTAC
Source organism: Chloroflexi bacterium GWB2_54_36 (assembly GCA_001796355.1). Taxonomy (GTDB): domain Bacteria; phylum Chloroflexota; class Anaerolineae; order Anaerolineales; family Anaerolineaceae; genus Bellilinea. Next base: position 4,793 of record MGMG01000010.1, on the reverse strand, counting down.
CGGCAATCCAGCGGGATCGAGCCGTATATATTCTCCGGCTCCTCAGCGGGGGCAGACGCTTTCGGAGTAATGGAAATTATTATATAGTCTTTTGCATTATTCAGGCCTTGAAGCCTGGTTTAGGCAGTTTGTTCGCCCAGACCGCTTCCTCAAAACATAACATTATGTGTTTTGTTTTGTTATGTTTTGTCACTAATATATCATTAATATGAACAGAATTATTGACATCGTCAATCGGTTTTGCTATGATGATGATTGGATTTCGCAGCCATCATTGACGCTAACACCATCCTTCAACCCATCTAGCGCTCACACGATCCGTTGTTACATTGGAAATCATCCTGCTCGGATCCGGTACTGCTGTCCCCTCTCCTGGCCGCACTCCAGCGGCAGTTCTGCTTGTCCGTCAGTTGACTGCCTACCTGCTGGACATTGGCCCAGGCGCGATCCATAAAATGGCCGCCCGGGGGATTGACCCGACCTCCTTGCAGTACATCTTCCTCACCCATCTCCATTCAGACCATACCCTCGACCTGGCGACTTTCCTCCAGATGAATGATTCAAACCCGGAGATGGAACGGACCCTGCCGGTTTTCCTGACCGGTCCGCGTGGTACTACAGTATTTTACAATGGCCTGATGAGCCTGTACCCGGGGATTGCCCCGCATAACTATCCATTTACGATCAAGGAATGCGAAGCCAGTCAGTTCGAACTGGGAGAGGTGCGCATTTCGACCGCCTTCACCCACCACACGCCCACCAGCCTAGCCTACCGTTTCGACTTTCCAGAAGGCTCACTGGTTTATACCGGTGATTGCGCCGACAGTGCGATCTATGCAGAAGACACCGCTCTGGTTGATCTATGCAGCAACGTGGACATACTGATCTGTGAATGTTCGTTTCCTGCCGGCTGGCCGGGCGGCGACCATCTGAACGCCAGCGATGCCGGACAACTTGCAGCTCGGGCTCATGTTGGGCAGCTCGTCCTGACCCATCTCTACCCTCCGGCCGGGAGGGTGGATATAGCAGCCCAGGCAGGTGTACATTACACCGGCACTGTATGTGTGGCAGCAGACGATCTATCTTTATCTTTGCCCTCTCGGAATAGCTAGCATGCCAAGTGCCATACCATCTCCTGCCCGCCGGCCGACCCGCCACAATAGCCTGACCGCATGGGCAGGTCTACTGCCGCTGCTCTTCTTCGCGGCTGCATTCCAATTTGTGCCCATTTTTACGGTTCTACAGTCCAGCCTGATCACCCCGGATGGACTCACACTGGAATACTACCGGAATGCCTTCAGCCCATCCATAATCGAATCATTTGTCAATTCCATCCGTCTCTCAGCAACTACAGCCCTTCTGGGCGTGGTCCTCGGCCCGATTGTGGCCCTTGCCATTCTCTCAACCCCCCACAAACTTGTTCGCAATGCTCTCACGGCTCTGGCCGATGTGACCACCAACTTCGGCGGAGCGCCCCTGGCTTTTGCCTTCATCATCACCTTAGGTTCTACCGGGGTCATCACACTCATTCTGGCAGCCGTGGGGATCAACCTTTATCCGCAATTCCGCATCTACTCCATTTCAGGCCTTACCATTGCTTACCTATACTTCCAGTTGCCGCTGATGATTTTACTGATCATCCCCTCCCTGTTGGGCCTCAAGAAACAATTGTGGGAAGCTGCTATCAACCTAGGCGCCAACACCCGCCAGTACTGGACGCATGTGGCGCTGCCCATCTTAGCGCCAGCCCTGCTCAGTAGTTTCCTGCTGCTCTTCGCCAACTCGTTCGGCGCCTATGCCACCGCCTGGACTTTGACCGGCCCCGATGTCAACCTGGTGACAGTTCAGATTGCCTCGCTCATCCGGGGCGAAGTTCAGTTGCAACCCGAAATAGCTGATGCTCTGGCAGTTGTTTCCCTCCTAATCATGTCGCTATGTGTAGGCGGTTACTTGTGGTTGGGCGCCAAAGCTCGCAGGGGGCGCGTATGAAGATGGCCGCCTTCTGGCGTACGCTAGTCATCACCCTCTTTCTGGCGTTTATGATCCTCCCCGTCCTGGCCACGCTAGGTTTCTCGATTGCCACCCGTTGGGACCGGAGCATCTTACCAGAAGGATTGACCCTTGAATGGTGGCAGGTAGTGGTGGAGCGCCGCGCATTCCTGCTCACCTTGAGAAATTCGTTTATCATCTCTTTAGCCACCGCAGCCAGCCTCACCCTGCTGGTAACCCCCAGCACCTACTGGGCGCATCTTCACGTTCCAGGCAGCAAGGTGGTTTTCGAAATCATGTCTGTATTTGCCTTCGGGGTTCCCGGAGTTGTCCTGGCGCTCTCGCTCATTCGCTTCTATTCAAACATCCCTATTCCCCTTATAAACACCCCGAATATCCTGGTAGCAGCCAGCATGGTACTGTGTTTCCCCTTCATGTACCGCCCGGTTGCCAATGCACTCGAAAGTATCGATGCGCGTGTCCTCAGCGAAGCCGCCCAGAGCCTCGGCGCAAACTGGTGGACCACATTGATCCGGGTGATTGTCCCTAATATCATGCCCGGGATTCTAGGTGGGTGTCTCCTGGTTTTTTCCACAGTGTTCTCCGAGTTCACCCTTACTAATCTTCTGGTAGGATCGCGCTTCAAAACTTTTCCCCTGTACCTGGTGGAATTCACCCGCTTTGATGGGCGGCAGGCCTCTGCGCTGGCATTGATCAGTTTTGTGGTGGCCTGGATCGCATCCCTGTTGATCATATGGATTGCCGGGAAAAGCGGCAAACCCACCGAAAACCTGGTGGGCGGCCGCTAAATCGAAAGGAGGCTGGAACGGAAAAGTATCTGTTAGGTTCGAAAGCCGTTGAATCCAATCAATTCACTAACGAACAGGAGGAACCATGAAGAAGTTATTGTTGGGTATTGTCGCAGCTCTACTGGTCATCGCCCCGTTGGCAGCCTGCACTCCCCAGGCTACCCAGACTACTGGGACGGGTGCGGCGACCATGGATGAGCTGATGGCCGGCGCAAAAAAGGAAGGCCAGGTGATTAGCTATGGAATGTCAGACGACTGGGTAAACCTGGGCAACATCTGGAAAGCGATAGAGACAAAATACAGTATTACCCACACTGATACCGACATGACCAGCGCCGAACAGATTACCCGCTTGCTGGCTGAGAAGAACGCCCCGGTAATGGATGTTGCAGACATCGGCTATGACTCGTTGGGCAAACTACTGGAAAATAACCTGGCTCTGGAGTACCGCAACACCTACTGGGATAAAATACCCGAGAACTTCAAGGATCCCGATGGGCGTTGGGCCGTGGCTTATTGGGGGGCGATCAGCTTCCTGGTGAACAAGGACTTAGTCACCAACCTTCCCAAAACCTGGGACGACCTGCTGAAGCCGGAATACAAAGACATGGTCTGCAGTCGTGACCCGCGCACTTCCACCTACGCCACCGGTTCGGTTTTGGCAGCCGCCTATGCTCACGGCGGTAGTGAAGATAACATCCAGCCTGGCCTAGATTTCTTCAATCAGCTGCGTGACAGCAAGAACTGGCGGGAAGGTGTGGTGTTAAATGTCGCATCTGTGCAGAAGGGCGAATGCCCTATTTCCATTGTCTACGACTTTGACGGCTTCAACAAGCGCGACGCCACCGGTTTGCCTCTTGAGATCATAATCCCCAGTGATGGTACGGTTGGCATGCTCTTCGCCGAATATATTAGCGTGGTGGCCCCGCACCCCAATGCGGCCAAACTGGCCAACGAATTTCTCTTCTCCGATGAGGGCCAAATCATGCTGGCGACCGGATACGCTCACCCAGGCCGCAGCGATGTCGTGCTGCCGGCTGACGTCTCCGCCAAACTGCTGCCAGAATCCGCCTATCCCAACCTGCACTTCCCCACCAGCCTGGCCAGCTTCTCGGCCGCCGTCCAGAAAATTGTTGACGGCTGGAATACAATCGTGGGCGGATAGGTCTGTAACCTCCTGCAAGCCATTTATTGTATGCCGGCAGTTTTATATAAGGCTGCCGGCTATGTTTCTTTCCAGTTACCCAGCAGTCTCTCTCTACACAAACGATAGTAGGAAGGTTGTCTTTACTGCTCAGGGCATGACAATGAAGCGAATCCGCCCCGACAAGTTTATGGACTGGAAAAGACAGGTATCACGAGAGCATAGCTGACCTGTCTACTGTCGCTGAGGGCATCAACATGTGGTTCAGATTATCCATGGGTCAACTTTGATTTTCGATTATCGGAATGGGATCCACAAGGCGAGCAATTGCACCCTTGGAAGGGGGCCATGGTTGCAAGTTCATCTTTACAAATCTATGGCGTAGTTATGGTATGTAACATTCAGATACGGCATGGAGAAAATAGAAAACGTAGACAACATACCACTAAGGAGATGGCTTGATGTATTAAATAGAACAAATATTCTGTTTAATATAATTATTCTACCCCTTTGAATCAGTAGGTTGAGCGACTAGCCGCACAAGTAACTGATACTAATTATAGAATGGTAGGATATTGTATACATGCACTAATTCTTAAAAAGATAAAGAAGACTGGGGGAAAAAACAAGTACTTGACAAACGCTTTTTATCGACGTACAGTTAGAGCGAACGTTCGCGCGAACGTTCGCTTTCCAACAAAGGGGTTCTATGCCTAGACGAGTGACGCTCAAGAAAGTTGCTGCGCACGCTTCGGTAAGTTACCAGACCGTCTCAAAGGTCATTAACCATAAAGCTCATGTTTCCGATGAGACACAGCAGCGCATATGGGATGCCGTTCGTGAGCTGGGCT